>JABCOM020000039.1 GCA_013333605.2 candidate division SR1 bacterium
AAAAAACACTATTTTTCTCTTGCAATTTTATTTTTTCTGAATATAATTGCTCCTGATATATGAGACTGTTTAGTTCTCCCTTGTAATCATTTTCACAAATGTTTCAGTAGGTACCTCAACACTTCCGATAGCCTTCATTCTTTTCTTACCTTCTTTCTGCTTTTGGAGGAGTTTCCTTTTTCTGCTCACATCTCCTCAGTAACATTTAGCAAGAACGTCCTTTTTGATTGCAGAGATCGTCTCACGAGCAATGATTTTATTTCCAAGTCCCGCTTGGAGTGGAATCGCGAACAGATGCTTTGGAATCAGTGTTTTTAATTTTTCTACTGCTTCACGACCAAGGTAATATGCTTTATCATAGTGCACAACCCAAGTTAATGCCTCAACCTTCTCATTATTGATAAAAATATCGAGTTTCACCAGATCATCAGGTGTATATCACTTAAATTCATAGTTCATGGTCGCATATCCTTTGGTCGCAGATTTGAGACGATCATAGAAGTCAACGATAATCTCTCCCATCGGCAACTCATAATGCCAAACAACTCTGGTTGCATCAATATATTCCATATTTTTGAGTTTTCATCTATATTCCTGAGAGAGTGCCATGATATTCCCTGCATATTCTTCTGGTCCTACAACCTCAACATTCGCAATCGGTTCCAAAATCGTTTCAATCATCCCTTGATCAATCATATCAGATCCTGATTTTACCACAATCCAAGGATTCAAAATTTCAGCCAGCTTTTTGAACTTTGGATTTTCGAGCATAGTTCCGAAAATTCATTCTGAATGTTCTAGGTGTTCGATCTCGCTTGTAGTGAGCTCAAACTTCTCCATTTTCAGGATTTCGCGATAGAGTCCAGTTTGAATCAGTCATTTGATATTCATTCAGGTTTTGATGAGAGGGATTGAGAGGTTTTTAGATTTAACCAGATACATTACGGTTGGTATCGTGAAAATGGTATCAAGCCCGTACTCACGGAAAAGTCTCTCTTTGATAATATCCATATGGAGCATCCCCAAAAATCCACAGCGGAATCCTAGTCCCAAAGCCTTGCTATCTTCCATTTCGTAGGCAACAGCACTATCATTGAGTGAGAGTTTTTCTAGACTGTCTTTGAGTTTATCATATTCAGTCGAATCAATAGGGTACACTCCAGCATATACATAGGGAGTAACCTTCCTAAAACCAGGAATCAAAAACTGATGATACTCATCTTTTGTCTCGTTTTTTCAGACCTTTGCTTTGATGATGGTATCTCAGATTTGTACGTCTCTCACTGATTTTTGCCCAGTCACAATATATCAGATTTGGCCTTCATTAAGTGATTTATCTGGTGTATATTCTGGCGTGAAATATCCTACTTCAGTTGGGAAAAAGCTTTTATCCGAGTGGATCAAATATACTTCATCTCCAGCAGAAAAAGAGCCATCTACTACCTTTACATAGGCGAGAACTCATTTGTAGGGATCAAATACTGAATCAAAAATCAATGCTCTTGAAACTTCCTGCATACTGCTTATCAATGATAAAATGTACCTCAAAAGGTACGAAAATCCTCAATCTTTTCAAGTCAATCTCTCGCTCTTGCTTGGGAGTGGAGTTCTCATTTAGAAAAAATTAAAAACTGACTTCATTTCACTGAAATCAGTTTTTTGATTTACTTTTCAGTCTCAACTCAGAGATCTGATGCTTCTAAATAAAATACCTCTTCAATATTGCGTTCAAACCTCCTTGCAATCAGAAATGCAAGTTTTAGTGAGGGATTGTATTTCCCTAACTCGAGAAATACGATCGTTTCCCTTCTTACCCTGACCTCATTTGCGAGGTCTTGTTGAGTTAAATTATACTGAGCTCTCAGCTCTTTGATACGATTTTTCATTTGTTTACAAAAAAGATTAAAGTCAGATTTTATCTGGATGTTTTGAAAAATATCGTGAATTTAATCCTAGTAATACAAGTCACAATATCCATACCATCCTTAATATATCATTAGCACTGAATGTTTCTAAGAAATGAAAATGTCCTTCTAGTAGAGATACTAAGAGAGCGATTCACATTAGGAGCTGAAACGATGCTGCAAGTGAGGTATAACCTATTCTCTTAAACATCTCATCAGTTTCAACAGATCATGTCTGTTTTTTTATCTTCCTCGCATGATAGAGTGTGAGTATTGTTCAACCTATTAGGAGAACTACAAAGAGTGTAAAAAGTCAATATGATGGTGTTAAAGGGTTGAAAGGAATTTGACTTAGAAGATTTACGAGAGCTCAGAATCCCCAAGCTGCAAGGATAATACCGATAATCCTTAAAGTTTTTGCTTTTTTCATTGCAATTAGAAAAAAGATAAAAAGTTATAAATATATAACAATATGTTATATAAACATAACATATTAAAAATCAAGAGAAAGTTAGAAAAAATTAACAAATCTGAAAATATTTAGCTGGGAACTATAATTTTATATGTAGGATTTTCCTTGTAAAGTGCTAGAATATCTGTATGATAAAAATATAAAAGTAGATTGTTTTTTATATATTTATTGATTTCAAATGACTGATTCAAATACTTCAAAAACTTCATCTCCTGAATCTTCAAAAAAAACTCGTGCTGAACAAAATAATGTTTCTCTTTGGACTTCTCTCTGAGTAGTTCTATTCTGTGGTATCCTTATGCCTTTGTGGATACTGCATTCTCGTCCCGCTAAACTTTCGAGTCCCGAGGTAGAAACAGGAGAAAATAAGATTTCTTCCGCTACTTGAATCCAAAGTGCTATAGCCGTAACTTCAAATGCTGATCGAGAAATCCTAAAGCCACTTTTGCTAGACTGACAAATTGATCAAATTATAAATGACGGATCCTCAAGTTATACCTTTATTTCAAAGACTGAGCAGATTTATCAGGTTAAAAATCTTCCATCAGAACAGTTGGGTGAGGCACTTGAGAAATGTTCTACAAAGTGCGAGCATATTCTGATTTCTGATCTCTTAAAAATATAGGTGCTTGCTTTCTACTTGACAAGAGGATTTTTTCCTACTTGCATTTCTAAAGTAAATCCATATAGTTGTCAGCAGATTATCCTTTATTTTTTCTAGTAAAAATAGTATGAAAACCCTACTCCTTATCGGACTTATCCTTGATGGGATTATCTTTATCGCGAGTGTTTTGCTCCAGTCTCCAAAAGGAGGTGGACTTGGTCTCGGATTAGGAGGAGCTTCTGCAGGAGGAAACGAATATGGAAGCAAAAAAACAATGGAATGAAAATTACAAAAAATAGCTATTATTACAGGTATCATTTTCGTAATAATCTGCCTGTTTTTACCTTATGTTAAATAATGCGATATCGTTATTACGAGATTAATTCCACAAAAAAAACACTGACCTATTTTCTTTATGTGATTGTAGTGCTCTGGTTTTTTGCTACTGTGGCTCTTGGTTATCAGTTTCTTGTAAAAAACTCGAAATCAACTTCTAAAAAATGATGAACTTTTGTGGAAGCAATTTTTGATCAGGTTTCTTACCTGCCTTACCTAAAAAATGACTGACAGAGTATGTTTTATCAGTCTTTTTTGTTTGATGCGTGTGTGGGATATGCTACCCTCAACTCTGAAGGTCTTAAAGGGGAAACTTGTAAGATTACAACTCAGGACTATCAGACTTACTATGTAAATCTTTCAACAGGTGGAAAAGTATGGAGTGATGGTGTTCCTATGACGCTTGATGATGTGTTCTTCACTTATGATCATATCATTCGTCAAAATGCTTGGGATATCAAAACCCTCAAAACTTACCAAGATATACAAATCTCTCAGGAGAATGATAAGCTCAAGATTGTTTTCCCAACAAGCACAACTGATAATAATTACTTTTTCAGCTTCTATATTTTGCCAAAGCATGTCCTAGAGCATGCGAATAGTGATATGTATAAGAAGATTTTTGCGGCAAATCCAGTAACAAGTGGTTGTGGAAAAATTGCTCCAAAATCAAGCGATAGTCAAAGTCTTGTCTTTGATCTCACAAAATGTGAAGATACTAACCTCGCTTTCTATCAGATCAAAAACTATAACGGATTTGATACGCTCGCAAAGTCAGTTTTAGAGGAGAAAAATACCCTTGTAGATACCTATGCAAATCAGGTGACTCTTGAGGGATATCAGAAGCTCAATATCATCAAAAGTCAGATTTTGACCCTTTTCTTCAATACAAAGTCTGAAAGAATGAAGGTAAGACTTAGAAGAGCACTCTGATGATTGATCAATGCTAATTTCTATACTGGAGATTATAAGCAATATCTCAAAAAATATAATGATCCACTGCTTATGCTCTTTTACTCAGATGGAAGCAATATCAAGGAGTTTATCAATCGTCTCTCAACAGCTGATGAATGAGAAGAGGCAGTTCAACAAAAGGATCTCCAAGACAGTGGAGTTCAGCCACTCAAGAAGTCAATTTCTATCAATGGAGTAGAGAGAAAGTTCCTTTTTTATCTTCAAAAGCCGGAAAAGACCTTCAATCTTGATATTAAATTCTCAAATCAGTTTGAGGTAATCAAGGTAAAAGACGCTTCAGGAAATACTTTCAGTCCAAAAAACTATAAAAAAACTGACAAAAAGATCACCTATCCACTTGAACTTGGAAAGAATCTTAAAGATGGGCTCAATCAATACACTATTGAGTGAACTATTAAAGGTAAAACCTATACTATCGCAAATATAGATCTCTATCTTTTGACGACAACTGCACCAAAAGTTGAGCAAAATACAGATGTATCAAAGATCTCTGTTGTATATTATAATAATCTTGAATCAAACTTTGCAATCAAGCAGCTAAGAGAACTCCTTACCAATGCCGGTATCTTAGAATACTTCCTTTTTGAACAAGTGAGTAGTCCAGAGGAACTTGAAGCAAAGCTTGTTATGGGAAATTATGATATTCTGCTCAATACGATCAATATTGGACTTAAAAAGGATATCTTAAAAATCCTGACAACAAGCGATGCGCTAGTAAATCCATCAAAATATACCAATCCAAAACTAACAAATCTCTTTAAACAGTACACAAAAAGTCCACAAAAAACTGAACTTTCAACTGAGATTAGCAAGATCTTTGCTCAAGATATGCCTTTTGTGGTTTTGTGATATCCGTTTGACTTTGTAAATGTGAAGTCAAATTTGCTAGAAAATGGTTTTGCTTATACTGGAGATTTGTATGAATACAACTGGAGAAATCATCTCTATCATACCGCAACTCTTGTGCAAAATACAGTTCTTGATTTTTCAAAACTCAAGGATATCTCTGGTTTTATTAGACATATCCAGCAATTAACAAATCCTAATCTCTCTTGAAATATCAAGGCTGAACCTGTAGTTTCTGGTAGTGGAGAAAACCTCTCAGGTGCACTTCAGACAATAACAGAAACCTGAAATCAGAATTCATCTCTTGAAACTTCAGACCAGAGACCGCAGATCAATACGGATAATCCATTTGAAGGACTTGTTAAACCTGCCTAATCCTTATATTTATTCTCTTGTTCGCTGTATGGTACCGATTTATTCGTATATTCAGATTGGAATTATCTTTATCGTATCGGTGAGTTTACATGAGTTTGCGCATGCCTATGCCTCATATAAACTCGGTGATCCGACACCAAAAATCCAATGAAGACTCACTCCCAACCCAATAAAACATATTGATCCTATCTGATTTATCCTTATTTTTTTGATCGGATTTGGTCGAGGGAGACCTATACAAATTGATCCTAGCTACTACAAAAAGCCCTATAGAGATGAACTGATTGTTGCCCTAGCTGGACCGCTGACCAATGTGATTTTGGGAATTCTAGCGATCATCATTATGATGGTGTATATGAAAACATTTGCACTCGGACTCAATGCACTATCTACGCAGACAGATCTTGTGATTCAATTTTGGATAACATTTGCGGTGATGAATTTTGCGCTCGCAGCATTCAATATGATCCCTTTGCCTCCACTAGATGGATATAGACTGATAAAAGTCTTTAATCATAACGCTGGAGCGTTTCTGGAAAAAAATGTCTGAATTATCTCGATTCTTTTTCTTGCTCTAGTGATCTTTTGACCATTCAAGGGGATGCTATGAGAATATATTAGCCGAGTTGCATACGGATTATTCAGAATGTTTGTCTTCCCTTTCTCTCAGCTATTTTTTTAGTCGAGAGAGTAATAAAAAAAACTTGAAAAATCTGAAATTATCAGTACTATCATAGTCCATGAGGAGTGGAATTCCCTTCCTTTGGTCGTATATACCTAGGTGTATTTGTTCATTAAAAGTTATAACAGAAACATTTAAAGTCTTTTTTACCTTTCTCTCAAAAATGACCAGTTCAGATCTCCTCCTCTCAAGCTATAATTATGATCTTCCGTCCTCACATATTGCTCAGCTTCCGGCTTCTCCAGCTCATAATGCAAAACTTCTCATAGCAACTCCAGACGTTTCACATAAGAGTTACAGTTTTCACCATACAACTTTTTCTGATCTTCCAAATCATCTTAGTCAGGAATATCTCCTTTTTTTCAATGAAACAAAGGTCTTTAAAGCAAGAATTCCGCTTCAAAATGTAAAAATTATCAGAGCCTCAGGCAAAGGGCTTATTTTGGAGCAAGGAGAGGTTTTTGTCTATCAGCTGCTCTCAGAAAATACTTTTGAGTGTCTTGTTTCAGATAGTAAAAATTTTAAACCTGGCAGCAAAGTTCAGATTTCTGATACTATTTTCTTAGAAAGCCAGGAATTCACTGAAAATGGGATTAAATTTCAGATTCATTGAGAGCAGCTTTTCTCTTTTTTAGAAAAATATGCCCAGATGCCGTTGCCTCCTTATATCAAATATGAAAAAGAAAAAGAGCAGTGGTATCAGACTTTTTTTGCGCAGGAAATCGGTTCTGCAGCAGCTCCAACCGCCTCACTTCATTTTACACCAGAGCTTATCGAGAAATTAAAAGAAAAAAAAGTCTGAATGCAGTTTCTCTGCTTACATGTCGGTCTTTGAACATTCAAGCCCGTTTCTGAGGAAATTATCTCCAATCAAAAACTCCATTTTGAGCCCTTAATTCTACCAACATATATCCGAAAAAACCTCGCTGAGGCAAAACAGCAAGGAAAAATCTTTCTACCAATTGGAACAACAATGATTAGGTTTTTAGAGTCTTTACCATATATCTGGAGATTTTTGAAATCAAAAAATCTGACTCCATCACTGGATCCTGAAATACAAAAGTGGCGAGATCATCTGACAAAAGATATTGATCCAAAACTTGTTGAGGAATTTATCCCAGACCAAGAGCCTCTTCATTCAGAAAATATAGATTGAGTGCCACAAATGATTATACAAACAAGATTATTTATCAGGCCAGGAATATCTTTTTATCTCACAGATGAGCTGATTACCAATTTTCATCTGCCAAAATCCTCACTGATGATGCTCATTTCAGCGTTTATAGGAAGAAAAAACCTCTTGAATACATATCAAGAGGCTATAGAAAAATGATATTACTTTTATAGTTTCGGAGATGGTATGCGAGTTAGGAGAAACTAGTTATATTTCTTGTATTGTCTAGAATTCGGAGTTTGAGCTGGATATTCTTCGTTGTATTTTTGCTCTCCTCTAGTATAGTATTCTCTCAAGTCTGTGAGTTCCGCTTCTTCCTCATTGATTTCTTGTTCAAGATCAGCAAGCACTCCAGCGAGTTTAGCCAAGCTTTTATTTGTCTGTTTTGCAGACTGCTTATCTCCTCTTGAGTTGTCATCTACCAATTTTTTTTGTAGATCGTTATATTGGTCAAGATAGGCGTTAAATGCTTCTTTTTTTGCATTAACTTGCTGTTCCTGTGCTGTGACGGCTCTTTCGCTCGCTCCGGATTCATAATCTCACTGAGCGCCGCTAAAAACAGAAACGGTCATTGGATGCCAATCGCAGCTAGCTGTTCAGAGTGCAAGTGCAATCGCAGCAGCTGTAGTTTTTGTTGAAGTTTTGATTTTATTCATCGCTTCGCTAAATTTTTTCCCAGTTTCTTTCCAATCAATCTTTGTAATTGCCATTTTCATAGTCTATAAA
The DNA here is from genome assembly GCA_013333605.2 of candidate division SR1 bacterium. GTDB lineage: Bacteria > Patescibacteriota > Gracilibacteria > Absconditabacterales > Absconditicoccaceae > HOT-345. The sequence goes on from JABCOM020000039.1 coordinate 8,095, forward strand.
AGTATAAAATCAGATTTTTTTAGTTATTTGGTGCTTCTAATTCCCAGATCTTATTGAGGTGAGCAATAAGAAACTTTCTATTGTCCCCCTTTTCAATGGTTGGATATTTTCTATCCATAGTTGACCAAAAAGGAATCAAGTCTCCCATTACAACCCTTTGAGTACCCCCGGCCTCTTTAAAGACAATGCTTCAAATTCCATTCCAAATCTGGCTTATCCCATCGGAAAGATCGAACGGCCAGCCAAAATCTTCTTTCTTTAATTTATCTGAATGAAGTTCCTGACCAATAATCTTTCATTTTAAAGTTAAGATGAGGAATCCTATCCTGAGTGCTTCTTCAGCTGTCTCAAAAGGAATCTCGCTACCAGCAGTATTAACTAGTCCATCTAAGGTCTTATTTTTAATATTGAGTTTTACCTCTCTATTGCCACCTGCTTTTAGTACGATTTCTTCTCCATGAGCTTCTAGCTCAAATCCTTGAATATTTACATTGACTGTATTTTCAATCCTATGAAGCTCTTGACGGAGTGCAAGTTTTTCCTCAAAGCTGATCGGAAGCCCATCAATCTGAAGTCAGAATTTTGTTTGATATTCTTCTTTCAGTTTAAAGAAACCTGATGCTAAAATACTTTCAACATTTCCAGATAAAAAGTCTTTATCAGTTTTTAGTCTATTCATAAGTTCATTTTGCTTACTTTCATCTTGTTCAAGAGCTGGATATTCCTTGAGCAAGGTCTTTATTTTATTCAAATTCACAGCATTGATATCAGCAAGTGATTCTATTTTCGCATTTGGATCTCCGGTGTATGGATTTCCAGTAATCGCATTAAAATATGCTTGGAGCTGAGGACTTGGATCATTTTTATCTAACTGCTTCAAAATTCTCATTGCTTCTACTCCATTTGGAGAGTTATCTCCAGAGAATTTTCTCTCAAGTGCAAAATATATTTCAGATTTTGGATTTAATTTCAAGAGATTCTGAACCTCAGCAACGGTCATCCCACCAAAGAGATAGAGCCCATCAAGTGGTTTTTGTACGGCTTGCTCAATAAATTCCTTATTCCCAAACCCAAGTGTTTGTTTAATATCTTCCCAGTCTTTCCCTCCATTCAAGAGTCATCAAAAAACTGACTTCAGATCTTTACCCAAAAATGCCTGTGAAGCAAAACTTCCTCCAACTCCAACAAGCGCTAAAGTTGCAGCTTTTCACCAAAAGCCAGATTTCCCATCTTTTTTTCCGAAAAGCCACTTTCCTAGCTGCCAAATAGCAACCCCAGCAATTGCGAGTTCAGCTCCTTGAGCCCACATTTCTCTCTGGCGAGGTGTCATCTTTGGAGTGATTGCCTCAATACCGTCTCTGAGTAGCTTTCTAGCTCCTCAAAGTTGCTGAGCACCAATACTATTTACCGCTTCAGGATTGATAAAGTAGTACATTCCATCAGGAGCAAATTGTTGCTGAATACCAGCTGGAAGCTTATTCCAATGTCTGCCAAGCTGTTGGCGGCTCACGCATTGAATGTTGTAATGTCTACAAACTTTAGATGAAATTTGAGAATTTAGACAACAAAGGTACAAAATATCAGCTTTATGTTGTTGATAATACTGAACCATACTTGGATTGTTGATCTGTCCTTCTTCCACAGCAATCAAATAGTTCATCATATCAGCTTGATCCCTAGAATCTAAGGTGCGAACGACATCTTCAAATAGCTTTTTATTGATTTTGTTTTGATATTCTTGATGTTTTTTTTGACGAGAAATGTTAGAAACGACCCCAGCATAGGAGTGATCCGCATTTCTGATCATCTCTGAGGCATTCATTCAGCTCGCAGCCTTTCAGGAAACTTCATGAAAAGCCTGAACATCCTTGAGCATTTTTGTTACCTCAATAACATAGGTTTGTGGGATTACCTCATCTACAAGTCCCTGTTTTTTCTCAATTGTAGCTCTATAATTCTCAAGAAGTCTGATACGATCTTTAGCGCCTTTTCTTAGGTTGATAAGAGCATCTTTTGCATCAGGAGTATATCTGACTTTTCAGAAATTTCTTTGCCAAAAATTGCTATCTTTCTTGATCTGTTTAAAGTATTTCAAAAGCATATCAGTCACCTGATCAAAATGCTCCTGCTTACTTAAATCAAGATTTAAAAATACAGAGAATTTCAAAGCATCGGTTTGCCCTGTGATTTGACCTGTAGTTTCTACATTCTGCTGCAATGCATGTACATCATTTTTTGTTTCAGACATTGCTTGCTCAGATTTGTTGGCTTCCTCAATTTTTGAAGTTTGAGCTTCAGCTTGCTTATTTACATCTGTTTCTGGCATTTTTTATAGCAGAGGAGATAAAATTCCTTATTCCAAGTATAAATAAAATAAAAAAAAAGTCAAAAAAGTCAGACTTTTTTCCTTTTTCTCCCCTAATGTCTCCAAGAAACAATGAAATATCCCAAGTAGAAACTACATACTTTTGATAATTTTTTTGACAACTCAAATTACCTTTGTTTCATCATAAGGACTGATCTCAACTTTATTAAAGAAACGATTGATAGACTCAAGCATAAATTTATTTTCCTGTTTAATGATTTTTTTGAGCTTAGGAAGCTGATTATGGACTACAAAAACAAAATCTGACTCATCATAACTAGGCTGCTGGCGAATTAAAACAAGATCCCCATCTTGAATCTTTGGTTCCATACTATTCCCTTTTGCTCTTACAAAGAAACAATTCTCCAAATCACTGGTCCCAACAAAGGCAACCGTAACTGGCATTTTTTCCTGAGAATATTCATCGATGATTTGCTTTCCCTTATTCCCACACTGTGCAAAACCATAGATTGGAAGCTGAACAATGTCATCAAATTTATTTCAGACTTCTTCTCTTAGGAGCCTATATCCATGCTCATCTTTAATGAAATATCCCTTAAAAACAAGCTGATTGAGCTTATTTAAAACGGTTTGAGGATGAGAAGCTCCGACCTCATTTGCGATTTCTCTAAGGGTAAGCCCTTCCTGTTCAGTATTTTGTTTAAAAAAAGCGATCAATCTTTTTTGTAATTCATCAAGTTTTGCCATGATATCTTTGGATCAAATGAATAAATTCTTTGGTAAAAAACAAAATTCTGATTGCAATATACAGATTTCTTTGACAATGTCAAATCTTTTTTGACAAAATCAATATTTTTTTTGACAAAAGAATAATGTCAAATAAAAATTATAAAAATTCTCTTGATTTTTTATTTTTTTTCATTACATATCACAATCGTCGCTCTGGCAGAAAAAAATTCTGCTGGAGCAGACAACTAAAAAATTCAGAAAAATCTGAATTTCTCATAATGTTTTATACTCTATATCACATAGTATTATGGCAAACACAAACAATCAAGCACTCAAGGAAGCATTTATGAACATTGAAAAACAGTTCTGAAAAGGGGCAATTATGAAAATGTGAGACAATGCTAATGTTGGATTAGTTAACACTTCGCACAGTGGATCTTATGTTTTGGATTTGATCCTTGGAGGTGGATATCCAGAGGGAAGAGTGATTGAAATTTATGGACCAGAATCATCTGGAAAAACTACCATCGCGCTTCATGCAATTGCAGAAATGCAAAAAAGAGGTGAGACCGCAGCCTTTATTGATGCCGAGCATGCACTAGATCCTCATTATGCAAGAACGCTAGGTGTAAACACCGATGAATTGATCCTATCTCAGCCAGATTACGGAGAGCAGGCACTACAGATCGCTGAAGAACTTGCAAAAACAGGAGCTGTAAAGCTTATCGTTATTGATTCAGTAGCTGCACTTGTACCAAGAGCAGAGGTTGAAGGAGATATGGGTGATTCTTATATGGGGCTTCAAGCTCGTATGATGTCTCAAGGACTCAGAAAGCTTACTTCGGTGCTAGCAAAGACAGGTACTATGTGTATCTTTATCAACCAGATTAGAATGAAAATCTGAATCATGTTTGGAAATCCTGAGACAACAACTGGAGGAAATGCACTTAAGTTCTTTGCTTCTCAGAGAATTGAAATCAGAAAAGGAGATAAAATCATGGAAGATAAAGAACAGGTTTGATATTTTGCAAAGATCAAAATCGCAAAAAATAAGATCTTCGCTCCCTTTAAGACTGCTGAACTCCCTATCAAGTGGCAGGTTGGATATGATAAGATTACTGATATTATTGAGGCTTCTTTGATTTTGAAATTGATTTCAAAAGCGGGAGCATTCTATACTGTTGGATCTGAAAAACTCCAGTGAAAGGAAAAACTTTCAAAATATCTTGAATCTCAAGAAAAAGTAAGACAACAGCTAGAAACTGAGATCCAAAATAAAATTAAAGATATGAGGATGGGTAAAAAGGTACTTGATGATGAAGCATTGAGTAGTATGGAAACTATTATAGATGAGGAAACTCAGGAGATTGAGGAATAGTTTTCATCCTAGAAAAAAGGTTGAAAATTTTAAAAGTATCCTTATATACATAGTATGTGAGATATATATATGTTTTCCACAGATAGAGATATGCTGATATAAACTTCAGATGTGTTCATTAAAAATAGTAAATTATAGGATAAAACTATACAAGTAAAAATCATGATATAGATTCTAAAACATGTAAACCTATCGTCTTCATAAAATTGGAAGATAGTCTCAAGCGGATTTGGAGCTGTTGGGTAAAAAACTTAATGGCTTCAAAATGGCTTATCTAAGCCAAAAGTGGAGTCGTTTAGAAGTTATATAAGATTTCTACTTTTGTAGATCTTTTCTTCTTCAATTTTTATTCGGCTGGGTTTAGAAGTTATACAAGATTTCCGCCTTCATAAAGCCTTAGAATTACTAGAGAAAAATAGGAAATACCTGCTTTATAACTGCCTTTATCTTTATTAATACAAGCAGAGGATGAAAATATATCTGAAACGTGTTTATGAGGAGAGAAGTCATGAAGATGGTTTTAGAGTACTTGCAGACCGCCTTTGGCCTCGTGGTATTAAAAAAGAAAATCTTGGTTTGAATCTGTGGGCAAAAGAGATTGCACCTAGTACCGAATTGCGCAAACGTTACCATCAAGATGATAATTTTGAGGCTTTTAGCAAGGATTATATAGAAGAACTCAATCACAATAGTTCCTTTACTGATTTTTGTGAGATACTGAAAGATCATAAGGTAATCACCTTACTTACCGCGAGTAAAAATATTGAAAAAAGTGCTTTACCTTTATTATCATCTCAGATAACCTAAAATTTATTTGTCCGGAAACATTCAGTTCTTGGTCTATATTTAGAATATGTATACAGAATTTTTGCTTCCTCTATCTCAAAACTTTATACGAAAAAAAACTCCCTCTAGAGGGTGTTTTTTCTTATGCTGAATATTTTCAGCTACTAGCTGAAATACTCATTTCTCTACTGATCCCAGCTTTCCAGAGCTTTCCCCTTACGCTGACGGAAAGCTGAGTATCGGCAGTATACAGATCAACCTTAAATTTAACTTAAAAGACCAAAAAGTCACTTCTCTACCTATTCTTGCTTGTAGTACAACAAGATAAAAATCTGATTTCTTCTTGCTTTCTACTGATGAAATCCTAGTATACAAACAAGAACTTTACCTCATAGCTATAAACGATGCAAGTAAAAGCCTTTTGAGCCCAAGCTCTCAATGAGCCTATGAAACCCTTGGAAATTACTCGTAGAGCACTCAGGCCTCAGGATCTCGCATTTGAAGTGCTCTACTGTTGAATCTGTCACTCCGATCTTCATACTATCAAAAATGATCGATGAAACGCAGTATTCCCACTTGTTCCAGGGCATGAAATTCTCGGGAGAGTGACTGCTGTTTGAGATCAGGTTTCTGATTTTAAGCTTGGGGACTTGGTTGGAGTTGGATGCATTGTAGAATCCTGTCAGCACTGCCAATATTGCGCAGAAGGGGAGGAGCAGTTTTGCGAAAAAGGCGTGACGTTCTCATTTAATAGTCCAGACAAAATCTCTGGAGGGATGACCTATGGAGGCTTCTCAAAAACCTATGTCTGCGAGGACAAATACGTGCTCCATATGCCACCTTTTCAGAATCTCGCAATGGCAGCTCCACTCCTATGTGCTGGGATTACCGTCTATTCTCCGCTCAAGCACTGGCAAGTAGGACCAGGAAAAAAAGTCTGAATCCTTTGAATTGGTGGACTAGGACATCTCGCTATCAAAATCACAAAAGCTATGGGCGCGACCGTGACCGTCTTTACGACCTCTCCAGAAAAGCTTGCTGATGCCCAAAGGCTCTGAGCAGATTCTGCAGTCTTAACTACTGATCATGCAGCCCTCAGATCTGTACCCAAGCAAGACTTTATCCTCGATACCATATCAGCACCTCATAATATCAATCAATACCTTTCATTACTGACTCCAGATGGTTCGCTCGTGATGGTCGGATTGCCAGTCGAGCACTTGAAGGTTTCAGTTTTTAATCTCGTGCATGGCCGCAGAAGCTTCGCTGGTTCAAATATTGGAGGCATTAGAGAGACGCAGGAGATGTTGGATTTCTGCTACCAGCACAATATTTTAGCAGAAGGGGAGGTCTTGCCAATTACTCAGGCGAATGAGGCTTTTGAGAGGCTAGAGAAGTGAGATATTCATTATCGCTTTGTCCTTGATATGCAGGAGCTCTAATTATTCCAAATGAAAGAAAAGTCTGATTTCCGTTGCTAAAAATCAGATTTTTTTATTCAAGAGTCTTTACTCCCTCTTCATCAACTCGTAACGCTTGCGTATTAGAGATCGCCTTAAGAGTCAAAGATTCTCCATAACGCAAGATAATTTCTTTGGTTGCTTTCTCAAAGGGGAAACATCAGAGGTGAGGGACCGTCGAAAAATCTACAACATTCAGAGCGGCAAAACTTGACAGTTCCTTTACTTCATTTGAATCGTCCATCAAACAAGCATACTCAATATTGGGAGCGGTAATCATTGCACCGGCAGATTCACCAATATAAAGTTTTCCAGCAAGAATATGTTGTTTAATTAGTTCGTCTGTGCCAGTTTTTTCGAGCTCTTGAAGAAGATAAAAGGTATTCCCCCCTGAGACATAAATACAATCTACATTTTCGATAGTGTCCTTTACTTTTGAAGCTTCTGTCGTGCTGATATTCAGCTCGGTTATTTGCATTCCTAGATTTTCTAGAGCTTCCCATCACTTTTCTACATAAAATGTTACTTTCTCTATCTCTGCTGCTGTCGGAATAAAGGCAACCTTCATACCTTGCAGATTTTTTACACAGTTTGGGAGAAATTTTGCTACGTCTGCAAATGAAGAACAAAGAAAAAGCTGAATCATATCTTCTCTAACAAAAAATAAAATCTGGGTATAAATCTATGTAAATACAATACAAATACAATCTCATTTACAAAAAAATGAGAGTTCAATCTTCTGCTTATTTAAATATTACTGTTTATTCGCTAGCTTTAAGCGGAAGTTATAATTGATCTCTATTTTTTTACTGAGAATTGGTAGATGGGATATTTGTCTGAGAAGATGCGGATGTACTGGATCCTACCGCCGAATTTGAAGCTACAACTCACCTTGAGTTCAGCTTAAATCCGATTTTTCTTGGGAGGAATTAGGCAATTATCAGATTTTTTTCCGTTGACATAAACACCTATAACTATATATAATTTATAAACAAAAAAACCATGAATAATCAAAAACCGAATCGCGCTCCTTAGAGTGATCAAATCGGAGTGAGAAGCTACTCTGTTACTCAAACTTCTGACGAAAGAGATAAAATCGTCTAAAAAATATTTCGTCTTATGGAGAGGTGCACTCCATACAAAACTACTTCACCAAAAGTAAAACGATAAATAAAAAAAGTTTTTTAACATTAGTAAAGAAATTCCTTTTTGCAGGAATTATTGTTTGTTGCCTTTTTGCTTATTCTAAAGTTGAGGACGAGGGCAAAATAAATGATAAGGTGCTACTCGCTACTCAAAGTGTAAATTTGAATACGGTTTCTTTAATGAAAGCTACCTAATTTGACCATAGAGAGTATCACCGACGGTCACTTTTTTATCTATCTTTTACTCAATATAATGCTCAAACTCTTCAAAAATTGTAAAAAGCTGAAAAAAATCCTTCTTCGAATTTTAGGATATTTACTACTTAATTTTGTACTAATAGTTGTATTTTTAACCATGTTTACAATTGAAGAATGAGGTCACGGTTGTATTGATTCAGGTTTTTCTCTTTATCTCTGTGCAACTCGAAAGGTAATTGCTACAAATATACTTTGATATTTTAGCGGATTCCCCATAAATATTCTAGCAGTACTTATGGCATTTGGCTTTATTTTTATTTTCCTTACAGAGAATATATTTGGTCGGTCAGTAAGTAGTCTTGATGATGAAATATATCTTGTGTCTTTAGTGGGGGTATGATTTGTTCTCTTCATAACTGTAATCATTATCTGAACAAGATATCTTCTAAGAAAACTTCTTAGGAAAAAGAAATAAATGTATCATCTTTATTTTCTATCCCTAAACAATGTTCAAGCTCTTCAAAAGTCATAAAAAATTAAAAAAAATCCTTTTTCGAATTTTAGGGTATTTGCTACTCAATCTACTAATAGCCCTTATTCTTATTTCTATATTTTCGGTCTGAGAGTATGAGTATAACTGCACAAGTACTGGACGAAAACTCTATTTTTGTGCTATTTGGGAAGTATTATTCTCAAGCTCGTTTTGGTGAGGGCTAGTCAATTATCCTATAGTTTTTTTTAGCGTTTTCCTTGTGATTGGATTAATAGTATATTGACTTACCAGAAGCTTTATTGATTGGCGAGTCTTGTTTGATGACTATCTTATTAGTGATTATATCATAATAGGAATAGGAACTTCTCTCCTCATAACTGGAATAATTTTCTGAATAAGATACCTTCTAAGAAAGCGAAAACAAAAACAAAAAAAATCTGACTAAATCCACTCACAATCCAAGAATCAGCAAAATCCCTTGAAACAAAAAGGCTTTTCTATATAAACTAATACAATTCAAAACAAGGAAAAATCAGATTTTTTATTCCTTTCAAATCCCTTTGCTGATGCTTGAAAAACTCAATACGATCATCTCAAAATATGAACATCTCAGAGAACAATCTCTCCAACCTGAGATTTTTGAAGATATGGAAAAAGCCAAGAAGGTTAATAAGGAACTTTCAGCTATGGAAGAGACCTATAATCTCGCTTGCGCCTACAAAAAAGCCCTTGAAACTCAGGCAAATGCTCAGGAAATGCTTGCTTCAGAAACTGATCCTGATATGGTAGAAATGGCACAAGAAGAGCTAGATACAGCCAAAGAGCAAATCGAAACTCTCGATCATAATCTTAAGATCGCACTTCTTCCAAAAGATCCAAACGATGAGAAAAATATTTTTCTAGAAATCAGACCTGCAGCCTGAGGAGATGAGGCTGGACTTTTCGCATCAGAATTGCTAAAAATGTATCTCAGCTATGCTCAGAGAAAAGGTCGAAAACCTGAAATCGTGGAAGAGCAACTTTCAGATATTGGAGGAGTAAAGTTTGTGATGGTCAAGATTGCTGGAAATAATGTGTATTCCCTGATGAAATTTGAGTCTGGAGTACACAGAGTTCAGAGAATCCCTGATACTGAGTCTAATGGTAGAGTGCATACTTCAACCGTTACTGTTGCGATTATGCCGGAGGCTGAGGATGTAGATATTCAGATCGATCCAAAAGATATCAGCATGGATACCTATGCGGCTTCTTCTTCTGGTGGACAAAATGCAAATAAAAACCAGACTGGAGTGAGACTTCATCATCTTCCAACTGGACTCATTGTAAATATCTGAGATAGCAAATCACAAATGCAAAACAAGGAAAAGGCCTTTGCCGTCCTCAAATCAAGACTTTATCAAATTGAACTAGAAAAGAAACAAGCTGAGGAAAAGTCTCTTAGAGGAAACCAGATTGGAACTGGGGATAGATCAGAAAAGATCAGAACCTACAACTTCCCTCAGGATAGAGTAACTGACCATAGAATTCACGAATCTTGGTCAAATCTCCCAAATATTATGCTTGGAAATATCGATGATATTATCGGGAAGATGGTGCTTGAAAATCAGACAATGTTGCTCAACCAGCAAATGAATTCAGCTCAATAAAAAAATATCAGAAATCTGACCAAACTCATTTCTAAAAGGTCAGTTTTCTTTTCTCTTTAGTTAAATACAGTAATAACTACATGCATAGACCAATGATCGTGGCCCCTGGAGGATCCCACAACAAAGCAATTACCGCTGCAAGATTCGGAGCTGAGGAGGTATATATGGGGGTGCCCTTTACCTCACTCAGAATGAGATCAAACAAGCTCTGAGATTTCTCAAAACTCAAAAAAACCGTAGACGCAGTTCATGAACTCGGGAGTAAAGTATTTTTGACGATGAATATTTTCCCAAGAAATGTAGATATCAAGATCTTTGAGGCGGTAGTAGAAAAGGTTTCTGATATGGGAGCTGATGCGATTATTTTCTCAGATCCAGGGACTTTCCATGTGCTCAAAAAATATATGCCAAATACCCACCTCCATCTTAGTACTCAGACAACAACAATGAACTATTCTGCTGTTCAGTTCTGGTATGATATGGGCGTTAAGAGAGTAGTCCTTGCTCGTGAACTTCATATTGATGAGATTAGAGAAATCAAAGAAAAAGTCCCAGGTGTTGAACTCGAAGTTTTCGTTCAAGGAGCGATGTGTATGACATATTCAGGAAGATGCTTGCTCGGAGACTATATGGGAGGAAGACCAGGAAATAAGGGGGAATGCAACCATGCTTGTAGATTCAACTACAATGTTTATCTAGAAGAACCGAGAAGACCTGGAAAATTTTTCCAACTTGAGCAGGGAGAGGATTGAGGAAGCTTTATTATGTCCTCAAAGGATCTTTCAGTGATCAATAGACTCTCTGAGGTGCTTCCTTATGTTGATGCACTCAAAATTGAATGAAGAAGTAAATCAGAATTTTATGTTTGATGAATGGTAAAAGCCTATAAACACGTGAGAGATGCAATCATTGATGGAACTCCAATTGATCCAGAGATCCAAAATCTCGTAAACGTGATCCCTCATAGAGAGTATTGGGATGGTTTCCTTTTTAATAAGCTTAAGGATTATCCAGATAGAGAGGAGGAACTTACAACGGATATTCCAGTAGAGATGAAACCTGTATCTGAGCGATGAAATAACGAACCGACAGCAACAACAGAAAATACTGATCTTCCTCAGCTCGTTCAAGATGGCACAACTACACAAGCTACGCCTTGACCATTATTTGCGAGAAATTATTATGGATTTGTATCAGAGGAATCTCTTGAATACAATGGAAAAAAATACTTCAAGACCTCTCCAAAAGAGACAATCAGACCAGGAATCCAGCTTCGTTATCTGACGCCAGATAGTTATGGAAAGCTTACAATTACTGGTATCTTGAATGAAAAAGGTAGAGAATTAGAAAAAGCTGATTGTAATACGCCAAATGTATACATTACGACAGATTATCCTCTAGTCTGAGGAGAGATCCTTTATGTGAATCCATCAGAAGCGGTACAATAATCTCTTAATAAAAAAAGAAATCTGATCTCAGTGATGAGTTCAGATTTTTTTGTCTTTTAATCAAATCAAGATCATTGTGTTTAATTTCTAGTGATATTCTCCTTCTTTTTTATAAAGCTAAAAAGTAAGTATAAAACTGGTTTTCTCGTTTTTGTTTTCCTTTCTCATAATAAAACAATAAAAAAACTAACGATTTTTTTGCATTTTTTTTATTTTTGTAGTATAATTGAGTATACAGTTTTATATGTATATGTTGTTAGACAATGAAAAAACAGATTTCTTTAGCAGCACTTGCAGTCATCGGATTGACTACATTCACCTATGCTGCTACACCATTGCTCAATCTTGATAAGGTATTCTCAGCGAATCCTGATAAGGATTTTGATTTCGGATATACTGAAAATCAAAATATCACAGTTCAGGGATTCAAATCAGCACAAGAAGGAACAGAAAATACTAATAAAAACTTCGTGATTACTTCTCCTTTTCTAAAGGATGCGGTAGATTCTGATGCTGAGACATATACTATCCTCCTTTGAAAGAATATGATGAAGACCTATCTCACTGGAGATAGATCAGACCTCTCAGAAGTTAACTTCACTCCAAAGGATGAAGATAAAGCGCTAGGACAGCTTACAATGAAGCTTGAAACTAAAGACCTTGAAAAAAATGCTTATTATCACGGAATTGTTGTTCCAGTAGATGATAATGTTCAAGAAGGTAGACCATCGAAGGAATTCTGTTTCAATATTGAAAAAGAAGCTTTCGCTGAAGGGCTTGCTTGTGAAACTTTTGGAGTATCAGCCACTCAATCTGTAGCAGAACCTGTTGATGCTGTAGATACTACAAGTGAAACCGATGAGGAACATTCAGCAGCAGGAGCCGATATGAAGCTTGCAGATATCTCTCATACCATTGAAGGTAATAAGATCTATCTTTCTTGGACAGCACTTCCTCAATCATCAAACGTAGAAATTAAACTCTTTAATAAGGAACTTAATGATTTCAGATCTCTAGGAACTGTTCCTATGACTCAGCAAAAGTTTGAGTATATCATGGAAGATCCTAATGCTACAGATCCATATATCTTTGCCTTTATCCCAAGAGATAGTAAAGGAAGAGAAATCAGATATCCAGTTAATGTTAGACATGAAACAGACGTAGTTCCAGATCTAAAACCTGTAAAAGAGATCAAAGTTGGTCCTGTAGAAGATATGATGCTTATCTTTGGAGTAACACTCTTACTCTATGTTGGATATAGAGTATATGCTTCTAGAAAGGCTGAATAAAAAAATAATTTTCAATAGCTAAAAATCCCCAATGTTGGGGATTTTTTCTTATTTGAAATCTTGAATAGGTAAGAATCAGTTAAGAAATCAGATTTTTATCTTTGTAAAATATAAGACTCTCTTTTCTCAAGTTTTTCTAGCTTACCTCCTCGCTCCAGCATATCAAAATCACTTCCTCTCTCAAACCTCCTCAAAAGAAGATTATCATTAGCATCTGGATAGTTTTTATTGAAACTTACATGATGAGTAGGAGCGTATTGGTGAGCTCCCATAAAGACTTAAAAACTTCTCTCTGGTTGATGAGTAAAGTGAAGCTTTACATAAGGCTCAAATTCTTCATCAAAATTAAAACTAATACCATAAACAGATCCTTTTTCAAACTGTGGTAGCCAGTACTCCCAAAAGTCAGCACACAAAAAGAAAGAAAAATCAGACTTCTTATTCAGTGTTTTTTCATGGTCTTCTTGAGAAAAGAAATAAAGATATCCGCTATCTTAGCCTTTCTCAACAGGAAAGCAATCAAAAAAGACAGTTAACTAACTGTCTCATTTTTATTTCTCTCGCTATTTACATTTGCGATAGTATTCTCAGACTTTTTTGCATTTTCTGCGAGTTGATGATAGTAACTAGGTCTTCAGAATTTACGGTAGGGAGTAATTTCTCTAATTCTATATCATACTCCAGGCTTCCCAATTTTGTTTCCATCCGCATCCATTGCATCCCTTCCTTTTGCTGAACCGATTGTTTTGACATACCATTTCCCGTTTTCCTGATACGGCTCTCAGAGTGTCATCTCGATATGGTAGATATCGCTATGCTTGTTTGCTCATGGTTTACTCTTCCAAAACATAAAATCACCGGCCTTAACTGCCTCTTTATCAATCTTCTGATTTGAGTCAAAAAAGGTCTTCGCACTGGGACGATAATCAAATTTGATACCTTGTTTTTTAAATGCATACATCCAGAGACCAGAACAGTCAAAGCCTCATTTTTCAGCACTACCTCATCGTCTATATGGTTTTCCGATCTGACTTTTTACGGTATTAAGAACTGAGGTAATGTAGGGAGCTTCAATCTGATTTTTTTCTTCTTGAATGGAAATAAGCTCCTGAGCAAACTGTGGATTCTGTGATTTAAATGTTTTTAACGCTTCTGCTGTTTCCTTTCCCCATTTCCCATCAATCTTTTTTTCACTTACTTCTCCATTTGCGCCAGGTTGATAGGCGTTATTCAAAAAAAGAAAAAGCTGAATCATAGCAACACTTTCAGGAGTTCTTTTGCTTGCCGATTGCTCAAGTCCATTAAAATCAATCTCTAATTTAAGTCTTTCAAGAATTTGCTCTTTATAGGATAGAAAAGGCTCTTGAGTAAGTTGATTTTTTAATATATCAACGGTATTACCTTGATGATTTCTATTTTCAAGCTCTTTCTCAAGTTTAGATCCTATTGATTTTAATGAGTGAGCTAGAGATTGAAGCTCAGCTTTTTCTCTCTGTTCTAGCGAGGTATTTCTGTCTTCTATAATCTCTTGTGGTTTAGTAAATACCATCTTCTAGGTAAATAAAAAATAAAAGTTTGAACTAGGCTTCCTTTTGTTCTGATCTTTCTGAAGGAGCTGGCGTTTTAGCAGATGGCTTATAGTCAAGAATATCTCTCTGTTTTGGTTTAGGAGCATTTGGATTTGAATATGCCACTACTTTCTTAACATAAGCTCAAATAGTTGCATTGTTACCAATTCTAAAGTCATAATCTCTTCTTTTATAGGCTTTGAGCCCTGTAAATCCGCCAAGGTTAAATGACGCAGCTGCTCAAATATCATTATCACAAAAACTCAAAAGTGCTTTTTCGTACTTTATTGCTACTTCTGTTGCAAAACTATAATCAGTTAAAACCCTTTTTACAAAGCGCTTAAATGACTTAAAATCTTTCTTGTATTCTGCGCCAGTTTCGTCTTTTCGTTTTGGGAGATCCTTACCAAAATTATCCTGCCTAAATAAGCCATGCAAGAGTCCAGAAGAGTGCTCACCCCTGACTACCCATCCATAAATACCAAAAGTTCCTTTGATATCTTCCGGGTCAACATTTGTATAATCGGTCGGTCACCCTTTTTGATGTCTTCTTAGACTAAATTCTCCTCCGAGCTCTGCCTGAGCAAATCCCGTTGAATATAGGTTATTCTTTTTTACTTCATTAATAAATCTTTGTTCTTCAGGAGATCTCTTTAGGATTTCAGCTTTATAACAGGCGTCTTCAGTTTTCTTTCCTCGCTTCCCATCAATATTCCTAGCAACGAGAGTTTGATCTCCTTGAGTTGATCAGTATGCCCCCTTTAGGAATAAGAAAAGTTGTAACATAGCTACTTTTTCAGGCGTTCTTTGAGATGGATCCTTAGCAATTTCTGTTAAGTTAAATTGTTTTTGAATATGTTCCAGTGTTGTTTTTTTATAAGATTCCCAGTTTGTTTGGTTAACCTGAGATTCGAGCTTCGTTAGTGGTCAAATTTTCCTTGTGGAGTCTTCAGCTTTATTATTTTTTTCTTGCGTATCTATCCTTTGTCCAAGGTAATTACCGATTTTATCTCAGATGAGATGAATCTGTTTTGCAAAATTTTGGAGTTGAGCTTTCTCTTTTTGATTGAGTTTATTATCCTTATCTCCAAGGATATGCTCTGGTGTCATAAATGGCATTTGCTTATCTTTATTGAGCTAAAAGTTGTTCTTCCAGAAGTTTGTCTGCTTCAGTTTTTTCTTGTTTTTCAATTGCTTGAATCTGTGCGAGATATTGCTTAAATTTTGATATTTTTCAGTTACTTTCTTCAACTGCAAGTTGATAGTAGTCTTTAATCATTCAAAAAAGAACTGATTTGAGTTGGAGTCTATCGCTTCAAGCACAAACATTCCGCGTCTGTGCGAGTGCCAAAAAATGAGAATTACTTTGAGAAATATGATCTAAAAGTAAGGTCATCTCTTCATCTGTTAGCGGTACCTCCTTTTGAATACTTGCTGTTTGTGGTATCATGATCAAGATCATAAATATAAAGTCCTACCTTAAGTATATTGAAAATTTTTAAAAGAGCAAAAAAATCTGATTTTTTTTGTGGAATATAGAGGAATTCTCATTATTCCAAAAAATAAAAAAGCCCTCATGTTGAGAACTTTTTTATTTACCATAGTCTTTAATCATCATAGCCTTCAATATCCACATCGGTAATAATCCCTCTTTTGAGCTCTACCTTTACCCTTCCAGGTACGAAATCAGTTGCAGGCGGCATATCAATATCATCTTGTTCAGTAACACGGATGGTTTCCCCTCTTTGTATCGCAAGAGATTGAGCCTCAGCAAGAGTTTTCCCGAGATATGCCCTTTCTGCAGCATATTCTCTAGCTTTAGGAGAAAGATTTTGAGTATTCTGAACTTGAGGTGCAGTATTTTGAACTGCTGGAGTAGTATTTTGTGAAGCTGTTGTTGTATTGGATTTTTGGCGAGGAGTTTGCGCTGCTGTGTTAACAGTAGGAGCAGTAGCTCTTGCTTGTTGAGCAGCTGCTTGATTAAGCTGCTTTTCACCCTCGATATCAACATCAATAATTATTCCATTTCTAAGTTCAGCCTTAATTCTTCCAGGAACGAAATCAGTTGCAGGTGGCATATCGATATCATCTTGTTCGGTAACACGGATAGTTTCACCTCTTTGTTTAGCGAGAGCTTGAGCAGTAGCAAGTGTTTTTCCAATATAGACTTTTTCAGCTTCCCTTTCTTTCGCATCAGCATAGTCGTAGTAGTTAGGATTATAGTATACTGGAGCTGTATTTGTTAGTGCTCTATTGTCTTGAGCTGAAGGCTGAGCTTGCTGCATAGCTTGTGTTGCTTGGTTAGCTACTCAAATAGGTAAAATCTGAGGAGTTTCAGTATTTTGAATACTGTCTCCAGATGCTATTTCCTGAGCTTGATCAACAACTACAGGTTGCATTTCTGGAGAAGGATATGGTGTTCCAACTACTCTAGAAACTACATTTTTACATACTCGTCTATTAGTGTTTGTTTCAAAATAGAGAACATCCTTATTTAAACATTCATACCATCCAGAGTCCTTCATATCAATGGAATATCTTGAGGAAATGTTATCAGATAGTCCAAGTGTAGAATTTTTATAGTTGATTGTCATATCTTTTGGAACTGAGATCACAACACGTCTCTGAGCACCAACAAATGGAACAAGAGATGAGAACATCTGTGTAGGAAAATGAATAGATAATTCTGAATTCTCTTTATCGAATTTAGACTGAACTGGAGAGAGTTTTGAAACTATTGTTTCAGGATTTTCATTGATAGGGAGGAAATCAGTCTCTACCCACGCACTAATGGTATCATTTTCTGATGCAATGAATTGAATATACTCAGCTCGTCAAAACCTTCCTTCTATCCCAAAAAACCAACCTCCATAGGTCCCCAGTGGAGAAAGATATCTCTTTACATCAGAATCAACAGTGATCTTCAGATTTTTTCAATCTATTTTTTCATTAGATAGAAGCTGGGTTTTATGTTCTATGTGGTTAGTCCCTAAAATCTGAAATCATTGATTCGCCCCGAGAATTCCTCCAATTACTCAACTAAGTAAAAGGGTAACAAGAGCTGTTAAAATAATTCATTTCCTAAACCACTGCTGTTTAAAGAGTGCTCCTAGCGAAGCAATAAGCAAAATACTCAATGCTGCCATACCGACTCAAGCAACTGGATAGAATCGAGGAAGAACCCATTGTACTACCTGACCGCTAATTGTTGGGAAACTCGAAAATAGAGTTATAGCCATTACTCCTCAAAGAAAAAGCCCTCCGAGACTAAACAAAATCATCAACCAAAGTCCAATTCTAACTAGCTCAAAAAACAGATTTCAGTTTTTTCATGTTGTTTGTCCTTTATCTTTGAATGGTACAAACAGTGCTAAAACTGGATATACCCAGACAGAGAGTCCCCAGAAAGGAATAGCAATAAGAAAGAATAGACGAACCCACATCACAGGGATATTTAATGATTTTGAAATCCAATAACAAACTCCCCAAATCTGAGGTCTATTTACACCAAACCATCTCTGAAAAAGGTTGGAAGGCTCAGAGTTTTCTCTCATTTCACCCATATCTCTTCAGTCAAAGATAGCCTCAGGTTCTCAAATATTTTCCGCAAGATTCATTACAAATGCTTCTTTGATTGGTGTTGGGCTAGTATAGAGCTTCTCAATAATGTTATATTTGATATCTTCAAGAATATCTTTACTAATCTCTTGTTCCTTTGCATAGGTATCAATACGGTTTACATAGCTTTCTAGAAAAGAATAAGCACGATCTTCCATTTGAAAAACATGTCAAAGTAGTTTATAAGTTTTCATCTGTCTTTTTTCAAGAAATAAAAGTAAATACTTAATGATCAACATTTTTTACTGTAGTTGCCAGTCCTTTTCGAGTATTTCTCATCATTGTAAGTGCATCTTCTCCTTTTTGACTCAGACGATAGTACTTTCTAGGAGGTCACTGAGGAGATTCTACCCAAGTATAACTTAAGAGTTCTTCAGTCTTTAGTCTGGAGAGAAGGGGATACAAGGTGCCTTCAACAAGGATGAGATTATTGTCCTTGAGCGTTGTGATGATATCAGACGCATAGACCTCTCACTTTGCAATGATAGCGAGAATAATATACTCTAGTACCCCCTTTTTCATCTGTGTGGTAATTTTATCTTCCATTACATAACAAAGAAGTATATAAAAAATGGTACTATGTATCACATAGTAGTGTATAAAAAAACAAGCAAAAGCAAGAGATTTTTTACATTAAAAATCAGGCTTTAAAACTGATATATCTTTCAGAGAAGAAAAATTATGCTATAAAATGATAATAAAAAAAAGAGAAAAATCAGACTTTTTTCTTTACTTGGATTAAAAAAACTCCTCAAAAGAGGAGTTAAATGCTATTACATATTCCACTTCCCATGTTCAAAAAACCTGACTTCTTCTCCATTCTCTCTGATTCCAGTAATACTCAGTTGCTCATTCCCAACCATAAAATCCACATGAATCAAACTCTCGTTCATCCCAGCGTGATCTCTTTGCTCTGCGTTCATAGCTTCTCCATTTACAATCGTGTCAGGATATGAACTTCCCAAAGCAAAGTGGCAACTCGCATTTTCATCAAAGAGGGTATTAGAATAGATCAATTTTGATTCATATATAGGAGAATTAATAGGTACAATCGCTACTTCTCAAAGTCTTTTCGCTCACTCATCAGTCTCTAAAAGGGCTTTCAAACTTTCGTATCCTTCTTCAGCTCAAAAATCAATAACCTTCCCTTTCTCAAATTTGAGCCAAAATTTATCAATCATCTTTCCATTATGCTCGAGAGGAAGTGTTGATGAAATGATCCCATCTACCTCATATTTATGCGGTGCAGAAAAGACCTCCTCAGTTGGTAAATTAGGACAAAAGCTGATTCCATCACGAGTAGTGGTATCCCCAGCACATATCCAGCGATGTCCTCTTGGCAATCCAACCATTAAATCAGTATTTTCTCCTTGATAATGGAGTGTTGTAAACTGCTGTGAGTTGAGATATTCAGCATAGTGATTGAGGTTTTTGATATGATTTTCCCAGGCTCAGAGTGGGTCTTCTTGGTCGACCCTGACAAGATGAAAAATCTGATTTCGGAGTTTTTGTATATTTTCTTCAGTATTTCCTGACTGATAAATATGATTTGCTCGTCCAACAGTAGGGATTGCTGCAATCGTCCAGTTGGTCCAGTTTTCAGAGATAAGCTTACGATATTCGTGTTTGGATTTTGCTTGTGCCTGCATAAGACGAGAAACCTTTTGGGGATCAACCTCCTTCAAGAGTTCAGGATCCTGCATGTAGAGACTCAGCTGTGCACAGTTATTTTTAAGCTCATGGACATAGCCATCTTCTATCCACTGAGGTACAGTATCAAAAACCTCTTCAGGAGCATACTGGTATTTAATAAGGTCTAGTTCTTCATTCCCTCGCCTATAAAAAATCTCTTGTGCTCAAGCCTGATATGCTGCCTTGGCAATGAGCTTCACAAATTCGACTGCCTCCATTGGTGCCTTGATCAAAAGGTTTTGCCCCTTTTGGAGGTTAAGTCAAAATCATACAATAAGCTGAGCATATTCTTTCTGCATTTGTTCAAAAGTTTTCATTTCCTTGTTTATACAATATAAATACTATTTCCTTCCAAAGTCAGCAGGAATTTCTCACCATTCTTCAGTCTTTCGCTTAAGGATTTGAGTTTCATAACTATGCTCTGAAAGCCATTGCTCAGCCCTTTTTATAAGCTCAAAAAGTTTCTCAGTCTCTGCGGTATGTGGAAGATTTGTCTTGCATTTCCCCTCGTGTACCCAATTTATGGCAATTTTTGAGTCGGAATATAGGTTATAATCAGATTTTTTCTCTTTTAGATAGGAAAGCCCATGAACTATGCCCAAAAATTCACCAATATTATTTGTCCCATGTGGACAAGAAAAATGAAAAACCTGAGCTCAACTGACTAAATCAATCCCTTGATATTCCATTATTCAGCTTGCACTCGAGCATGCCGCATCCACAGCAATGCTTTCTTTGAGAAAAGGGAGCTCTTTTTCATTTCGCTTTTTTTCTGGCTGATAGTAGCGTTCTCGACCTTCTCAGAGAGCTTGCTCGGCCTCTATTTTGCTAGAAAATCATTTATATTTCGCTCATTTGAATCCTTTGACCAATGTCTCAACAGTTTTCCAATCAGCAAAAACTCAGCTTTCTTTTCCTTCCCAAACCGTATATCGTTTGTTCGCCATATCGCAATATTTCTCAATAAAATTCGTCCCTGACTATAGGACTTTTATCTAAAAATGCAAACAAAAAAAGAACCTGACAATATGCCAAGTCCTCATTCCCAAAAGAAATGAAAACTCCCTATCTGACCTCAAAGCCTACGAGGATTTCAGAAAACTCTGAAACTATCTAATGCCCTAGGCATTCCTAGAACTTATTTTTAATTAGATACCATAGTTTTAGTATATTTAGAGGAGAATAGTTATATATCAACAGGTTATTTATCAGCCAATCAATATACAATATTGCATCCAATCATCATAAGATAGCATCCCTTCCTTTTGCAGAGGAGTATTGCTTACAATGATACTAATCCCAAGAAAAAATCAAGAACTTTCCAAGAAATACTTATAAATAAGATGAAATCTGATTTCTTATCTTATATTCTATCTAAGGTCAAAGGTAAACTCTAAACAGAACATAAAACTGCAAGCGAAACCAAACTTTTGGTCATCAAATCGAAATATTCTCTTGAGTTGCTTAGAAGAGTAGTTATCCTCAACTAAGTAGTAGCCTATCTCCCTGATAGTGACTACAATGATACTCAATTTCTTATGAATAAAAGCCAAACTTCTTACTTCAAAAAGAAGATAAAAAATCTGATTTTGATCTTTTGTTGTTTTCAAAAGATAATCTCGCAAGATAAATAAGGAAATACCTTATTTCCCCTACAACTCTAATTCAAAAGTAAAAGATGATTTTTTCTGATAGTGAGTTTTATGGTAAAGAACATCTCTTTTAGTTTCATCATTTCAGAGTAAAATATTTACTGCCTCATTGATGACGGTATAAGTATATTCGATTTTTCCTATTTTGCAAATTTTTGATGACTTTTTTGAGTCTTTTCATTTAATGGCTTTACACCTAGTATTACGAGAATTTTTTTATTAAGAGAGGAAAGTAGTATTGCAGCTAATAGCGAAGCAATGTCAGTGAAACTCGTGATTGCGAACGAAGTGAAGCAATCCAGGATATGAAGGAGAATATAACTTAATACATCTCTTTGAATATCAAAAAAAGAAGTCAGTCTTTCTTTTATTTTTTATCAATCAAATCTTGCATTTTAGCGGAACTTTACTATTATATAGAGAGTTTATCATATTTCGTTTTCCCAAATGCTCAATCAAGCTCAACTCCTCCAAAAATATGGAGATATTATCAAAGAAGAAGTAAATGTAAAAGAAATCTGACCATTTCTTAGTGATTCTCCAATTAAAAAAATATTTAAACCAATCGGATCTCAGCTTTCTGCTAAATTTGGAAAAGATACTGGACAAATCATCTCGAATGGAAAGCAGTGAAATATTAAAGAGCTTGAGGACTGAAAAATCCTTGTCTTTTCTCCAGCTGGTGGTGAGTGGATTCTAGATTCAGATTCTTATGAGGTGAGCTATGAATGACTTGATAGTAACGATATCGCAATTGATGGGAATATGATTGCAAAGCTTGAGCTAGAAATTACTCCAGAACTTGAGAAAGAAGGAGTTGCTAGAGAACTCTCAAGATTTCTCAATCAAATGAGAAAAGACGCTGATTTCTCAGTAGAGGAGAAGGTACATCTAACCTATACAACAGAGAGTCAATCTCTAAGTGCGATCATTTCTGAGTTTTCTGGCGTTCTCAAAGGAGAAGCTCTTCTCGCCTCAATTTCACAAAAAGAAGAAACCTGAAGTATTACTGCTGTTTTCTCTAATAATCAAGAAGCAATCACTCTAACTCTCAGTAGATAATCAACCTTTTCTTTCCTCAGAGCTGAGGATAAAATTTAGTTTCCCAGGTATGTATTATGGCAAAATCCTGTTATGAATATGCAATGGATATCCTTGCTAGATATCCAAAAACTGAAAAAGAGCTCAGAATCAAAATGTATCAACACGGTTATGATTCAGAAATGGTTCAAAAGACACTTCAAAAGCTGAAAACTGAAAATTTCTTGAATGATGAACTTTTTGCAGAAAGCTATCTCCATAGTGAAGTTGTTAAAAAAGGGAAGCCATTGCTTCTTGTGATGCAAAAGCTTGAGCTCAAAGGTATTGACAAATCTCTTCTTCAAAAACTTGCAAAAGAGCACTCTGAAGATATTGCTGAGGGAATTCATCAAAGAATCTCAAAGGAAATCCAACTTTACAAAAAAAAGTGAGTTGACGGCTTTGAAATTATTCAAAAGCTGATGAGAAAGGGGTATCGCCTCGCTGATATAAAGTCAGTCATTAAACCTCAAGATGACTAAAAAAATAAAAAGCTGATTTCAGTGCAGGAGTCAGTTTTTTCTTTTTATTCCAAAATTTTCCTCTAGCAAAAAAGTCCTCGTTATATGGAGGACTTTAAAGTTAAAAAAGTAATAATCATTGAGAGATTAGCTAAGATCCCTCATCATGCTATCAGAGCTTTTTGTGTTGGATATAAAGTACTCATATCTATACAACTAAACAACTCTTTTGGAAGTCTACTAGGAACCTTGAACCTTTTCATAAGCTCTTCAAGCTTTATGATATTGTCCTTTGTCACTGGATTTTGCGTTTGTCTTACCTCCCTATTTTGAATACGATTGATAAGAAACACAACTTCATTCTCAAGATACTCACGAGGATTCTCGCAGCTCTCTTTTAGCAGATTATCTACATTCTCAATAATATGAACTAGGACCTGACCTAGATCAAAACCTTTAGGTCGAGGCTTCTCAGCCTGTTTTGATTTTTCTTTCATGTTATTAATGAATTTT
>JABCOM020000040.1 GCA_013333605.2 candidate division SR1 bacterium
GTTGTCTTCGTTGTTTGAGCGCGCGGAGCTAAAGCCCATGATCGAGCTTGGGCCGTATTTTTCGACGGTGGATTTAAATTTATCCGCGAGGAAATCATAAACCTCCTCAAAACTCACTTCTTCAAGCTCGCCGTGCTTGTCGTAGACGCCGTTTAGCTTTCTCATCATCGGTCGGCTTAAGCGTTTAGGAGAGTTTACGAACTCCCAACCGAACATTCCTTTTAAGCAAAGCTCGCCGTCGTTTACGTGGTGGTCTTTGCTAGGTTTGGCATCTACGATTCTACCGTTTCGCACGATAAGATCGATGCCGCAGCCCGTACCGCAATATGGACAGGTAGTCTTTACTATCTCTTCCATTTTTGCTCCTTTCTGGTATTACTGAAATTTATGAGATTATTATACAACGGCAAATATAAATTTAGTTTTAAAATTAGTATATTTCTTTAAGAATTATTTAAGTAATATGCAAATTTAGCATATTACTTTTTAAATTTAAAAAGCATAATAAATGGCTCATATTGTACTCCGGTACAATAGATTTTTGTATCAAATCTGTGTATAATCCGCCCGTAAATCAAAATTTATACTAAGGAAAACAATGGCAAGCAAAGTAGGTATCATAAAGGATATAAGCGGCGGCGCAGCTACGGCAGTAGATAGCAGTGGCAACAAACGAACGCTAAATGTAGGAGACGTGGTATATCTAGGAGAGGTTATAAAGACCGATAGCCCTTCTGCAAAGGTAGTAATAGCGCTAGATAACGGTAAAGAAGTCGCTCTCGTGGGCGAGGATACTTTGTCACTTGATCAAAGCGCGGTATTTAACGAAGGTTTTGGCGGCGAAGCCGTAGCCGACGTTTCTGCTATTCAACAAGCCTTGCTTAACGGCATGCAGCTTCAAGATTTGGAAGAGACTGCTGCAGGCGGCGGTTCTGTCGCTTCTTCTGACGGCGTTAGCTTGAGCCAAGTTTCATTTTTACAAGGCGGACATATATCTAACGTTAATGCTATGTACGGAAATTTAGACAACGCTGTAAACAATACAAATCCATATCAGTTTACTTCTGGCGGCGGTAGAGTAGCTAACGATCCATATTTCACTATTCCTGCGGCCCCTACCGTAGTTATGACCGAAGATATCAATAACGATGGAGTTTTAAATAATACTGAAAATGGAGCAGACCGTACTACTACAACGGCTACAATTAACGTGCCTTCAAATTCAACAATAGGAGATACTCTAAATATCACCGTTACTAATCCGGACGGCACGCAAAGAACGCATAGCGTAATTATCACTCAAGATATTAAAGATCGCGGCTATATCATGGATAATAGCACTGCCGATAAAACCATCCCTGTTCAAGACGGTAGGGTTTCTGAGGTATCTGCAACTATAACTAACCAAGCAGGCAACGAAAGCCCAAGAAGCAGCGATAGCGTTAGATTTGACACTACCACGCCTGCGGCTCCTACCGTAGTTATGACTGAAGATGGTAATGATGACGGAATTTTAAATATAACAGAAAATGGAAGAGATACTGATACCACAACAGCTAAGATTACAGTACCTTCAACTGCAACGATAGGAGATACTCTAAATATCACCGTTACGAATCCGGACGGCACTCAAAGAACGCACAGGGTAACCATTACCCAAGATATTAAAGATCACGGCTATCTCATGGATAACAGTACTGCTGACAAAACAGTACCTGTTGAAAATGGAAAGGTTTCTAAAGTATCGGCTACTATAACTAATCCGATAGGCAATGAAAGCCCAGAAAGTAGCGATAGTGTTAAATTTGATACTAGAACCACTCCAGCTCCGACTGTTACTATAACCGAAGATACTAATAACGACGGAATTTTAAATAAAACAGAAAATGGAGTAGATCCTACTACTACGACAGCTGAGATTAAGATACCTGCAGAAGCTGAAGTAGGAGATACTCTAAATGTTACCGTTACAAATCCTGACGGTACTCAAAGAACGCATAGCGTAACTATAACTCAAGACATTAAAAAGAACGGCTATATCATGGATAATAGCACTGCTGATAAAACGGTTCCTGTTCAAGACGGTAAAGTCTCTACCGTATCTGCAACTATAACTAACCAAATAGGCAACGAAAGCCCAAGAGGTAGCGATAGCGTTAAATTTGATACTACAACGCCTGCAGCTCCTACGGTTAAATTTACGGAGGATAGGGATGATAGCGGATTGCTTAGCTATTCTGAAAATAAGCTGGACAATGATAAAAAAGTTACCGAAGCTAAGATCACTGCTTCGGACGCTAAGATAGGAGATACTCTAAATATTACCGTTACTAACCCAGACGGTACGAAAACAACGCATAGCGAAACTATTACTCAAGAGATTATAGATCACGGCTACTCGTTGCAAATTGAAACTAAAAATATGTCGAATAGTGGACCGACTACGGTTTCTGCAACCATAACTAATAAAATAGGCAATGAAAGCTCAGCCTCTACTGATACATTAAGATTGGATGTAAATCCAGTAGTTTACTTGCCTGAGAATTACAACGGAGACCGAATACTAACTCCTTCTGAAAATATAAAAGATGGGGATTTAAATTTTACGACAGTAAAAATTACCATCCCTGAGGGTGCAAGAGCCGGCGATGATATGAAAATCACTATGACATATACCGACAAAAACGGTAACGTAACTACAGAGGAAAGAATAGAAGTAATCAAGCCGGAGCATATCAACAACGGACGAGCGATGGTGATCGAGGGTATGGCCAAAGTAGCTCCGGGAGTTAAAACCGGGGTTATAGCTAGAGTCGTAGATCACGGTAACGGCGATCAGAAGAGCGAGGATTCCAACAATGCAGAGGTAACATTCTATGACGGCAATATAGGCGTAGAATTTAACGAAAAACCTAGCAAAGTACAGGCGTCAGGAGCTAAGATACTATCTAGAGCAGACGGTATGACTGATCAAAACGTAAACGAAACTAACGCCACTATAACTATACCTTACGACGTTAAAGACGGTGATAAACTAGTGTTGAAGGTTGAGGAGCCTGGCCAAGGCGTAGTTACAAAAACGTATACTATTAAATTAAACGCGCAAGGTATTATAGAGTCTATAAAAGATGACGCTACGGGCAGTGTTTTACCTAGAAAATCTACTAAGCCAATCTCTGATCTAAGAACAGACGACGAGCTTTATAAATTTGAGTACAAAGATCTTGACGTAAGATCAAATCAAGATACGAAAATAACGGCTACCGTGAAATACACTGAACCACAGCCTGATAAAACTGCCGATGCGAAAATCAGCATCGAGGCTATAAAAGAGCCTGGTGTTATCTTTGAAGATGCTAAAGGCGGAAAGGTTACGGATAGAACGGTTGCAGGGCATACGAACAGCGAATATACGACGACCGTAACGATTAAAATTCCAAACAACGCGGTTAACGGCGATAAGCTAACAGTGACAATTAAAGAACCTCAGGCTGACGGATCATATATAGATACCGTTAAACACTACACTATCGAGAAAAATAACAACAAGAGTAATGCTGTAACGAGACTCAAAGATGATGATACCGGCAACTACGTAGACATGAAAACAAAAAATAGCTTTGAGATAAAAAACGTTCGTATGCGCACAGATCACAAAACTACCGTAGAGGCCGAGATATCAGATGCTAGAGGCATAGAGAAGGCCAGTTCTACTAAAGATAATATAATCAACAATCTAGATGCTATGGAAGTTAAATTTGATAAAGACGTCAACCAAAATTTAACCTTATCAAGAGCCGAAAGCGCTGAGGGCGGCAATACGCAGATCCATAAAACTACGGCAAGCATAAAGCTTCCTTACAACATAGTTGATGGTGATAAGTTAAATATTACTGTAAAAAATAAAGCTGAAACGTCAGGCGAGACAAGCCAAACTAAAACATATACCCTTCAATCATATCAAGACGCCGACGGAAATAAGCGCTTTAAGGGTGTGGCTGCTGACGGTACCGAGGTCGAGGTTAAAAAA
>JABCOM020000041.1 GCA_013333605.2 candidate division SR1 bacterium
TACTCGTTTAAGTGTTTTTATATTCAGTTGTATTCGTGAATGCTTCACATTTCACCCTCCTTAATATGTAGGTAAATGTGTGCTTGTGCACTCCTCTGAACTTTACAAAGCCCCCCAAAGTTTTCTATTCCATTGATATGGTATATCCTCAAGCAAACACATTATTTTCGTATAATCTTTATATTATATTGTATGTAGTGATTTTTGCAATAAGATCCTTTTTGTCGGTTAAACAAAAATTATTAACTTTGCAGGAGTATAATATAATTTATTACTAACCAATCCTTTTCTCTTATGCGAGGCGTAATGCGATTTAAGGGAGTCGAGCGAACTCTTCTGGATTTTCGTTTTTCTCACGACAGAGACACCGACCTTTTCGGCATCCCGTGCACGTATCCTAAGGACTCGTTTATCCGCCTGAGCTTCGCTGCGGAAGAGGGCGACGGCTTTTTCCTCGACTGGATGTGTGGCAGAAGCGAGTCAAATAAGGGTTATACGGGCTATTGGTACGACGGCGAGATAGTCTTCTACGACGAACTGTCCGACGGACAGGAGTTTTATCGTTACGACCTCCGAGGAGTAATGCCTGTGCACTTTATGGTTTACTACGACCAACAGCAAGGAATGCTTGTCTGCCTTACGCTTACTGCCAACGAGCGGATATACAATCGTTTTATGGGAGCCGAGTTTTTCTTCCTGTATCGTTTTTGGTATTTAGAGGCGGAGGAGAAGCCGCAACGGATGCTTTCCTACGAGCCGCGGTTCGACGGTTATTATTTTGAGGATTCCGATGGAAAGAGAATAGAAAAAGATACGTTGTATCCCGAACAGGAAGTTTATCTGTGCGTTGAGACGACATACGGGCAAGGAGATCAGATTACAATAAGTCCGGAAGATAGGGATTTGGACTATGAATACGAAGGCGAGGAGTTGAAAAACGATACCTTGCGGAATTTATCGGTGACAGACAAATTGACTCGGGTTAAACTGAAGACATTAACCCCCGAAGATAAAAATCGCACGTCCGCCCAAAGAGATAATACCAATATTGCCACCGCTCGTTTTGTTAGTGGTCGCGGCAACACAATGCAGATACGTTTTCCTCGAGTTGTGGTGCCTGAGTATGTCGTAAATTTCGAGACTAATCCTACTACGTATCAAGGAGAGTTCGGTTTCGACTGGTTTCGTAAGGAGTGGAGAGGTTCTGATAGTCCCTGTACAGATGGTGCAGAGGAGCTCAAAAAGTTATACACTCCGTTCGAAATGGGGGTACCCCACGTAAACACGGGCGAGTCTTACGGCAGCTACTATGCTCCGTGGTTGGTCATTCCTCCCCGTAGTACTGTGAAGTTACTGTTGGTTTCGGATATGTATTACAACAACTGCGACACTCCCGAGACAGAGATCTTGAGATTAAAACCTGAACGCACGTCTATAAGGGTGACTCCCGACGAGTTGACGCTTTACGATTGTTCCAACGGCGGAGCTGAGATAACGGTCAGCTGCAGCGATTATGTTATTTCTCCGACGAGTATTACGGTTGAGTCATCTAACGGAGCAGTAGTAGGTAAGCTTAATATTGCAGCGAACGCGGAATACAACTATTATAAGATAAAGATCCCTGTTGTATATGCTTATATGGAAGATGAGCCTGATTTCGGAGAGGGTGTTATAGACGCCGAGATAGGCAAAATCGGCGGGTTGCGGGCGATAGAGGACTATCTGAATAATCGGAGTCTGAATCAGGCATTGATACAGGTCGAGTTTCAGTATGATAAAGATGGCAAGCCTTTTAAGCTTGGTTTTACGAGAAAGGAGTTGAATTTGGCTAACGATGGGAAAAATCCAAAGACAAGAAAAGGAGACTATAATTACGGTAAGTTTGAGGGAATGTTTAATAAAACTACGAATAAGTTTGATTCGGATAAGATAACGAGTTTTATCCATTGTCGGTTCGGGGAGGTTAAGCCCGATT
Organism: candidate division SR1 bacterium; assembly: GCA_013333605.2. Classification (GTDB taxonomy): domain Bacteria; phylum Patescibacteriota; class Gracilibacteria; order Absconditabacterales; family Absconditicoccaceae; genus HOT-345. The sequence continues at coordinate 1,976 of JABCOM020000041.1, forward strand.
TGGTGAATCTTAAAAAGGATATAATCCTTTACCTTACGCCGTTACGTGCGGAGGGAGCGGGTGGAGCCTCCCCGATGGCACCGTTGTACAGTAAGAACAGTGTCGTTTTTAGGGAACGGTTGAGTCATCTGTCTACCTACGCCCACGAGTTGGGACATGTATTGGGAGTACCGCATACTTTCCTGGAAGATTATCAGGGGATGATAAATAACGCAGACAAAAATATTAAAAAATGTGAGTTGGCATTAAAAAAATTAGATATTATTGCTCGAATAGATCCGAGTAACGAGAGAGTGGTAGATGCCCGCAGGTATCTAAGAAAGTGGACGGATACGAAGGAAGCATTCGAGAAAATAAGAGAATACGACAAATATAAATTTAGATTGGGTAGTACGGATAACTTTATGGACTACAACAATCGCCCGAAGTCGTTTTATATCTGGCAGATACGAGTGATGCAAAGAGAGACAAAATTATATTATTATGCAAAAAAAAATAAGATTTAGGACTATCGGCATAGTGTTGACAGCTATGCTTTGCCTTAACCCTGTCTATGGGCAGAAGAAATTGGA
>JABCOM020000042.1 GCA_013333605.2 candidate division SR1 bacterium
ATCGCTCCTCATTGGAGGAAGAAAATGTTCTCCAATGTTCATAAGGATGTAGGTAATAACAAAATCCGTCATCAATACTCTTTAGGATCTAAAACATCCTAATTATACATAAAAAAATACTGAAATCAAGACTTTTATACCTTAAACAACGAGAATTATGAAGCCATTAGTATGGAAAGTAATGTTAGACGACACCGATTTTGTCAAAAAAATTAAGGAAGCTCAAGAGTTTGCTAGAGATACAGGCAAAAAACTCAATACCAAATATCTTCTAGAGCTAGAATTTAATAAAGTTCAAGCAGACAACAAGGTTCAAGAACTAAGGAATATGCTCAAGAGTAAAGACCTTGATACTGCGAGAAGAGTGATTCTTGAAATAGATCTCAACAGAGCAAAAAAACAGGCCTCTGAAGCAGGTCGTTTGCTTAATAATTATTTGAATACATGAGATGCAGCAACTTCTAGACTTTCTGCTAAGTTTGGAGCTTTAGGAGAAAAAGCGCTGTCTGTTAGTAAGGCTATTTGATTATGGGTTTGAAGTGCGATAGGAAATAGGATTGTAGATTTAGGGAAGCGTGTGATTCAACTTGCAGATAATTATGAACAGGCAAAAATCTCTTTCACTACGATGCTTGGTTCTGCAGATAAAGCAGAGAGCCTACTTTCAAAGCTTTCTTCATTTGCCAAACAAACTCCTTTTGAACTGACAGATGTTAGAGAAAATGCTAAGCAACTCCTTGCAATGGGAATTTCTGCAGATCATATTATCCCAACAATGAAGGCTTTGGGGGATGTAAGTGCTGGACTTGGTGTTCCTATGGAAAGACTCGCCTTAAATTATGGACAGGTAATAACTAAGGGAAAACTCGCAGGGCAAGAGCTCAAAGATTTTACAACTGCAGGAGTTCCTCTTTTGGATGAATTGAGTAAGAATCTAGGAAAGTCAAAGACAGAAATTCAAGATATGATCTCAAAAGGTCAGATTTCTGCTGATATGGTTACGGAAGCCTTTAAGACGATGACAAGTGAAGGAGGAAGATTTGCTGATCTGATGGCGAAACAGTCTGGAACTTTGAGTGGGATGCGATCAAACTTTTCTGACACTTTGGCAGGAATTGGTGAAAAAATCTGACTCTTTCTTCTTCCATGATTGAAAGAAAGTGTTGATTGGATTTCAAAACTTTTCAGTAAGCCCGAGAACGCAATGGAGGAAGAAATAGAGAGACTAGACGGCTCACTCAGAGAATCTCAAAAAGTATTGAATGGAGCTAGAGAAGAACTCAATAAGCTTAATAATGATTTGAGGAACGGAAAAATCTCTGCAACAGATTATAATGCAGAGTTTGATAGACTTACGTGAATCATTTCGGTAGTAGAACAAGATATTGCTAAGACTAATGCAAAAATAAAGGAACAGAATAACCTTCTTGATATTGCGACAGATATTGCTCAGGAACATACCGAAACTCTCCAAGGATTAGAAGGGCAGCAAAATGCCGTTGGAGCTCAAGTGCAGCAACTAGAAGAAAAATATAGGCAAGGACTTATCACTGAGGAGGAATACCTTGAACAGAAAAAAGCTCTTTGGCAAGAATACTGAAATCTGGAGCAGGCGATCAAAGAGGAGAATGAGGCTCACAAAAAGGAAAATGATCTTTACAGAATGCTTCAGGAGTGAGGGATGAAGGCTGCTAACATTAAAGCCACGCTTGCTAATCTTAGAATCAATAATGGAGATGACATCAATGCCCTCAACTCAGAGCAACAGGCAGCAAATGCAACAGCAATGAGTTATATCGCCATGGCGAAAAGTAAAGCTCAAGCTGCAGTTTTAGAGGTAAAGACAAAGTTAGGTAATCAGCAAAAATCAGATTCTTCATTTTGGGGATACCTCAAGAGAGGATGAACCTTTTCTGATGGGGTGTATGCAGAAACTCCAATGCAAAAAACTTTAAAAAATGAACTTAAAATCCAGGAGGAATACCTAGCAGGAATAGAAAAAATGGAGCAAGAGCAAAATGCCTTTTTTTCAAAACCTCGCCAATCTAAATCTTGAAGTTCTTGATCTAATAATCCATCATGAAATTGAGGAAACTGAGTAAAGTGATCTGGATGATGAGGTAAATCTAATCTGGTAACTCAAAAAAAAGAAGAATTGAAGAAACTTAGAGATCTTCAAATTCAAGAGATTCAACAGTCGGATAAATCAGAAAAAGAAAAATACAAGAACATCCTAGAAATCAATGAAGATTACAAGAAAAAATTAGTAGATTTAGAATGAAGGTCAGGTGATCAACTTGTAAAAAAAGCTCAGGAATCTGCTAAAGAGGAAGAAGAGGTTGTGAAGAAAAAGTATTCAGAGATCAATAAAGCTTTTGATAAATCTGGCCAATACCTAGAAAAATATGGAAAGCAATTAGAAGATCTCAAGAAAAAATGGACAGATACTCTCGATGGTGTAAAGAACGAATTGAGAGGGCTCAATCATGAAATGAAGGAGTTAGATCAAAACTATTATGCTGATATGGCTGAAAGATTTGTCCAGGTTCAAGAGGAACTCAAAAAAGATAGCCTTGAAGCTGAAGAGAGAAATAAACTTCAGGAAGAACTCACCTTTCTTATGGAGAAAACTACTGAAGAGCAGAGAAAACAAGCAGAGGAGTCTGCAAAGTTGTCTCAGTCTCAGAAAAGAGAACTTGACTATCAAAAACAAAAGGCAGCTCTGCAGGAGAAAATCAACATCGCAAAATCTTTCAGCTCCCAGCAAAACTTCAAAGAAAGAAAATTAGAAATCTGAGAGAATGAGGATGGCAGTCTCAAAGCCAGCTATATTGATGAAAAGGGGGAGATGCAAGAGGTAACAGATTACAAAAATATTCAATACCTCGCAGACTTGGCAAACAAACAGAAAGCTATGTCCGAAGAACTCAAATTGCTTGCTAAAAACATTGTGAAACAAACCGAAATTCATCAAAAACTTACTGATGCAAAGACTGAATTAGAGCAGAATTATACTAAAATTCTGGAAAAGGAAATTGAGGAAAGAAAAAAGAAAGAGACCGATTATGTTGATCACTATGAGAGGGAGAGTAGGAGGCATGCGACTCTTGCTCAAGAACACGCTCAGAGCTTAAAAGCTGCTGCTGCGAGTATTGCTGCATCTAGGGCTATTATTGAAGGAGGAAGAGGATCTACAACTAATATCACAAATCATGCTGGGAATACTGTTAATCAAACCTATAACATTAACAATCCTAGTGATGCTTCAGCTGCAGTTTTTAGAG
>JABCOM020000043.1 GCA_013333605.2 candidate division SR1 bacterium
AGAGAGGAAGTATAGAGCTGTTATAGTTTATCTATAAATATAATTAGAAATCTGAACTTAGATTTCTCAAGCTTTTACTCCATATATCAAAAATCTAAAGGAATGAAACTCTACATCAAAACTCCATTTGTAAACAGTAATAAATTTATTCCACATCTCCTTGAACATTGTGCGCTTCAGTCGAGAGATCCCTCAGAGTACCTAAAATATTCAATATTGACTAGTGCTTCAACGAGAACTGGCTTTAGCTGTTTTGAACGAGAGGATATTCTAGCTCAAGAATTTTTTGACTATCTCAGAATGCCCCTAGAAGAAGAAATCTTTAATCAAGAACTACTTGCAATCGTCAAAGAATTAGAAAAACCATCTTTTTGACAAAAAGTGTATGAAAAAATACTCAATCAGATTTCTTCTGAGAAGATCACCACAAATAAGGCACAAGAAATACCACTTACCCAGCTCCAAGATTATCATAACCAGCGATACCAAGAAGAGTACACGCTTCTTATAGATAAAGATTGAAAAATAGATAAAAATTGGGGAATGTGAAAGCAAATAAAGCATCAACAACTTGATATCAAAAACCTAACAAAGGTTAATTGTGGATCATTTTCTTATAGGAAGGAACTTCAACACTTCTTATGGACTAAGTATTCTGGAATTGAGGATATTTTTGTACTTGATTATATTGGAGATTTATTGGAGTCTTACTGGATTTTCGATGCATCACTACATTCTAAATACTTTTATTCAAGTTTTGACTGGTCTTTTTGAGATCAATATATGATATTATCAAATTCTTGAACATTAGAGGGAATAAAAAAATCTGATTTCTTTACCTTTTCCTCTATATTTAAAGAAAACTATTTGAGAAATTTAGACTATGGATGGTATCGTACCTGGGATAGCCATATTGCTCTCTTTATCGGACTTGAAACCAGTATTGAGGAGCATAAAAAATTAGTAAGGTCTATTGATAATAGGCTTATAGAAAGTATTGTATCTGATTTTTTAGGGGAAAAATTCTTCTAAGCTAGATCTTTCTCAAGACATAAATGACTCTTTGAATATCTTCCTCAAAAAGTGAATACTCAATCTCCTTCTCTAGAGAAAGATGATATTTTTTACAAAGTTCTAAGAGAAGTTTCCTCTCCTCGTCCTCTTTTTGCTTCATAAAGAGAAAATAACCTCAGTTTTTAAGTAGCGAATATGATCGTTTAAGAAGCTTATCACTGTATGCAACCGCTCTCGCAGTAATAATATCAGCCTTTTCTCACTTATACTCCTCTATTCTCGTCCACAACACCTTAGCATTTTTAACATTAAGCTGTGCAAGCATTTCATTGACTGCAACGGTCTTTTTTTTGACTGAATCAATACCGAGAAATTGCGATTCTGGACAGCTAATCACCAAAGGCATCAACGGGAATCCAGATCCTGTTCAGAGGTCAATTACTAATTTTCAAGGCTGGAAAAGTCAGGTTTCTAGAAGTTTTAAAGAATCCTGAATATGTTTCAACTGAACTCAGTCCCTATCACGAATTGCTGAAAGATTCAGCTCAGTATTTTTTTTCAAAAAAATCTCTATAAGTCTTTTCCAATCGTGCATTTCAGAGGTTTTATAATTAATAAAGTTTATTTTTTAATGAATTTCCGACTTGCTTCACCAGACAAAATGGCTTTCATTCTCGTTTTATGATCAAGAATCATCCATTTCATCAGTTTTCTATTACTATATCTTGTTTATCTGAAAGCTTTTGTGCTTGTTGATCTGTGATTTCTATGATATTTTTTTGAGCAAAAGATCATAATGTCGCAACCAGTCACTGCTGCGGAATCAGATCTCCTGAGTGTCCCTTTTTGAAAATTGGAATTCAAAATTTTTCAATAAAAATTGCTTTTGGTAGAGATTTGGCGTCTTTTGTCGTCAGATATACTGCATTGTCATTTGAAAGAAAATAGAAATCTGACTGCTTTTCAATTCCTCGATTTTCTAGGAGATAAGATCGTATCTGGTCTTGTAAAGTAGTAGAAGAAAGATATCAGGTTTCTTGCTGTGTTCTTTGATCAATTTGAGTAGAAGTCGGAAGTGAACTATTTTTTCTAAACTTGGCAATAAAAAATCCCCCAGTATGCTGAATATGAGGCCAAAATCTCGCAACTTTCTGCGCTTGCTCCTCTGATAACAATTCATTTCATGAATAATGTGTTAATCCAGCTGATTTTTGATTGATTTCAACTGGAAGAAGCTCTATCTGGTTTGGAAACTGCTCAAGAACCGCTGCAATAACCTGCTCATTTTCTAATGCATTAAGCGTACAAGTCGAGTACACCAATTCTCATCAAACTTTTAAAGCTTTTAATCCTGAAATAAGAAGTTGAACCTGAAGTTTTGAGAGTTGCTGAGCATTTTTTTCATCTCGATAGGTTGTTTTTGAGTCAGATTTATATTGCATTCCCTCACCAGAACACGGCGCATCAACTAAAACTTTATCAAAAACCTCGCTCACAAGTTCTCAAATCTGCTGCCCCTGATATGCAGAAACCGCAGTATTTGCCAATCAACAACGATTAAGATTGAAGATTAGTGCTTTTCTCCTCTGGTTTGATGGCTCATTGGAAAGCAAAAATCCTCATCACAGCTGAGATAATTTATCAGCTATCTGGACACTCTTCCCTCCAGGAGCAGCACAAAGATCGAGCACCATATCTCATTTTTTCACCTCAAGTATCTGTGCAGAGAGCCCGGCCGCGACCTCCTGAATATAAAAATATCAGCTTTGATGCAGGAAATGAGATCCAAGCGTCTTATTATCTTCCTTCTGAACAAAGAGTACATCATCATATATTTGCTCATCTCATCTCAGATCTGGAGCAACCAGTTCTCGTCAATATCTCTTTACAAGAGAAAAAAAATCAGACTTTTGAATTCTTTTTTCAATAATTTTTATGCTTTTGGAAATTTTTTGCTGATAAGTCGCTTTAAATTGTTCAAAAGCTTGCTCATCAAGATAATTAGAAATATAGTCTAAGTAAGTCTGTTTTTTCATAAGCATTTAAGGAGACAAAAGAGTTCTTACTGTTACTATAGATTTTAGTAGACAAAAAGCAAGAAAATCTGATTTTTTATTTTTAACTTGACTTTCGTTGGGAAATATCTACATATATGCCCACAAATAAAATTTAATATTTATGGCAAGTCAAAAAAGATCATTAAAGGCCAAAGTAGAGTTTAAACAAGCTCTTCATGATGTATTTCATTCACAGTTAGAAGCTGAAGCTTCTGTTAGAAGCAAAGGACGGAAAAGGGAAAGAACCCAAGCAGACCTTGAGCGAAAAGAGCGTTTTTTTGAACGGAGAAAGGTAGATATCTCTAAGAAAGAGGCTCGACGTGTTCTGGACGAAGTTTCAGCCGCAGGTGGAAGAATCTATAAGAGGACTCCAGACAGCTTAAGATGATAGCGATTTTAACTGGTCCAAAGTAACTTTGGATCAGTTTTTTTTATTTTTGTACTGATTTTGTTTGTCCATCAGGGAAAGAAAAATCAATTGAAAATCAGCAACTCATCATTATTATTCAAGGGAATCAGATTTTAATCTATTGATATCAACATGAGTAAGAGGCTTGGATTATTGTATCTAGGAAGGTTTGAGGAAGAAAAAGGATTTTGAATACTTTTAGAGTGGATTCGCAGTCAAGATCTAAAAAATCTAGAGGTTGATTTTTATATTTTTTGAGCGGGGAAGTATGAGGAATCACTTTTAGAACTCACTCGTGAATGCCCGCAGATCCATTTTTTCGGTTGGAAACCCTTAACTGAGATTGAAAGGTATTTATCAAATATTGATTACTGCCTGATGCCGTCCTTATGTCTAGAGACTTTTGGTCTGAGTGCATTGAATATTTTGAGTTATGGAATTTCAGTCATTGGATATAAACAAGGAGGGCTTACGCCTTTCATCGATAAAGAATATGACCTATCTCAGTACCAGTGAAAACAACCAGTTGAACAGCTTGATCTCATGATTAAAAAGCTCAGTAAAGAAAAAAAAGAACAAAATTCTGATTTTTACAGCCTTTTATCTCAAAGAAACAAACAACTTGCCGAAAAATACAATAAAGAAGCTCGATTTCAAAGATTTCAAGAATTAACTTTTGACTTTAAGTGTAGGAAAATCCTTATGGTAAGTGATTTCATAAATCCGATCTGAGGGATTGAAACTGGGCTTCATGAAACGAAAAAGCTCTTGGAATCTCATGGATATGAAGTTATTCTCTTCTGAACAAGCTGTCCGAGATGAGCAGCGGGGAAACTCAAAAAATATCTCGGTATAGCTCTCTCGATCTTCAATCTTTGAAGTTGATGGGGCTTAACATCAGTTATCAAAAAAGAAAAACCTGATCTTATTTGGTATCATAGTTTAATCAGATGGCAAGGTCGATTTCCAGTTTTTCAGGGTATTAAAAGCTCGGCTCAGCAGCGAGTTATGTATCATGATTTATGAGTTTTTCATCCCTTCCCAAGCCAAGTTTATAAAGAATCAGATATTCACAAATTGAGTTTAAGAAATTTCCTTAGAGAAGCAAAAACCAAAAATCCTTTGAAACTTCTCTTGGTAGCTGGGAAATATCTAACTCTAAAACTCCTCGCTTCTCAGCTCAAAAATCAAAAAATAAAACATCAGGTTCCATCTAGGTTTATGGTTCCAATATTGGAAAGAAGCTTTCAGATTCCAGCGCAAAATGTTCAGGTTTTTGAGCATTTTGTCCAGAGATAAATACCTAAGAGGTCTCACATCAGGAACAATCATCATAAAAATAAAAAAGCTGATTTTTTCTTGCCTTTTAGAGTGAAATCTGTATCTATAGGTAATAGACTGAGTAGTTCGCTATGAAGAAACTTATCAAAATTCTCAACTTATATCAGGGAGCCAAAAATCGGATCCGCGTGGTCTCGAGGAGCTACCCACCTTTCCGTAAGGAGAGATGATATTCTTTGTTACGGCTACTCGGTTTTTTTGATACTAAAAATTAAGGATCGCTTGAGGACAGGTTTTTATAATTTTTATTCTGAAGAGCATGCATGAGCTAACATTTGAGGGAGCAAGCGAGAGAATAGATAAATGGCTCACTATGAAATTTCCCTATTCAAGGAGCTTTTTTCATCATATTTTGGAAAGATGATGAGTTTTGCTCAATGGTAAACCAGCAAAAAAATCTGCAAAATTAAAAACCTGAGATGAAATCAGCATTGATAACCTTGAAAGATACTTATCCCCTGTGATCTTAGAGGAAGCACCGCTCATTGAAATACCTATTCTAAGGGAAACAAGTGATTACCTCATCATCAATAAACCCAAATGAGTTTTATCACATCCAAACAGTATTTGGGATGTCTGAGAGCCAAGTGTCGTAGGATTTCTCTACCATCACTACAAGCAGCTGCCAAGCATCGGGAGTTTTATCAGAGCTGGACTACTTCATAGACTTGATAAAGATACTGATGGATTGATGATTATTGCAAAGACAGAACGCTGACTTCAGCATTTTAAAACTTTATTCAAAGAGAAATCTGAATCTGAAACTCTGGAGCAGAAGGACCAAGTTCCGCTCAAGAAATGGTATCGTGCAACCTGTGAGATTTCGGAGGGAGGAAACAAATTTTTGAAACAGATTGAGGGAAAACTTCCCTTTATCATCTCAGAAGAAGTAAAGGCTAAAGTTCCAAATACTGTTCCAAAGCTTGGAATCACGCAAATAGAAAAAATAGAAAAAAAACCTGACGGGAAACTTCAGATTTTTCTTCAGATTTTTACTGGGAGAACGCATCAGATCAGGTATCATCTCAGCTCTCATGGGTTACCGATTTATGGAGATTATCTCTACGGGAGAGAAGCCGAGATTCCGATGCAATTGACGGCATATCAATTAGAATTTAAAGATTTAGATGGTGAGATGATGAGAATATCAATATAATTCTGTAGAAAAAAACTGCTCCTCTTGACTGTCTTTAGTTTCTGTTTCTGTCTACGAAATATAGAGATTTTATCAAGAATAATCGTAGTTGAGCTTGTAATCTATTCAGTTAAAATATAAAGTAACACAAGCTTCACTAATTATAATCAGCTTTTGTATTTATCAATATAAAATGACTAGCAGTGTTATCAAGAGTCAAAAAAAGAACAACAAGAAAAACATTTTTTTTCAATAAGAGCTAAGAAATACTTCTTGATATAGGCGATTATTTTTGTATACTTGAAGCCGTATTTAGTGATAAGACCAAGGATGTCAGAGCATAACATTATCAAAAAACTTTTGATTGATACAGGTTTTTCGCTCATTCGGTTCGTAATTTTGCTTGTAGCAAATATTAATGATCAAGAGCCGATATACTGACGGATCGCAAAAAATCCAGTTATAGCTTGAATCTTTCTGACAATTTTCAGGTATGCACTTGCAGTAAAACTCGAACAAAAAGAAAAAAGAAAGCGGGCTTCGACTCTCCTTCCCCTTATTGTAAGTATCTTCTTTGAATTTTATTATACACCTCAAGTTCCTAGAGATTATTTGGCACTTATCAATCATCTTATCTACTTTGTAGGAGGGTGGATTGGAATCGCATTTTATCGATATTGAATAGGAGTTCTCATACTGGAGAATACAAGGAAACAACAAGAAAAATAAAAAATCTGGTTTCAGACTTTTTATCTACTAATAAACACTAGATGGATCCACAGGTTTTTGAAAAAATCAAAAGGGTTAATGAATATGGAAAGGAATATTGGCATGCTAGAGAACTAGCAAAAACACTTGAATATGCTGATTTCACGAATTTTTCTAAAGTAATTCAGAAAGCAAAGACCGCCTGCAAAAATAGCTGACAAACGGTCGCTAATCATTTTAATGAATTTACAGAAAGGGTAAAAATCTGATCCGGAGCTACTAGAGAGTTAAAAAGTTGGAAGCTCAGTCGTTATGCCTGCTATCTTATTATTCAAAATGCGGATCCTAGCAAGGAAATCGTAGCCCTCGGACAGAGCTATTTTGCTTTGCAGACCAGGCAACAAGAACTTTCTGCTCAGTATTTAGAAGATCAAAAGAGACTGGAGCTTAGGGACGAAATGACTAAGCACAATAAGAAACTTTTCAGTACAGCCAGATGAGCTGGGGTGTATGATTATGCAACCTTCTATGATTCTGGTTATCAAGGGCTTTATGGCATGAAGAAGAAGGATATCATCGAGAAAAAGAATATCAATGCGAGCGATAATATGCTAGATCACATGAGTAGCGAGGAACTCGCGGCAAACCTCTTCCGTGCAACGCAGGCTGAGGCAAAGATCAAAAGGGAAGCTATAAAATGACAAGAAAAGGCTAGTCAAGCACATTTTGAAGTAGGAAAGAAGATCAGAGAAACGATTCAAGAGCTTTGAGGGACAATGCCTGAGGACATTCCTGCTGTAGAGGATATCAAATATGCTAGAGAAAGACTCGAGAAATTTGCAGTTCAGGAGGAGTGAGAAACTCCCAGCTTTACAGATAAGTTGATCGCAAAACTAGAAGAAAAAGCTGAAGATACACTTTCATTCAAACTTCCAGAACATATTGAAATTATTGAAAAGCTTGCAAAGATCATACAAGGTTATCCTGGAGAAAGGATTGTTCAGCTCTGAGAAAAGCATTTCAAAGTATCTAGTGAGGGACAAAGACTCATTAAAGAGCTCTTGGAGAAGTAAGATTAAGGACTTAACAGAAAAGCTTGCAAACAAAGATAAAATCACTATGCTCAAATTCAGCTTTTTATTTATTGACTAAGATAGTATGGTTAAAATTGATGCAGCAGAAGTAAAAAAATGAACTGTTCTTGAGATGGATGGTCAGCTTTTTAAGGTACTTGACCTTTCATTTATGCAGATGCAGCAGAGACAGGGTTCATATACCTATAAAGTAAGAAATCTGATCACAAATGGAGTACAAAATGTAACAGTAAAATCAGGTACAACAATGGATCAGGCTGATATTTCTACTCAGAATGCGGTTTATCTCTACAATACAGGAGATACTTACTCATTTATGGAAAATGACACTGGAGAAATCCATGAACTTGATAAGGAAAAGATTGATGATATCACAGGATATCTCAAGGATAATCTCGATGTATTTATCCAAATCTATAAGGGAAATGTTATCAATGTAATCCTTCCTTCAACTATTAGTTATGAAATTATCGAGACTGTTCCTGGAATAAAAGGGAATAGAGCTCAATCTGGAACTAAGCCAGCAACTATTGAAACTGGAATGGAAATTCAGGTGCCACTTCATAAGGAAGTAGGAGATATCGTTACGCTTAACACACTTACTGGAGGTATTAACTAGTTTCTTAAAAAAGATAAAAAATCTGACTCAAAAGGTCAGGTTTTTTGTTTTGATTTTATACTAAAAATCCGTATACTGACGCCTCATAATATAAAAATTTAAAATAGTATGAAATTAGGTATTTTACTAAATTGGATTTGGGACGTTTTTGTGTATGCACTAGTAGCTATTGCTCTTGCGGGTTTGGTTTACTATATCATGATGACACTTGATCTCCCTATTTATGCACTCGCCTGCAGCATCATCGTTGGAATACTTTTTTTTCTCTTTATCTTGAGGGAGGATAAAAAACTAAAATCAGCTCATGATAGTTAACATTATTTCACAGCTTTCTCACTTATCTTTGAGAAAGCTTTTTCTAAAAAGATTTAGCCTTGCAATAACAAGAAAAAAAACTACCATACAAAGATATTTTACTCTACCCACTATGAATATGACAAATTATTATACTCGTTCTTTAGAAGAACACAAAAAATATAAGGGGAAAGTTGAGATGATTTCTAGAGTTCCACTCAATACCAGAGAAGACATGTCAACCTACTACTCTCCTGGAGTAGCTCAACCATGCTTAGAAATAGAAAAAAATCCTGAACTCGCCTATGACTATACCTGGAAAGGGAGAACTATTGCCGTTGTTTCTGATGGAAGTGCAGTTCTCGGACTAGGAAATATTTGAGGACTTGCTGGGCTTCCTGTAATGGAGGGGAAAGCTGTTCTTTTTAAAGCTTTTGGAGGAGTTGATGCGGTTCCTCTTGTTCTTAAAACGCAAGATCCTGAGGAGATCATTAGACTCGTTGAAAACATTTCTCCAAGCTTTGGAGGGATTAATCTAGAAGATATCTCAGCTCCAAACTGTTTCTATATTGAGGAGGAGCTCAAAAAGAGGCTTAATATTCCAGTTTTTCATGATGATCAACACGGAACTGCAATTGTTGTACTTGCTGGACTCATCAATGCCTTAAAACTCACAAAAAAGGAAATCTGAAATATCAAAATCGTTGTTGCTGGCGCTGGTGCTGCTGGAATCAGTATTGCAAAGCTTTTGCATAGCTACGGAGCAAATCATATTGTAATGACAGACAGTAAATGAATTATCCATGCTTGAAGAACTGATTTGAATACATATAAGGCACTGTGGGCTGAAACAAATCTTGAGGGAACGACAGGCAATCTCGCTGATGCTCTCCATTGAGCTGATGTATTTGTGGGAGTGAGCAAGCCAAATCTCATCTCTGCTGAAGAAGTAAAAACAATGAATTCTGATCCAATCATCTTTGCTCTGTCAAATCCAGAACCAGAAATCCTTCCAGAAGAAGCAAAAAAATGAGGTGCAAGTATCATCGCAACAGGAAGATCAGACTATCCAAATCAGATCAATAATGTCCTTGTTTTCCCTGGATTATTCAAAGGACTACTTACTGCAAGGATCGCTCAGGTTGAACAGAAACACATGATCGCAGCTGCTGAGGCATTGGCAAAATATGTACAAAATCCAAATGAACATGAGATCATCCCGTCTGCACTAGATAAAGATGTTGCTGAACTCGTTGCAAAAGCTGTTGCAGAAGCATAAATTTCAGATTTTTGAACTTTTGAATCTTCAAATACCAAACAAAGATGACTCCAAAGGTTTTAGCGTATCTCAGTATCATCATCTGAACTATAGTCCTCAGTGTAACAATTCTGATGATTATTTTTCCAAAACTCTTTCTAAAAATCGATGAGCGTCTTCAACTCAAAAAACCTAGAACTCCATGAAAAGAGAGGTTTGCACTCCGAATCAATCATGCAATTAGCCCACTTACTGTCAGTATTTTCTATGCTATTATTGGTGTAATACTCGCTTGAGCAGGGCAGAGACATATTTTAGGAATTGTGTTCTGTAGTATGATTTCTGCTTCTATTGGATTTCGAGCTGTAAAAAGAATCACACAAAGACCTAGACCTCAAGATGCATTACTCAAATTTAAAGACTATAGCTTTCCAAGTGGTCATACAACCGCCGGTTTCGTTTTTTTCCTTTCCTTGGCTATGGCATGATCTTGGGTTTTAGAGAATCATTTTGCTTGGATACTTTATACTCTAGCTCTGATCTGATGAATCATAGTATGACGGAGTAGATGGTATATCAAAGTGCATTGGGTAACAGACATCATCATTTGAGCATTGCTTGGATGTGGATGCTTCATCTTTTCTTATCTATTGTTTGTGTATTTTGGAGATGCCGTGATTCAAGCAATAGAAAAGGTGTTTTTTACTCTCTAGAATCCTATGCTAGACTGCTGTATTATTGGAGCTGGGGCAAGTGGACTCTTTTGTGGAATGCTCTTGCCAAGAGAATGGAAGAAATGTATCTTGGAAAAGAACAGTTCGGCTGGGGTAAAAATTCTACTCTCTGGGAAGTGAAGGTGCAATTTTACCAATATCAATGTATCTGATAAAACCTATGTCTGAGATCAGACAGAAAGATTAAAGAATTATCTTTCTCAGTTTTGACCAAAAGATATGATCAAGTTTTTAGAAGATCATTGAATTCAGAGTCAGCAAGAAGATTTTTGAAGAATGCTCCTCAAAAGCAATAAAGCTAGAGAGCTATTGGACTTTCTATTAGAAGAAAACAAGAAAAATCTGACTGAAATTGAATATAATCATGCAGTTATCTCAATTCAAAAACAGCTTGATTATTATATTATCAGGACTAATGAGGAGACTTTTGAGTCAAAAAGAGTGATTATTGCAACAGGAGGTCAATCCTTTCCCAAAGTATGAGGATCAGATTTTATTTCCGTTTTCTGAAAAGAGCAAGATATCGCTATTCATACGCCAGCTCCAGCTCTTTGCTGACTCGAGACCAAAGAAGACCTTTCCTCTCTCTCATGAAGTTCAGTCTCCGCAGAGATTAAGCTTACTTTGGGAGATAAGACTGTTTATCAAGAAGAACATACGGTTCTTTTTACACACTGGGGGGTATCAGGACCTGGAATCTTTAATGCTTCACTTTGGCTAGGATATCTTGATCCAGAGCTAAAAAAGAAGGCAAAAATCAGACTTTTGATCACTAAAGACCAAATTACAAAAAGACTTTTAGCATATCTAAGAGCACCTAAGGGACTAAGAAATTACACGATGACGCTCACTCCAATAGCACTTAGAAGCTGGGATGAGGCAAAAGTTATGAGCTGAGGACTTCTAATGGAAGAAGTAAATGAGAACTTTGAGCTTAAAAAACTCCCTTGAGTGTATCTTCTCTGAGAAGCATTGAATATCACTGGGAAAACTGGATGATATAATCTTCAGTGGTGCTGGACAAGTGCATTTTTTTGTGCAAAGGCAATGAGAAAGTAATACTATTTTAGTTGAGAAAAATAAAAATTATGGAAACAGTAACAATGTTAACATTATTACTCGGAAGTGGGATACTAAGTGGAGATGCCATGAGTGGCATGTCAATTGAACAATTAGATCCGATTGTTCTTGAACAACAACTTTCATCTGAGTTAAAAACAAAGCTTGAATCAGCTTTTTCTTCTTATGATCTAAATAGTGATAGTTCCTATCAGAAATTTCTGGATACTACGCATTTTTTTAACGATAGGAGCTATACTCCTAGTGATTTAGAGTCGATACAGTCAGACTTTACCTTTAATAACGCAAGGAAATTCAAACTTAGGAAAGAAGCCTGAGCGCAATTTGCTGATATGGCTTGGCATTTCCGGTCTGCATCCAATAAGAAGAAAAAAATCAGTATTACAAGTACTTTTAGAAGTTATGATTTTCAAAAGAAAATGAATGGAAGCTGCCACGCTCATCATTGTGCTGAAGCTGGAAGTAGTGAACACCAAGCAGGATTAGCTATTGATCTGGGAGTAAATGGGAGAAGACTTGATAGTGCAAGTTTTGAATGGATAAGAAATAACGCACACAAACGAGGTTTTCATAATACCTACCAAAAAGGAGTTGAGATTGATGGGAAAATGGTTGAGCCTTGGCACTGGAGATACTTGGGAGTAAAGCTTGCAACAGAGCTGTATGAGAAGAAAATGAGCTTTGCCGAATGGTACTACCAGCAAAAATAGCTTGAAATACAAGACTGGAATTTTATACTTAGCATGTTCAGTTTTTTTATTCGTATTGTAATGCCTTATGACTGATATTACTAATCAAAATATTCAAAATACAGAAAATCTAGCTCATGAAGTTGAAACTCAAGAGACTCCAGAGCTAGAGGAAATGCTTGAGGAGATTAAACAGAAAGACGAGGAAGAATCGGCTCATAGCGACTTGCTTTCTCAGATCAAGGATCTTACCGATCAAATCAAGGAGAAAGAGGAAATCGCAAAAAACTCTCAAATCGCGTATCTACATCTTAAGTCAGATTTTGATATTTTGCAGAGGCAAACAGAGCAAAAAATTCAGAATGCAAACCGTGATGCAATCATTACCGTAGCAAAGAAGTTTTTGCCTTTGGTTGAAAATCTGAGGAAGTCTCTACTAAATCTCTCTTCTGAGCAACAAGAAACTCCTATGGGAAAAGGAATCAAAATGATGTATGATGGGTTCTTGAAAAACCTTGAATCGCTCAAGATTGAGGCGATTCCTGCAGTTGGACTGGCTCCAGATCCTCAATTTCATGAACCAGTGAGCATGCAGGCTACTGAAGATGAGGCACTTAAAGGAAAGATTATTCAGGAATTTGAGCAAGGTTTTGTTTTCAAAGATGGGGAAGAGACTTTGGTTCTTATTCCTAGTAAAGTGATTATTTGAAGCTAAAATTGAAAGAAATAAAAAAGAGAAGTCTGAATTCTTCTCTTTTTTTTATACTAAGATAGCTCTGCTATTTATGGTGTGAATAATAATAAAAAAAAGAAGTAGGATACTAAACTACTTCTCATTGAAGAAATGAGTAAGCCTTTATCACATGCCTCGGAGAGCCAAAGGATCTCTTAAATCCTTTGTCGTCTAATGCTCTAGGCAATCCCAGAGAGTAAGAACCATTAGACAGCAAATAAACAGTATCTTTTATCTTAAGGAGCTGAAGAAGTATTTCTAGGATAGTAACTAGCAATACTGGATCATACTTGATCTTAAGAGTGGGAAAGGGAAAACCTCTTGAAAAACCTGATTTCAAACTTTTCCTGACTTTCCAACGATATGCTATCAAAATAGTGAATTCTCGACTGATTTTCTAACTCGCCCTCAATAACCACTCTATGAATAGCAGAAGTATCTAAGTTAACAAGGTCGGTTTACCTTATATTTAGAATTCCTTGATTATCCCTAGAGGTGAGTATCGTTTTAAGGGATTTAGCAAAACCTGATTCCTTGGTATCTCAAGCACCTTTAGTACTCAAGACAGCCCGCTTTCATCTTATAAGAAAGAAGAGACAAGAAATCAGACTTTTCCTTTTTGGCTGATGAATGACACATCTCTTCAAAAGAGAGCATAACTCATCATTGGTAGCGAATGTTGGATTCAATCGCTATCGTAGAGTAAATAAAAGCATACACGGATCAACGAGGATCAGTATCAAACCTTTCATTTACAGCACAAAAAAGAAAAACAGCAAGTTCAAAATTTTTGTGAATAAAGGCTGGTAAAGAACTCATTCTCAGCACTACTCTCCCCTTATGAGGGAAAGGAATGCGTACATCAGGAAGTTGAAGACTTCTTTTTGAGAAGTAATCTTGCTTGCCTTGATGACGATATAAGTATATTCGTTTTTTCAGATTTTGCAAATTTTTGATCACTTTTTTAGTTGTCTATTTTCTCAGTTCTCAACTTACGAAAAAAACCTCTCACAAAAAGTAAGAGGAATATTCTTTCAGTTTTTTTTTGATATTTTTAGTTTTCTGTTTCTTTTCTTTGATACAGAATCTCTGGTGCGAGCTGCACTGAAAACTTTTTAAGAGATAAGGCAGTCTTCACCTTTTCAAAATCAAGATTGTGAGCGGTATCAATAGCCGTAAGTTCTGGGATTCCGAGGATTGATTGCAATTTTCTAAATCCTTGGGTCAGAATCGGAGCTGAAAGTAATGCCAAATTCTTAATAATATAGAGAAGAAACTCCAAATCCCTGATTGCGACTCCTCTCGTCTCCTCTTCCTTATATTTTTTCCATGGCTCAGAGTGCGTAATAAACTCGTTTGCAAACTGAACAGTTTTATATCGCTCTTGTAAATATCCTTGGATATTAAAAGTTTTCAGATATTTTTCCTCAATAGTTCATAAAAAAGCATCAAAATCCTGAATTGTGTCAGCTTTTTTCATCTCTTCTAAAAGTTCCTGATGAGCAACTCCTTGTGTAATTCCATATTTTTGGCAGAGGTTCACTACTCTATTTACCAGATTTCCCCAAGCTCAGATCAGCATACTATTATAGACATTTTCAAGCCTCTGAAGTGAGAAATCTCAATCAGCATTGAGTGAAACATCATACAAGAGATTGAAGACAAAAGGATCTCTATCCCACTGCTGGATAATTTCCGCTGGATCAATTACATTTCAGGTCGATTTTGACATTTTAGCACCGTTGAGTGTAAGATGCCCGTGTGCTAAGAGCGTCTTTGGCAAATCCAAGTCTGCTGAAAGAAGCATTGCTGGCCAAAATGCTGCGTGAAATCTCAAAATATCCTTTCCAATAATATGAATATCCGCAGGCCAATAGTTTTTCCATTCCTCATTGCGTCAAAATCCGATTCCTGTAAGGTAATTTGTAAGCGCATCACACCAAACATACATCACATGCTCATCATCATTAGGAACTGGAACTCCCCACGGCATTTTAGAGGTCTGACGAGAAAAGCTTACATCTTCAGCCTTTTCTAGAAATGCAAGGATTTCATTTTTTCTAATTTCTGGCTCAATTTGGTAGGCATTTTCACGGATGAGCTCAGCGACTTTTTCTCTGTATTTTGAAAGTCTAAAAAAGTAGTTTTCCTCTTGAATATGCTGAAGTTCTTTGGTAGGATGATCTGGACATTTTCCGTCAATGAGATCTTTCTCGAGCTTCATAGACTCACATCACTCACAGTAGAGACCTTCATAAGATTTTTTGTAGATGTCCCCTGCTGCAACGAGTCTCTCTCGCATAAGTTTTGCTCCAGGATAGTGCATCTGCTCATCTGAAGTACTAAGAAAAATATCATAAGAAACTTCTAAATTTTTATAT
>JABCOM020000044.1 GCA_013333605.2 candidate division SR1 bacterium
ATCTAGTGGTCATATGACTAAAGTTTTTTAACTATAAGGAACTAGAAAACAATTTCAATATGAAAAAACCTATTAAAAGCGAGAATTTAACAAAAAAAGAGAGAATACTATCCCCTCTTTTTGACTAGGAATTATAACAAACTAAATTCCTACATATTCATTAACTGTTGTTTTCATTTTTATCTTCATTTTTTAGATAAAAGGTCTAAGCATATAGACAACAACACAGTAAACATTCAAAAACAAAAATCAAGGGATTATGATAAGTTTTCTTTATAAAAAAAGAAAAAAAATCTGATCTTGCTTTTTGAATAAATTTCCTCATAATGCATTTAATTTTCACTTTGTCAAAAAAAACTATGACTGAACTAAAAGCACTTCTTAAAACTACTCCTCAATATATTAATCTTCTATCATCTCATGGGATAAAAAACATTAAAGATTTTTTTAATTATTTTCCAAGAACTTATGAAGATAGGGCGAGTATTCAACCTCTCAACAATCTCCAAATTAACGAAAAAGGAACAGCAGCAACAAAGGGGAAAATTATAGAAAAAAAGGTCTTTAGAAGAGGAGGTAAAACAATTTATGATATTAAGTTTGAGGATGAAAACTGAGCTCTTTGAGCGATCTCAATTTTTAATTCTGGGTATTTAGCGAGTAAAATTGAAGAATGAAAGTGGTATATTATTGTTGGTAAGCCAAATTTTAAATATGGAAAAATTATCTTCTCGCATCCAGATATTGTTCCAAGTTCAGAGAGCTGAGAAGTCAGTCAGCTCTATAATTCAGGAAGAATCTTCCCAGTTTATTCCGAAATGAATTGAATAAAACCATGATGGTTCGCTAAAAAAATTCGAGAAAATCTACACCAGGTGCCCTTATGTTTCTCTGAGTATCTCCCAGACAAGTTTCTAAAAGAGTTTAATCTCTTAAATGTAATAGATACCATTCAGAATATTCATTATCCACAAAATCATCAATTAAAAAATCAAGCAATTCATAGAGTATTCTTTGACAGATTGCTAAGAATTCAGATTTTTTCTCTTATGAATAGACGTCAATATCAAAGCCAAACCAAACAAATCAGTCAATCACAACAGTGGGAAGTTTTAAAAGAACTTTTAACTCGTCTCCCCTTTGAACTTACTACAGCACAGAAAAAGGTTGTAAAACAGATTATTGATGATTTTCACTCTTGAAAACCGATGTTAAGACTTCTTCAGGGAGATGTTTGAAGTGGGAAAACGATCGTTGCTACGCTATGAGCCTATTATATTAAGCAAATTTTTAATGGGCAAACAGCATTTTTAGCGCCTCTTGAGGTTTTGGCTCAACAGCACTACAGAACAATTGCGAAGTTTTTGCTGCCACTCTGACTTAGGGTTGAATGTATTACTGGTTCTCTAACAAAAACACAAAAAGAAAAAATAAAATCTGATCTAGAAGCCTGAAAAATTGATGTCATTATTTGAACCCACGCGTTATTGCAAGAGGGAATTAAATTTTATAATTTGCAGTATGTTGTGATTGACGAGCAGCATAAGTTTTGAGTAAAGCAAAGAGCCTTTTTTAAGCAATTCTGATCTCCACATATTTTGCAAATGAGTGCTACTCCTATCCCAAGATCAATGGCGATCGCGTTTTTTGGAGAATTTGATGTGAGCATTATTAATGAATTGCCTCAAGGGAGAAAACCTATTGAGACAAAAATTATTAGCAATAACGAATTCCTAAAGCTTAAACCGTGGATCGTTGATAAAGTACAGAAAGGGCAGAAAGTCTTTGTTGTTACTCCGCTTATTGAAGAGAGCGAAACATTGGATGAGGTACAGTCTGCTTTATCGAGTTATGAGGAAATGCAAGGACTCTACCCAGAATTATCTGGAAAAATCTGACTCCTTCATGGTAAAATGAAGCCTAAAGATAAAGATCAAGTAATGTTAGATTTTAAGTCTCAAAAATTAGTAATGCTTGTCTCTACTACAGTTATTGAGGTTTGAGTAGATGTACCAGAGGCAACAGTAATGATTATAAAAAATGCCGAAAGATTCTGACTTGCACAACTCCATCAATTAAGGGGGAGAATTGGTAGATCAGATCTTCAATCTTATTGTTTCCTAGAAACTCCAAAAAAAAGTTGAGAAAGTTATGAAAGGCTAAAAGCTATGGAGGAAACTACGGATGGCTTCAAACTTGCTGAGCTGGATCTTCAAAATCGTTGATCTGGTGAGATTTTAGGAACGATGCAGTCTTGACTTAGTGATATTCCATTTGATGTTTTATCGGATTTAAATTTTTTGGAAAAAGTTCAACAAGGGGCTCATTGGTTGTTAGAGCACTATCCAAATTTTGAATGATTACCTCAGTTACAGAAGTTTTTAGATGAGAAAATTGGAGATATTTTAGCATAAATAAAAAAAACTCTCTAAATATTCTCAGAGAGTATAATCCCTAGTTTCCCGTTTTCATACTCATATCATCGCTTTCCTATCTGGGATCCTAGGGATTTTGTTTGTGAGAAAACAGTTCTATTATCAAGTTTCTTTTTGAGAAGGTAAAGATAAATTGATATAAATCCTTCCAATTTTATCAATTGATATATCAAAGGATATTCCAACTTTTTCATTCTTGTCAGGTGAATAGTCACCTTCTGGTTTAGACTCAGATAAAATCTGATTTTTGTCTCTTGGATAAAGCTTTTCATTAAGCTCAATATCGCTTATCTTTTCTTTTTTTTGCTGAGTAGAACTTTGGTTTTTTTTAATTTTCATACATTTTTTGTTTTTTTGATTCTTAAATATATATATAAAAGCTTATTAAAGTCAATACTAAGTATAGTAAAAAAAGATAAAAATCAGATTTTCCTCGCTTATATTTCGTGATAATGTTGAAAAAATATTTTTTCTGACTATACTTTTATAAATTTTTTATTTGTAGCAAATCCCATGCATATTAAGGAAATTAAAATTTCAAATCTCTTGAGTTTCCCTTATAAAGAAGACTTTGAAAATATGGAAAAAATTTCATTTTTTTCAAACGGATGATATGAGGGACTTAGAATTTTGATTGGAAATAATGCTTCTGGTAAAAGTAATTTCGTAACTATTTTGGAGGAATTCTTTTCTACCCTTATCAAAGATTACCATTATTCAAGAGAATTTTCTCAAAATCCAGAAATTCCAATGAGGAAAGCTATTCAAGCAGAAAAAAATCTCACAAAAAAGCTGCATACAAACTATGCTACACCAAATAAACCTTCGGACTTTGAGATTTTGCTTGAACTTTGAGTAAATGATTATGAGAATATAGGTTTTGTCTGCAAATATACAGGGAAAATTAATGATATTATCAGTAAATATAGTAAATTAAATATTTCTTTTCCGCAATATAAGCTTGAAACGCTTATGGAAAAATCTTCTAACTTGAGGATTAAGGCTAGCTTCGATGAAAAAGAGCAACAATTTATTATTGATGAAAGAGGTCTTGAAGAATATCAGATTTTTATTTTGCAATGTATTCAATATCAAAAGCTACTTCAGATCATTATTACAATTTTTAATGAATTTGAAAAGAAACCTGAAGAGAGAAAACGATATTTTCTCAAAAAAACTTTTGCTATTTTAAACACAGAAAGAAGCCAATTTGAATTTAGCAATTTTGTTAATCCTCATGATATTATTAACGATATTAATTATACAAGAAATAGCCTAGTATGATATGCTACTTGTATCTGAAAACTATGGAGCATTGTTGAGAATTTTTCTCAATCGCAACTCCTCTCTCCAAACCAGTCACATTCTAAACCAATACAAGATGAATTAGAAAAATCAGAATTTTATACAAGTTTAAGCTATATTATAGACAAATATTTATGAAAGAAGCTATACATTGACTATGTAAATTGAATGTTAAACATCCATCTTATAGACAATCAAGAAAGAATTGTCTACTTTGACGAACTCAGTAGCTGAGAGAGATCACTACTTACCATTATTTTCGCAATGTATGGTAATGACTTAAAAGAGGGATTCTTAATAATTAATGAGCCAGAATTACATCTTCACCCCCAAATTCAGAAAGAAATTGCTCAGGTATTTGATCATGTAAGTCAAAACATCAACTCTCAATTCATTTTCTCTACAAATTCTGGGCTCTTTATCAATGAGGGGAATATTACTAATGTATATAGAGTTTATAGAAATGAACAAAGCGAATCTCAGATTATTTCTCCAAAGATTCAGGTTGATTATGATGACGCTACATTGATTCATATGCTAAAGTTTGAAAATCTTTCAAAAATCTTTTTCGTAAATAAAATCATTCTTGTAGAATGAGATACTGATGCCTATTTCTTTAGCTTTTATCTTAATTATCTAAAGACACTTCCCGAATGGAAATCTAAGATTTCAGACTATGAGGTGATTAATATTAACGGGAAATGATCTTTACATGCTTGGAGAAAATTTCTCAATAAATTTAATATCAAAAATTATTTTATCTGAGATTGGGATAATACAGTCGATTATTGATTTTTTTCAACTGCAGAACTAAATAAGTTTTATCAACTCGCCAACCAAAATCTCAAACACTCACCTAAAACAAAAGAAAAGAAATATAGTGATTATTACAATAGACTAGTAAAAACTATTCTCTCCTTTAGTCCTAAAAAATATAAAGCCATTATTAAATGAATAGAGAGACTCTATAAAGAAAAAATATTTATTCTCAAAGAGGGAGCAATAGAAAGCTATGTTATTGTTGAGAGAAAGGGGCTTGGGCATATAGCACATTTCTGCAATGAATACTTCCATGATCGATTACATAACCCTCTTTTTGCCTCTCAAAGAAAGGAATTAAAAGAAATTATGAGTCAGATTTTTTGATAATCT
Source organism: candidate division SR1 bacterium (assembly GCA_013333605.2). Classification (GTDB taxonomy): domain Bacteria; phylum Patescibacteriota; class Gracilibacteria; order Absconditabacterales; family Absconditicoccaceae; genus HOT-345. The sequence continues at coordinate 4,893 of JABCOM020000044.1, forward strand.
TTTTAATGTCTTCTCGAGACAATTCTTCTAATCTTTTGCTTAATAACTCCTCTGGGAGAGGGAAGACTTCTCATTCCTCATTTTTTTGGATGATTTTACTAATCCTCCCAAGGGTTTTTCTACTATATGGAGCGTATAAGTTTAGGAATTTTTCTAAATCTTTAAAATTACAGTCTTCAGGTTGAGTTTTTTTGATAAACTTTACTAGACAACTCTTAACCTTTGGAGCTGGAGAAAATGCTTTCGGCGGGACCATTTTAAGATATTCAATCGTATATCACCAGTTTAACAATCGCCAAAGATATGATTTTTTCCCAGCTGAAGAAATAATTTTTAATCCAACTTCATCCTGAATCATAAAAATTCCTCATAAAAAACCTTTTTCATGATTGGTAAAAAGCAGCCTAAAAATCGGAGAGGTAATGTAATATGGAAGATTTCCAACAACTAGTGTGGAATTCTGATTTTTATTAATCTTAGAAAGGATTGTCTGAAAATCAACTTGAAGAATATCTTGAAAGATAATTTGATCATGATTTAATCCTGTTCCGAGAAGATGGTGTTCCATTGTTAAGTCCTTTTCAATAACAAAAAAATTCTCAGAAAGATCTTTTATTTTCTTTGTTATCGCACCTTTTCATGGACCAATTTCAATAAGCGCTTCAGCGTTTGCAAGCTTATAGAATTTTGCAATATTTTCTCAGATATAACTTCTAATAGCACTATCTTTTAAAAAATTTTGTCAAAGATATGTAGACATAAGTAGACATTTATTGTAAAATTATCCTAAAACAGTATACCACCGACTATTTTCCTCTGAAATATTAGCCACTTGAAACCTTTTTAGGTTGATCCATTTTTGAGCAAGAATACCATCTCAAACACTTGTAAAATGATCAATAATAGTATTTATAAAAGGCTCTAAAAGTCAGATTTCTTTTATCTTTTTTAGAATATCAATTTGCTTAAGATGTGAGGTTTTCTCTGTAATTATCTTAAAACCATACATTAGTGTCTGCTCAATTTCACTATCCTGATTGATCTTCTTCATGATTTCCAATGCAATTCAAGGTTTTCCTCAGCTCATGTGTAAGACAATTTCAAGTTTCTCATCTGAAATATCTGGATATTGACCTTTCAAAAAAGCTCTCATAGCTTGCTCATCAAGGAGATTGAAATGCACAAGCAAAGCTCTAGAAACAATTGTTGGCAATACTCCGCTTTCAGAGCTAATTGTGGCAAAAATAAATCTTTGAGAAAGTGGTTCTTCACAGGTTTTTAGAAAAGCATTCATTGCTGATTTCGTCATCCTTTCTAGGTTTTCGATGAATAGAATCTTTTTTCCACTAATCGCTGACTGTTGTAATCGCGAATTAATTTCCCTGACTCCTCTATTTTCATATATTTCTCAATTAGCTAGTTGAATTGTTTTTTGAGTTGTTGGTATTTCAATTTGAATAGTATGAGTTTTTTCCAGTTCCTCAGAGCAATCTCTAATATATAAAAAATCACTTCTTTTGTATACTCCTAGGATTTCCTCAGAAAAGGACTCTATAAAACTAGTTTTTCAGAGCCCTTTTTGTCCTATCAAAAGTATAAAAAGCGGATTTTTTGAAGAAAGATTACGGTCAAAAAACTGCCTGATATATGTTCTTTGTGCCTCATTTCAGAAGATCATTTGAATAAGATATGATACAAAAACAATCAGTAGTATAGTGTTTGGAAAATGAAAATCAATTGTTTTAAAATACCAGATAAAATAACTGTCAAGTATGAGATCATAGAACAAAAAAATAGCAACCTGAAAAAGGTACTAAAATCAGATTTTGTCTTTATTTTTGCTCTAATTATCGTATATATTTTATATTCGTTTTTTAGCATATCAAGATCCTATGTTCTCAAAAAAAATACTCTCAATTGCTATTCTTTTTTGTTATGTAGTTTCACAGGTCTTATCATATTTGGGATATATCCAACGAGGAAGTGTATATGCAAGTGGAGAATCCAAAAATACTTATTCAAATCTAGTAGCAGTGCTTGTTGATGAGCGTGTTTATCCTAAAATTGAAAATGAGCTTAAGTGGTATACTACAGAGTATATTCAAAAGAAATATGATCAAAGTAAAGCATTAGTGCTTAAGATTAATACCCAAGAGTATTCAGCTCCTGAGATTACAAAACTCTTGGAAAACCTTTACTTTGAATGAGAAAAAGAGAAAAGTTCTCAGCTTATTGGGTTAGTAATGATTTGAGAAATACCATTTCCTGTGGTAAAATATTCCGATTATATTTTCCCATCAATTTATCCTTATGTAGATTTTCTAGATCAAAAATATCTTTGGAACGAATGAGAATGATATTTTACTCAAGCTAAGCAAAATGGGCAAGCAGAGATATGGCATTGAGTAATTAATTTCAAATCCGACGCGGATGCTTATAAACGCTTCTTTCAAAAATTAAAAAACTATGATGCAGATCCAAGTAAATTTGCAGATAAGAAAGTTCGATATGATGATTTTGTCGCACTGCAGAGTAACTTTTTGGAAGAAAATTATCAGTTATACAAAAATAGATTAGCCTTTGCTGAAGATTTAATGTACAATCGTTACACCAATCTGCTTTTTGATTTTTTTCAAAAGAATGATAGCCAGAAAGTTAAGGAGATGGTAAATGATTTAGGAAATGCGTTGAAGGATCTAGGAGATAGCAGTACGATTTCTGGCTCTTTTTCTAATGGTTCTGAAGCTAAGACACCGACTAAGATGCTGAAGAAAAAAATTGATGGGCATCTTCAAGAATATTCCTCAAGTTTGAGTGTCCCTTTACAGAGAGCAATTGCTGATAATATAGAAGCATCGAATAGATGGACATGAGGTGCTGATACTCATCAAAATAAAATCCAACTCAAAGACCAACTGACTCTTTGAACCAATGAAATGAATGGGATTATTAGAGGGATTAATGATAAACTAGAGAATATGGTTGACAACAAGATTTTGACTGAAAAATATCAGATGAAGTCTGTTATCCCGACTTTGTATAAAAGAGAACAATATGAAAAAAAATATATATGACCTAGATTATTCCGCATTGGATATCGAATCCCTAAGTTTATAGATACCTTTAGATTTTATTATTTCGGACAAGACGCCTCATCTCTTATTTCTTCAGAACAAAGCTCTATCTATAGGGGAACATTCAGAAACTTAAAAAAAGTCTGAAATTATTCAGAAGTTTTTAATGACTCAGATAATCCAGTAAAATCAAATCTTGATCAAACAAATCTACAATCAAAAAGCTTTTGAGCCTCCTATGATATATTTTCTACTCAAACTGAGGCTAATAGGGGCTTCAACATGATGAATACAAAAGCTGAGTATGAATTATATAGTAAAGAAAAGACTCACGCAAGTTTTTGAGAAGAATGTGTTAGAAGATGGTTCTGACTCCGCCGAAGATTTATCCCATGCCAAAGAATTGCATGGAGAGGACATGGAACTTGCAATCCATGATCTAATAATCCTAGAGACCGAGCAGACTGTGAAAGTTTTCAACAATTTTGAAGCAGAGTTCGATGATGAGCTACTCCTCTCAATGTTGATTCAGAAAAAATGACACAGTGAATATATAGATTTGCTAATGGTTTTGATTATAAATCAGCATGGCAGCCAATTTTTGATATTGCTGGAAGTGCTGAATTAGCTCAAAAGCAAACACCAGCCTATACTTATGAATGACTAAAGGAATATAGTTCTCCAACTCAAATTTCATACAGAGAATGAAATTATAGAGAGCCAATACGCCATGGCATATCCTATGATCAAGTAGATTACTTTAACCAGGAGCTTAGCGATAAACATTTCAATAAAATCTGATCAAATTCATTCTCCTTGTTAAAAGCGAAAAGATCAAGAGACGACGAAGAGCGCTTCTATCAATACAAGATAATCTCATCTGAGATCGAGCATAAGGCAACAACCTCAGACCAAATAGAAACAACAAAAAAACCAAAATATAATGATAACAGTAGAGAAAAATTTTATCAAGAACAGATCCTTCAGGCACTTGATATGAAAGTATTTGACACCCCGTCACAAGTTTCAAATGTAATGGGCTCAAGGATTGATGAGGTCTCTTCTCGCCTAACAACGTTATTCAGCGGGTTACAATCAATACACAATCAAGAGCAGAGTAAGCAAAATATGCTCACTGAAAGAGATCAGAAGCATCAAGAGAGAATAAATCTTCTAGATCAAGCGAGAAACCATCTAAAAGACAGATGAAGTAATATAGCTGTAAATGTAGAATTGTTACAAAATAGACTCAATGCTCTGAAAGCAGTATCAGATAAAATCTGAGAGCTACACGGATTAGTATATAAACTCCCTCTTGATAACTCTTCGTTAGCAGGAGTTGTGGCATTAGGTAAAAAAACGCTTGATATAATGTGGAACCAAAATCTAGGAGTAAATAACTCCTATGACGACTCTGGTGTAAAAACAGGTTTTAATTCCATACTTTCTCAATTTTTAACAGGAGAAATGGAACTTAACACACAGGGACAAAGATTTACTGCGACTGGCTATCCAATCTCTAGGGCACTAACAGCAGCTGCGAATTCTGCCGGACCAATATGAGCAATCTTAAATAGAATTATAGATGTTAATAATTCTCTCTCTGGACTTGAAAGCAGGATTATTAATACTGAAAAGAATATTGAAATAGAAAAAAATAGAACTTGGAATCAACTCTTTTCTACATCTATGCTCAGTAATAATGCAACAGGGGCTCTTGCATACTTTTTTAGTGGAGAAAATCAAATAAGCATCCTTGAAGCAATTAGAGAACAAAGAAACAATTTATTATCGGGTTTTAACTTCTTAGTAGGAGAAAGAGATAATTGATTGAATACCTGAGGATCTGTATGAAACGAAGTCATTGTATTAAATCAGAAATATAATAACAAAAACCTAAAGATAGAAGAAAGAGTTTCTCTTGCAAAAACGCTCCAAGACCAAATCGCACAAAACACAAACTGAACAACGCAGAATAACGCGCAAATTCAGCAGCAAAATGCTGAATTGGAACATCTCTATGCTAATACACTATTGCTACAGAATAAAAATTATATTGATGAATGAAAAGCTATAACTATAAGGGGGAATAACACTCTTAAGGATCTTCGAGGAGATGTCTTTTCTACTGGAGGCACTTGATATAGCTTTTGATGAATACTTCAGGATAGGAATAAGAAGAATAACTATTTTCTAACAAGCAAAAAAATAAAATGTCTTGAGAATCCTTTTTCATGAAGTTTTATCCTCCCTGTCCGCTTAACTTGATATTGGTACTGAAAAATATGGACAGGAAATGATATTACTCGATTACCAACAAGCGATCGTTGAAATCCATCCCCAAGCCGATCTGAGGATTGAAATGCGGAATGCTTTTGAAAACAATTCCTTACATTTCATAATCTAGATAATGATTTTTCTAATATTCAACAAAACATCAATCTAATTCGTAGTGGACAAAGGACACTATTGAACAGCTGAGCATATAGTCAGAATTCTATCACTGGGAATATCAAGATTCTCAAAGAAATGATTGATCCTATCAGGCAAAAGGAAAATACTTACAATCTAGGGAAAGAAGAGGTAGAAAGAAAAAGAGTTAACTTATTTAATACCCTTCGAAGAAATCCGCAAAATCCAACTCAGACTTCAATATTATATGAGAAAACAGACTTTTTTGTTTTATTAAGTGAATTAGACCTTTTAAGTGAGGAAATCGAGATGTCTTTAGAAAGGCAATACCTTTCTCAATTGAAAGAAGCACTTCAACTCGTTCGTCTCTCAGAGTTAAATACAGATATCCCTCTCGGTATGTATAAACCTCGATATAATGAAGTTATCAATAAGTTTTCTAGTTACAGGGACAAGCTAACAAACCGAATAAATCTTTCAAAAGAAACACTAATAAAGCTCATGAGACTTGAAGCTCAGCTGCAATGATATAAGGCGTTATTGGAAACCTGGAAAAATTCTAATAATTTCTCTGGCAATCTTTGAGCAAGTCTAGGGAATGAAATGCTCACGAAAGTTAATCTTATGCTAGAAAAGATTCATAGCGTAACTATTGATAATGAATGAAATCGCATTGAAGGCTTCCGTGGGCTTCAGTGTGTTGGGGGAGTAACTGGACTAGCAAACTGTGGAGAAAGTGATTATAGGATTGATAATCTACTCTGAGAGCTAGACAATCACAAGTCAGAATTTCAAAACATCTTTAAAAGCGATAGCGAAAATCCAGAAATCACTATCAAGTGAATGTCAGATTTAACTCCTGATAGACCAATTGATTCTCCGAGATATACTACATTTCAGGGAATTTGATGAAATAGGATTAATCTTATTTATCCTAATATCTTTAAGTCAGAAGCATATAATCACTCAGGTTCAGTTTTACAACTAAAATCTCCTGCTGAATTTAAAGCATCGCTTGAGAAGTATCTCAAAAATAAAGTAAATGAATATAATACTATTCTTACTCAAGAAAAGAACAAAGCTAATGCCAACTATCTGAGTAAAAAAGGACATTATGATCAACTTCGTAGTGTAGATTTTTTGGCAACTCCCCTCTTGGATAACAATATTCGTAGATATGAATTATTTACCTATGATGAGGTTTTGAAATCAATTGGAGGAGAGAAAATGCTCAATACTTTAGCAGAACTCCTCTATTATCAGAATATTGCAATCAAATCTAGGGCAATAAGCGATGATATAACAAAAGATATTAATTTTTCAGATTTAAGTTTTGATATTAATAATAAGGTTGAATATATTGTAGATAACTATCTCTCTCAACATAAAGATCAGATTTTATCTTCTCAGTGAATATATCCACAGTTAGCGCTTCCTACTTATGCTTCTAAAGGATATGAAGTCTGATTTATCAATTCTAATGATAGTGATACTATCAATTATGAAGGGAATGTAAAAAATTCTGATGAGGAACCTATTTTAGATGAGATAGATACCTCGTCAAATAAGCTCTCAGATGTGGACTCACAACAATGAGATATTTATAATGACCAGAAAGAATGCTGATTTGATTATAATGATACTCTTCTTCTCTATGATATTAAAGAAGCAAACTCTCCTTGGCTGAGAGGATTTGGATGTTGGTTGAAGGAAGTAGTTAAAAAACCTGCAAAACTTTCAATTTCTGTTTCTGCTTCACTCAGTTCTTTCTCAGAACTCTGAAGTCGTATTAACCCATTGGAGGAAATAAGGAATTCTTTTGATGATAAAAATGCGCATTTAGAGGAGAAAAAACAAGCTGTTAGCATAATTGATAATCCAGATAAGATTGCGAATACTGTCCTTGAAAAGATGGAGATTTCAGCGACGAAAAAAAGTTTTACACTTGATGGTTGAGAAGAAAGGCTTATCATTCAAACTAGAGATCCAAAGCTGCTTAACAAAAATTTTGAGGTCAGTTTTTTGACTATTGGTGAGAATTGTCTAAAAATTGAGAATCAAGAAAGCTGTACAAAAGCTGTAAAAAAGACCTTTACGGCTAGTAGTAGTGGATATAATGTAGCGATTAATTTAGGGGAACATAAAGCGTGAACTTTTGCAACAACGATTGAGGTCTGCCCTACTGATAGTAAGGAACAGTGCTGACATAAGACATTAACTTTCAGTGCTCGTGCAGGAAGTATTGATACCTTTACAATCAATATACCTAGTAAGGTCTGAGCTGGTATTTATAATCTCGTTTCTCTGAATGTTGTAGATAGATATAAAAATCAGATTTCTAGAAGTTTATATCCATATATTTTAACAGCTGAGAAGTGAGGATTCCTCGTATGAAGTGGACTTGTAAAGAGTATAGAAGTTTCAGATTTTGTGAATTCTACTATTATTTATAGATCATTGCCTCAAGATACTGGAACAGAAACACTCTTACTTAGGGATTCAAAAACTAATAAGCTTGTTACTCAACAGCGTTTTCAAATCATTCCAGCAAAGCTTCAGATTCATTATAATGATAGACCATTGTCTGCATCTCTCAAATATCAACTAACAAAAGATAGTCTTTTCATTTGATCTGGAGCAAATAGAAAGCTGAATAAAAATAGAGTTATTGGGTTGAAACTAGGGCTCTATTGATCAGATAATAAACTCATAGAGCTCAACACTCAAGCGAATCTTAATATAGAAAAATGAGGATTTAAGGCATATATTATGGATGAGAAGGAACGCTTAAAAGAGGTGAAAACTATTATTTTTGAAAAAGGGGAAACAAACATTTATCTCATTCCAACCTATAAAGCATGAACTGAAACGGTTAGCTTTGTAATTCCATGACTGCAGCCTCAAAGTTATCAAATAGAGATTCTCCCTGGTGAAATCACTAAGCTGAAACTGAATGTAGAGAAGAAAATGGCAGTTGTTGGAGAGAAGATCAATGGTCAGATTTCTTTGTCTGATGCATGGTGAAACGCAGTTACTCAGCCGACTGATGTTCTTTTAACAAGTAGCGATAACCAAAAAACTGTAAGTAATACTCTGAAAGTTAGCAATTGAAAAATTAATATTTCACATACTTTTAAGGGTAATGAAACAAGTACCCTATTGCAGGCTAGAGTATTGTGAAGCAAGAAGACGATTCAGGATCAGGTAAGACTATCAGTTCAGAAGAAGTTTTTGGAACAGGCGGTGAATTCAGGTTTAAATGTAATGTATTTAAATCTCTTTGGTACTGACTGGGGAAACCAGCGATGATATCTATCAGAGAAGAATGCTTATAGTGAAAAAATTATTAAAAATTCTGATAAAACACTAGCTGTAACTACTCAGCTTGTTGATCTCAAAAAGGTGAAGAAAGCAAGCGTACTATTAAAGTCAAATGGGCAACTTGAAAATATTGATCAGCTAGCAATTACTGCGCAGCTTCATGGAAATAATCTTCTGCTTTCAGTTTGATGAATCGGACAGATAAAAATTCAAGATCAAATTAAGAATATCAAGATACTTAGCAATGAAGCAAAGATTTCAGAGGTTATAAACAGCACTAAGACTCCAAGTTTGATTGTTTCAGATATAACTGATGGATATGTTTATACTCAGGGGATTCTCTATGATAGCGAAAAAAGGCAACTTTGAAGCTTAAATAAGGAACTATCACTTCATCTTACTCGTGAGAAAGAAGGCAATTATCCAGTTTGGGATATGGTTTGGAATGGGAATAGTGTTGCAAAGGTTGTTATCTCACATCTTGATTATGCGAAGAGTACTCCACTTTCTAATGATGGCAAACTAGAAGACTCAAGATGGATATTTAGCGAAACTTATCAATGAGGATCGACAAATCGCCTTGCAAAAGGAATCTTTGAAGTTGAAAATACTCTAGATACGAATTATCAAGGATATGACTCTATTCAGAATAGTAATGACTTTAAAAAATATATTGGATTTAGAGCTGACTTTAAAAATGTTACACTCTTTGCTGGAGGTAAGAGTGTTGGAGAATCGACTATTCCGTTTGGATCAGAGTTTTTGATTAATATTTGAGATCCACTCCTCAAAAGAATCCAGAAAAATACTAATCTAGAAAATACTGATTATAACTGAGGTATTGAAAAGACAATTTATTCTGATACTACAAATAGTATCTGGAAAGTTTTGGATATTGACTATAATAGAGATGGATTGAAGGATATTCTCGTTATTTATCAGGACTGAACTATTAAACTCCAGAAGCAATATGCTGATAAGCAGTTTCAAGATATGGGAATGCTCATGATGACTACTGAACAGATGGAAGATGTATATGTTGGGGATATTGATGGGAATGGTTATGAGGATATTTTGATAAAGAATAGCAAGCAACAATTCAGAGCTTATCTGAATGATGAGGGGATCTTTGATGTTGATGGAAGAATTGCTTGTTTGAATACCAATGTAAAGAACTGAGAAATTTCAGAGCATCCAAGCGTACTTTCTGGAGTTCATCAGGTTTTTGTAAGAGATATGGATCTTGATAAAAAACTTGATATCGTAACTTATGATCGTATGTGAGATATCAAAGTCTTTTATGGTAATGGGGACAAGAATAATCATAGCTACTTGAGTACTAACGAGTATTCATGTGATGATAACTGGCGAAAAAGACAGCAAAATTCTGTAAAAACTATTCATAACTTATGAATCGAGATTGATAATCATGCAGTGAGAGATGAGAGCCTTGTTCGCTGGTGAGGACTAAAGATTCCAAGTAATGAGGAACTTACTACTCAAGCAGCTGAGGGAGCAACTCAAAACATTACAGATCAGATTCCAGGAAATGTTCAGGCGATGCTTAATGGACAACAAACAGTTAACCCAGATGCTATTACAAATAGTATCACTAAGACAGATATGACTAGTGCAGTAGCAAGTACAATTGGGACATATACTAAGTATCTTCAGAATCCAGTTAAAGAACAACTAACGCTAGACGATGGACTACCAGCAAAGGATCAGGCTTTCTTTACTATTAATACTCTAGATAGTAAGGATAAGGTTGATGTTACCAAAGAATATCGTGATATAAACTGAGGAAATCTGCTAGATAATGATATTGTTGAGGTGAGGGTTAGGATTAAGGCAAGTGCTAGTATTAGTAGTTGAGCATTCCTTGATAAACCATATCTTCCTGCAAAGATCAAATATAATGGTCAAGATTCTAAAAACTTGAAGCCTGAAAGTTTAGTCTTTGAAGTAAATAGGGCCAATGTCCATTGACCAGTTTGAGAATATGCATATGCGATCTCTGATATCCATTTAATGACAGGAGAGCAACTAGTATATCGCTATCAGTTTCAGTATGATGATCAGACTTCTCCTTATTCATTAAAGCTAGAAGATGTAAATATCAAAGATTATGAGTATAATACTATTACAAAATCTGAACCTCGTGATGGTTATGTAAAAGATCAGTATCCTGATATTGTTCTTTGAGTTCAGAATTGATGTATTAAGCAAAAGTGAGTCCTCTTTAATCAAGGAAGATGAAATACAAGGTCTTATGTACAAAAAAGTATAAACCTACAAGAACTTGTTGCTGAGTATGAGAAGGATATTAGAGCAAAGCAAAAACAAGCAATTGATGAGCAGATGAAAAAGCTCCAAGATCAGAAAAATATCACTGAAAATGGTCTATCAAGTGCTGTAAATGATCCAAACCAAGAAAAAGGTAAAAAGAGTAATCCTCTTCAGAATTTTATAAAAGCAATTGAAATTGGGGCTGGAATTGGACAAAAAATTGCAGATATTTGAGAAGCAGCATGGAAGAGTAATGATAAGATTCGTAAGGAAATTTTCAAAGCAGCATTTTCTGGTGATGGTAGCTGGGAGTCTGCTGGAAATCAACTGATGGAAGCCTTCAAAGAGGGTAAATTTGAGTCCTTTTGAACTGACAATGTTGGATGAGTTATTGATGGCTTGGTAGGAGCAGCATTGCATACAGATATTAATAAACTTAGTGATAATATTAATAAATCACTTGATATGCTCTGTCAGGGGGTAAGTTTTGGTGCGAAAGGGGGAAGGGCTTGTAAGGGACTTCCTGTCCCATTTAATCAGGCTTTTCTAGCTCCTTGAAATTATCATGTGATGTGATGTGTTCCGATTCCTCCACTTACAAGGACTTTATGAAAAGGATTACCAGTATTCCATTTTCCATGAACATTACCTACTCCTGTTTGAAGTATCCCATTCCCTTGGGGACAAAAGGGGCCATGAGATGGTTTCCTTTGGGTATGATGATGAATCTATCCTTCTATGATTAGAATTTATGCGGCTCCTACTTTAACTGCGCAAATGGGGCTTGCTATTTGTGGAGGTCCTTACAGTGTAGGATCTGCCGTACCTTCACCATATGCAGATCTAGGGGGAAACTGTGTTGTGACTTCTTTTGATCTTCCATGTTGAAGTGATGGGCATAATAATGAGGACGATTCTGGAGAAAAGTATGATAGTTGGATTTGAGAATATGGGAATACTCCATCATGTAATGATTGAAAGAGTTGAGTAAGTCCGCTTCGTAATGTTGGATTTAACGGAATAAGCAAGAATACTGAAGTAAAGCTTCCTAGCAGTGCAGTTGGTTCATTCAAAGTCTTTTGAAGTGATATTGAAAGCAGAATGGCTTCAGATTTTGAACCTTCTAACTTTGGGAATAATAGCGTTAGTGTTGGTAAAAATAGTATTGGGATTTGATTTACAAGAGTTGATGGGGTGAAAGATACTAAAAATAAAATTTTGAATCCTAATGCAAAATGAATTCCTGCGATCTTAATGTGATTTTTGGAGAATCAGATCGAATATATTAGGAATAATCTACTTCGTTGGAATTTAACGCTCTATCTCCCAGATGTAAAGATGCTTTCTAATCAGATTTCTAGTGTCTTTTCAGCGGTTGCTTCTCAATCAGAGAATACAAAAAAAACAGATAATAAAGCACTTGATGGAGTTGCTCCTAGCATGAAAAAGCGTCTATCTCGCTTATCTCAACAAGAGGATGTAAGTCTGAACCTTATGGGAGGAGATAATCCATTTGAAAAAATGCAAGAACTGTTTAATAGTAGCGATCTTGTAAAAATATCTACAAAACAAATCTCAGTTAAGATCCCATGGATCTATTCTGAAGATATTGAATCCTATATTTCATATCTCAAGACCTGGCTCTCTACACAAAACAGTATTTTGAAGAGCTGGAGAGATAAAGTTGCTGCAACTATCTTAACCTGTCCATCAGAAATTGATAGATTAACCAAAAGGGTTGATAAAGATGGTGCAGAACTCCAGCAGAAAATTGAGGAATGTAAACTTGCGAATTGAGCTAATGAAAAGCTTATGAGAATCCAAGTACAACTAGATCAACTCAGTAGTAAAATCTTCCAAAACATTGAGATTTTAGAGCAATACAAGAGACTTCCTTTTGAAATCTATGAATGGTTGCATGTTGTAGATAAATATACGATGGAAATCTCAAGTGTGATCACAAATTTCTTTGGTTATATCAATCACTGGATGGAGATCAATGCGACCAGATTCTCTCAGTATATTGATGCAATTACGACAATTCTTGCTGTTGTAAAGACTTATCAAGTAATGCTTGATTTCTCAGCAAACTGGACTGCTAAATGTGGAACTTGTACCCATGATGCGTATGATCAATATGCATGTAAATTGAGTTTCCTTTGCTGAGGACTGAAGGTAGATCCGCTTCCAATTCCAAAG
>JABCOM020000045.1 GCA_013333605.2 candidate division SR1 bacterium
AAAAAAATAATGAACTTCAATAAACTAACAATAAAGGCTAGCGAAGCCATTCAAGAAGCAAACAACATCTGTATCAATCAAAAAAATCCACAAATAACAACGCCACATCTTCTTTATGCGATGTTAGAACAAGCAGATGGCTACCTTCCAGCAATTCTAAAAAATCTAAAAGCAAATGAAGAACAAATTAAAGCTGAAACCATCATGCTTATCGATAAGCTACCAAAAACGACTGGGAATATCGAAAGCAGTATCAGTAAAGAGCTAGAAGAAATTCTAGCAACTTCCGAGCAACAAATGCAAAAAATGTGAGATGGTTATATCACAACTGAGCATTTCTTTCTCGCCTTACTCAAGGTGTCAAGCGATACGAAATCAATGCTTGAAAAGCTCTGAATATCTTATGAGTCAACATATACTACAATTCTTAATATGAGAAACGGAGAAAAAATTCAGGATAATAATCCTGAAGTCAGCCTTGAAGCTTTATCTAAATATGGGAAAGATATTACTCAGCTCGCTCAAGAAGGGAAGCTTGATCCTGTTATTGGAAGAGATGAAGAACTCCGCAGACTTATGCAGATTCTTTCTCGTAGGACAAAAAACAATCCTGTACTTGTATGAGAGCCTGGGGTTTGAAAAACAGCAATTATTGAGCTCCTAGCGCAGCAAATCATCAAGGATGATGTCCCAGATATGCTTAAACACAAAAAAATTATCGAGCTGGATATTTGAGCGCTCATGGCCGGAAGTAAATACAGATGAGATTTTGAGGAAAGGATGAAAGCCATTTTAAAAGAAGTAGAAAAATCTGATTGAAATATCATTCTCTTTATTGATGAGATCCATATGGTAGTTTGAGCATGAAAGACTGAATGAGCAATGGATATGGCGAACATGATCAAACCAGCGCTTGCAAGATGAAAAATCAAAGTCATAGGTGCAACAACGCTCAATGAATACCGTCAATATATTGAAAAGGATGGAGCCCTAGAGAGAAGATTCCAGCCAATTCTAGTCAATGAGCCAACCAAAGAAGATGCTATCGCAATCCTCCGCTGAATCAAACCTGTCTACGAAACTCACCATTGAATTAAAATCACAGATGATGCAGTCCTTTCCGCAGTAGATCTCTCTTCTAGATATATCACCGATAGAAAGCTCCCTGATAAAGCGATTGATCTGCTTGATGAGGCCGCAGCAAGAGTGAAAATGAGAGTTACAACAATGCCTGAAGAGATTCTACAACTAGAAAAACAAATCCACACACTAGAAATAGAAAAACAAGCAATTTTAAAAGATCAAGAAAACATAAAAAACTCCTAATATTAGGAGTTTTTTCATTATTAAATAGCGACTTATAAGAGGGGATCAGTAGAGGCAAGAGCTCCAGAAAACTGATCTCCTGAAAGAGTATAGGTCTGAGATAAAAATCTAACTGCCTGTGAAAAAGAAGAGTTATCCTTAACATTCCCAGACAAAAGAAGATAAAAATCTGATTTTTCTTCCCTTGTTTTATACTTTTCACCTATGATCTCATCAATTTGAAGACTTAACCTTTTTATCTCTGGACTCACAAAAGCCTTTTTCCCAGCAAAATTCACCTCATCAAGTCAAAACAACTCTAGTATTGAACCAAGATCATGCTTCCCATACTGATAGACATCCCAGAACCCCTCATAAAACTTACTATTTGTAAGATTTATTACAGCCCAATCGAGCTCTCCTATAATCTGATGCTGCAATCAATTGGTCAAATCTACATTAAAGTAAATAGCTCAAACAACCCTAGTTTCTCTCTGCAAAAATTCTCTCAGTTGAACAAGCCAAGCATTTTTTAACTCTTTATTTGACTGATACATCTCCAAGGATCTCTGATAATCATAAGGTTCTGGATATTCTACCGCAGAAGTTCAGACTTCATCGATAAAAATCGGTTTTCAAATTTTCTTTATCCTCTCAAGAGTCTGCCAAGTTGCATTATTCACGATCTTATCTGGAGATCATCGTCGCCTATTACTATTCCCCTTCCCCCAGTTATAAAAGGTAAATCCTATGAGATCCACATACTCATCTCCTGGATAATAGTCTTCAAAACTTGGACATTTAAGTTTTGGTTTATCCTTCGGTGTGCAATGAACAAAAACTGATTTTTGTCAGGTTTTTCAATCTTTTGCTGGAAGATCCCAGGCATTAACAGACATATCAAAAAGGAGATGACTATGATCCAAACCAACTTGTCTTGAAAGCTGCCAAACATGGATCCAAGCTTTTTTGAAAGTTTCTGGATTTGAACTTCGAGGATACCAACCTCAATTCATCTCGTGCATTGTCCTAAAGATCACCTTCAAATTATACTGCTTTATATACTCAAAAAAAGTCAAATACTCAGTATCAAACTTCCCATCAGCAACCTCTTGCGCTGTAAAAGTATTAGGAGAAATACTGATGTGATAAATTCTATTTTCTCCAAGCTGCTCTTTTATCTTTTTTAGTTCTCAAGGGACATTCCATTGATACCAAGGATCATAGATAAAAGACACCACAGGCAAAAAAACTCAGAATTCTTTCTCTATTTGTACAATATTTTCAACTGAATTGTCAAAAGATTTCAGTCAAAATAAATATCCATGAGAAATTCAAAAAAGCCCTGAACAGATCAAGGGCAAAAGAATAAAAATTTTTGCTAGTAATTTCATGAAAGCATAAGAAATTAGGAAATAATATTATATCTGAAAAGCAAGAATACTGCAATTCCAATAAAAATTAGAGCCAAAACCACAAGAATAAAACTTTTCATTTTCTCGGTTTTAATAGCATCTTTAAGTACAGTAACCTTCTCCTCTAGCTTTTGCTTCTCCAAAATCATAGCTTGCTTCTCTTTATTATAATCTGGTAACGCAATCATTGACTGGATTTTAGTTTCAAGCTCTCAAATCCTCTGCTGAAGCATAAAGATAATCTTGTTTTTCTCCTCAATCATCTTATCCTTCTCCTTAAATATGAGGAAGAACTTCTCAATCTTTTCATCAATTGCTTGATCAAGGTCAGCTCTCACAGCAACTGGATTAGTAGTAGTTGGCTGATTCGAGGGAGTAGCCTCGTGAATAAGCTCACTGGTTACTTCAGTACGAAGACTTGAAAACTCCTCTTGCAAAGCCTCAATTTCATCCCTAGCAAGTAGAACCTTATTCGCAATCTTCTTATAAGAGAGCTTTCCGCTTTTAACATATCTATCAATGGTTCTTGTAGACACTCAAAGCGTAATTGCAGCTTTCTCTCTAGTAATACTGTAATTTTTCATAATAACTTAACACAAATATAAACAAAATATAAATCTGATTTTTTCTCCTATTTTAATTAGATTTTTACTTAAGAAGCTTATAAAGGAATGAATACACAAAGGTAATAACAAATGAAAGAATCAATATCTTAAAGTAACTTTCTGATAAGGTAATCGTAGCCAAATCATGATAGTAAGTATTCACAAACCACCCAAAAAAGTAAATCACTCAAACATTAATCACAAACGAAATAAGCCCAAAAGTCAAAACTCTAAGAGGAAGTGCCAACATATGAAGAATCTTCCTCAAGACAAAGTTGACAATCCAGAGTATAAAACCAAGGATTAAAAATGTCTTTAATCCACCAGTTTGAACATTAATCTCTAATGCAAAGTGATAATAATTAAGCCCATAAAGGATCCCCGCGTTAATTACAACCGCCAAGATAAGCTCTTTTAGAAGTCTAAACATCATTTTAAAGGAAAATAAAATCAGTAGACATCTTTCACTACTTGTACACAACTACTCCCCTTTTTCAAGACTTTTTTTTAGGTTTAATCTATCAAATCATCAAATTCATCTTCTTGTCCATCTTCAAGATAGGCATGAATAGCATTTCTAGTTCACAAGAGAGCAATCATTGCTGCCCTCTTTCTTCTTGGAGAAACTTCAAATCACTTTTCAATAAAAGTTTCATAATTCCAGGTTAAAACCTCGTCTAGAGTGGCTCAAATTAAAAATTCTGATAGAAAACTCGCTGCCGCCAAACTAACCGTACTAGGATTCCCATCATAACTATATTCTAGAATTTGATTATCCCTAATCTTGAGATAAACAGTAATATCATCTCAACAGATAAAATTTCCCTCGTGTCTACTTATATCAGGATCTTTCATTTCATAATGACAAAGAGGATTTTTTGAATACTCTTTAATTATAATCTCCATCTGTGGATTTTCAACCATCATTCAATTTTAAGCATTAAAAAAGCTCTTATTTTTGGAGGAATAAAAGCTCTTATATTTTTTTATCTAGTCTAATCTACAAAGCAAATGTCAAACCAACTTTTTGATTGTCTGAATAAACGATGTTGAAAGCTCAATAAATCCTCTCACTGCAATAATTTCAAATTGTTCAATATAATCAAGAGCCCCTTGCATCGCGATCAGCATTTTATTTGAATTAATCTCTAGAAGTACCTCATATTTACCCTGATCATTTTGCATAACAGATGCTCTAATCCCCTCAACTGCAATTGTTCTAGTATCTGTACCTCAAAAGTCAATGAGTGGCATCTGAAACATCGCAAGAGTATTGTAAGATAAATAAATTTCACATCATTTATGACAGTTCAATTTCTATGATTTTCTGAGCCAAATACAATAGAAAAATCAAAAGAATTTTTTTGGAAAAATTAACTTGTTTTTTTTGGATAAATCACTATAAATTTTTTATCATTTTAATAGGATAGAACTAATAAATGGCAAAAAGCAATCTAGAATTCATTGCAGAACAACTCCAAAAATACCAAGGGAAAATCATTACAAATGTAATGATAAAAAATCAACTCCAGACCCTCTTAGAAGGAGAATATTCTGAAAGCAAAATGTACAAAGTTATCTACTATCTAAAACTTAGAGGTCATCTCATAAATCTCAAAAAAAATCTTTTTCTCGTAGCTAATACAAAAGAGACACCAGATAATGAAACGATTGCTCAAAAGTATTATTGGGAAATATTAAATAAACACTGTAAAGATTTCATCCCTTGAAAACGATACATTTGATGACTTAAAGCTCTTGAGATCGCACTAATTTCATACACAATCCCAGAGGAGATTCTCCTAGTCACACCAAGCAAGCAATCTACAGAAACAATTCTCTTTGAAAAACAAGCACTATTAAAAACATATACTAACAAGAAGAAAAATCTGTTCTCATTCTTTTATAAACTTACCCACAAGATCTCAATTGGAACACAAAAGTTTAATATTGCAATACCAGAATTAGCTATTCTTGAGACACTCTATAATACTTCACCCTTGCAGCAATCTTATGCAGAAGAACTGATAAAAAAATGGCTGAGAAAAAACAAAAAACATGTAAATATATCAGTACTAGAGCAGATTTTAAAAGAAAACAAACACAATACTAGCCTCAATAGACTAACACTCCTCTGCTCCTCTATCGACCAATCTCTCACAGAAAACATAAAATCAATCATCAAAAAATATGGTTACCTCCTCTATTAAAAGAGGAGAAAAACACTACTCTCCTAGTATAAAATTCACTATTGCATATCTCAAAAAAATAACTATAGTAAACAAAGTTTTTATTCACTCCTTATAGCATGGAGAAAAAGGCACTTTTCGCCATATCAACACTGGGGCTTGGTCACGCAACAAGAACCCTTCCAATCATCAAGCATTATCTAAAACAAGGTTATCACCTTGATATCGTTTGCTTTGGAAATGCACTCAACTACCTCAAGACTGAACTTCACGGAGAAAAAGTCAGATTTTTTGAACTGATTGATTATCCTGCACTAGAAAGAGGGAGCTGACGATCATTCTATATTATGTTAATTTCAGATCTTCTAACAACCTACATCAGAATAAGAAGAGAACAAAAACTCCTTAAAAAACTAGAAAAGAAAACTGATTATAGTTTCATTTTTTCAGATGGAAAATACGGCTTCTTTAGCAAGAGAACTAAATCCTTTCTCCTAACCCACCAACTTTCTTTCCATATCCCAAAAATCTTTTCTTTCTCACAAAAATTCATGGATTATTTCAATAAAAAATACTTCCAAAAATTCGCAAGAATCTTTATTCCAGACTACGAAGATACTGAATATAATTTAGCTGGGAAACTTTCTCATCCAGAGCGAATCAATGAAGTTAAGCATAATTATGTTGGAGTGATTTCAAGTTTTTGATGAAAAGAAAATAAAGAAAAATCTGAGCCAATCGATTATCTTTTCACGATTAGCTGATATCTAACACAACATAGAGGTGTTTTTATCCAAAAGCTTCTAAATGAAACAAAAACTTTACCATGAAAAAAAGTGTTCATCCTTTGAGACACCACTCAAAAAGAATATTATCAAAATGATACACAACATAATATTGAAATTTACTGATTTTTGGCTGGAGAAGAAAAGATCAAAAGATTTTTAAATGCAAAAACAATCATTTCCAGAGCTGGCTATACAACAATCATGGATCTTGTTGAACTAGAAAAACCGGCCATTCTGTTCCCAACCCCAAATCAAACTGAACAACTCTATCTATCAGAGTATCTGTGAGGAAAAAAATACTTCGTTAGCGGAAGTGATAATGATCAGCTTTCAAAGCTTATTTCAAAAATCTCAGAAATTCAGCCATTCAAAACAAAAATCAAAACTGAGCAAGCCTTAGAAACTATTTACAAATACCTCGATCAATAATTTATGTTAGAATATGCACTCTCCTTTTATCAAGAATATACTCGAATTTTCTATATTCTTATTGCCATAGTTGTTCTCTTAGAAGGGCCAATAATAATTTTAACATTATCTATTTTATCTCCACAATTATGAATCTGAATTCCCTTTTTATTTTTCCTTTCATTGTTTTGAGATTTCTGAGGCGATTTATTACATTTCCTCTTGGGAAAATACGGAGAGAAACTTTTCCCTAACAAACGACGCTCTTGAGCAAAATCTCCGACATTTCAAAAACTGACAAAAACCATAGATAATTACCCGCTTCTTGAAAAACTCATCATCATTAAATACACTCCCCCAATCACAAGTATTGGACTCATCTACCTGTGAGTAAGTAAGGTAAAAATGTTTGATTTTATAAAAAAAGACTTTCCACTTTGCCTTCTTTCAACTATAGTTGTTATTTATATTGGATTCTATTTTGGTCAATACTTTAATACAAAGGCTAATTTATGATGGCTTATCTTCTGAATCTGACTCGGAATATTGACGACCATAACACTATCTAGACTAATCTGAAAATTCCTTCTCAAAAAAATTTATAACCAACACAGTAAGTCATAATGATCCCAAAAAAACTCCATTACATCTGGTTTTGAACAAAAGAAAAACCTGAATATTTTCAGACTTTTCTTTCTTCTCGAAAAAAGCATTGTCCTGATTATGAAATCATTGAGCGAAATGAAAAAAATTATAATATCAAGAAGAATCCGTACCTCTATGAACAATATCTTAAAAAAAACTATGCTTTCGCCTCAGATTATGCACGTTTTGATATTATCTATCAGGAAGGAGGGATCTATTTGGATACTGATATTGAGATTTTACAATCATTAGATCCTCTACTTGATCAAGATGGCTTTACTAGTTTTCAGGATATATTTTATGTATGAGGATCTATCTTTTGAGCTCAAAAATGAAATCCGATACTAAAAGACATTCTTAATTTCTACGAAACGAGAAAATCCAGAATCATTATTACCTACTCTTTTGAAAAGATTCTCAAAAAGTACTGACTCAAGAAAAATAACAATCAAATTCAGAAACTCTGAAAATTTACGGTTTATCCTTCAGAATATTTTTATCCTTATGCCTTTTTTCACTCTCCCAAAGAGATGAAAATTACAAAAAATACCTATACAATACATCATTTTAATCTAAATACAACACGATGTCCAAAGCGACTCCTCATTCCAACTAACTGGTGTTTTAGAATCCTAGAAAAATGTTACCAGTTCTTTAATAAAAAACCTCACTGTTAGTGAGGTTTTCTTAATATCATGATTTTTCTTCATACCTTATGTTGCTCTCTCTTATAGAGTTCCTGTAAAGATTCAGCCTCAAATCAGACTTCTTTTGCCGTCTTCAAAATTTCCTGTTCTAAATAGTTCTCATACCCAAGATACCAAGGCACCGTAAAAACCATCACTGGCAAGTCCAAAAAAGCTTTTGCCATTTGCTCTATCCACTGCACATACACATTTTTCACCCATCTTTGATATTCCTTTACTTCCTCTGCAGTAGTACTCTGCTTAATAACTGGTCAAAGCCATCCCTCAGTAATGATAAGCGGCACCTGCTGATTAAATAACTCCTTCTGCACCAAGGCTTGAGTCGCATCTTGAACAAAAAACTTAAAAATCAGATCCGGTTTCGCCCATTTTGAATTAAGCCATCGATCAATATTTTTCTGAGCAAATGTAAGCTTTAAATCTCAACCCAAGAAATCATATCAAAAATAATTAGCCAAAAATCCTGTGGTCCCACTTCAAACAAAAGGATCATAAATCAATGTTTTATCTTGCTCTTTTAGATAAGAGAGTCCAATATTCAACAAGGTATGAGTTAACTTTGCAGGCATCATCCCCATTTGCATACTACGACCTGGCTTTTCAAAATCAATCACCTCATAAAGTCTAATATTCTGATACCCCAGCACTTGAGCCCACTTTCAACCAATCCTCACAAGCTCAATTCCCTTCATCTTAACCTCCAGATCCGTGTGCAAAAGATCTACCTGCTTGAATCTCTTGAGACCATACTGTTTTTTTAAATTAATACCCTGATTTTTATCAGCTACTCAGAGAATCCTTTTCTCAGGGGAAGCAGAAAAAACCTGATCCAAATCTCAGTCTATAAGCTTCCCCCATTTGATGATTCCTGCAAGATCAGCTAATTTCGCTTCATCACAATGAGCAAAAGTCAGAATTTTCTGATTCTGCACATATTCAATTTGCTCGACCTGAGCATATTCAAGCTCTTTCAAGCTAAGTTCTCTATTTTTACCAAGAATTACGAAATACATAATATTCAATCACAAATAAACTTCCCTGACTATAAAGAAAAAGACCAGTTTTTCAAATGTAAAATTAACAAAAACTACAAAAAAACCTGACCTTTCAGTCAGATTTTTCTTTATATTCTAGGAATCATTTCTAATAAGTCGCTTGAGCAAGTCTAATATCAGCCTTTACCTTCTCTAACTCGAGAATCAATGATGAAATATCTTCAATATTTCCCTCAGATTTCATCTTTTGCAATTTCAATTCCAACAGATACTGATTACTACGAAGCTCAGTCAGTTTCTTAAGTGGAGTCTGAGTAACCATAGAAGAAGTAATCCTGATCCCATAAGTATCAATAAGAGCAATCCCCTTAGAAATACTCAAAGTATGTGTCCCAGAACCATTTTGATAACTAATCAATCCAGGCACAAGCTTAATCACCATAGGAAGTGGAGTTTCAGTCAGACTTTTCTCCCCCTGCTCAGTCGGAAGAGAAATCTTTTGAATATCTCCCTCATAAGCAAGCATATTTTCAGTAGTAGTAATTTTTAAGTGCATATTTATTAGGTCTTAACAAAACTAAACATACCTAAGTATAAAGATATCCA
>JABCOM020000046.1 GCA_013333605.2 candidate division SR1 bacterium
AAAGTACAAAAAAAATAAAATTCTGACTTCTGCTTCTCTTGTTTATAGCTTGACATTTTTATTTTTTATGATTAGAGCATTATAATTGACTTGCAATCTCTCCTGAGAAAAAATATACTCAGAGTCAGTTTTGAACAAAAAAACTCAAGAAAACTCTTGTGATTTAATTTCCCTAAGGAAAAATGTCAACATTAGCAAACATAATCTGAATTTTAACCTATTCCTTGATCAGTATTGGTCTCGCTATGCTCCTCTATCCCCTGTATATCAAGCTCCTTAGAAAGCTCAAAGCAGGAAAAACTATCCGCGAAAACAATGCCACTGGAGAAAAATCCGAAATATTTGCCAAACTCCACTCTCACAAAGCGGGGACTCCAACGATGGGATGAGGACTCTTCATGGTGATTATGCTAATCATGATCTGACTTTCCTTTATCCTACAAAAAAAAGGAATCATCACCTACTCCCTCCGAAATAGCAAAGAAACCTATATTATTCTCTTTGGTTTCTTTAGTATGTGATTAATCGGACTAGTCGATGACTGGCTTAATATCAAAAACTTCTGAAAGATCAAGTGATTAAGTGCAAAGGCAAAAATGACGGGGATGATCCTCTTTTCAGCCTTCATCTCCTATTGGTTTTATGTAAAGCTAGGTATCGACTATATCAATCTACGACCCCTTGGATGAAAAATAGAAATCTGAATCTTCTTCCCAATTTTAACATTCCTCACGACAATTGGAATCGTTAATGCCATCAATATCACAGATGGACTTGATGGACTAGCTGGCGGCCTCATCATCATCGTGCTCTGATGCCTTGGTATCTCAACCTTCCTCAATGGAACCTATATCGCAACAACTATTATCTCTATTCTCATTTCAGTTTTAGTAGCTTTCCTCTTTTACAATATCAACCCAGCAAAAGTCTTTATGGGTGATAGCTGAGCTTTCGCACTAGGGGGAATTGTTGCTTCACTCCTCTACCTACTCAATATGAGATTTTGAATTATTATTCCCTTCATCATAATTTTCTGAGTTTTCATCTTAGAATTCCTCTCAAGCGGACTCCAAATCTTCTGGAAAAAAATCCTCAAAAGAAAGCTCTTCGCAGTCGCGCCTTTTCATCATCTGCTTGAATACAAAGGAATGCAAGAGTCTACAATCGTAATGAAAATCTGGCTCATCCAAGCGATCTTAGGTATTATCTGAGTTATTTTCATCCTTGTACAATACTTGACTCTTAAACATCCTATCATCTATATTTCTTAGGTGCTAATCAAAAAGCGCAATTACTATCCTATGTAACTCATAGGATTTTTTCAGTCAAAAAAATCTGATTTTATGTTGACTTCTAATAGAAATTATGTATAAGATGGAACATAAATCTAAAGAAAAAATATTTCTTTGAGATTTAAGATCATTAACAAAAATCACAATTATTAACAAAAATAGACAAAGTTAAATTTTTAATCAAATGAAAAATTTCATCACCCTCATGACAAACAAAGTGAAGACAGTAGCTTTGTTTCTCGCAACCCTTGTAGTAGTATCTCTCATAACTTCTTGCAAAAAAGAAGATACAGAAGATACAAATCAACCTACAAAAAAAGACACCCCTCAAGTCGTATTTTCTCCACCTGAAACTTCTATTACAAACCATGTAGAATGGGAAGGTGAATTAGATATGACTAAAACCGAAGAAGGGTATCTAACACTTCGGATAAAAATCCCACACAGGAAGGCTAACGATGGAAAGATATATGATTTGGAGTATATTGAAGACATCACATTAGACGGACAATGGGAAATAGTAGGCAATGGAATCGGTATTAGAGGCTCAGAAGTACTTACACTTTCTACTAACAAAAATTCTTTTAATATCACACAAGATAATCCCAAGCCAGAAGGATCGTTCATATATCTAGAACACCAGTATGGTCTAAATGAAAGATTATCAAAAGGATATTGGAAGATAGAAAAACAGTGGATTAGAGGTAAGGTAAAGTATAGAGAAACTGCTCCTATAGACTTAAATACGAATCCCAAGCCTAAAGAAGAGGTGAAAAAGGAGAAGAAAAAAACTCCAGTCCCAATAAGGGAATAGATTGATTGGCTACAAAAGTACAAGAGCTCTATTTTATTTAATCAATAAGATAGAACTCTTGTACATCTAACAGTTTAAAATGTCCTATGTAACTCATAGGACTTTTTTCAATCAAAAAAATCTGATTCTTTCTCCTTGATTTTATATCGCAAATAAATATAAAAGATCAGCATTCCCCTTGAGGAGGAAATTTTTGCGTATGCTCAAGCTCTCGTAGTTCAATGGATAGAATAGGCCCGTCCTAAGGGTTAGATGTAGGTTCGATTCCTACCGAGAGTATGTGGACATTCCGAAAAAGGCAATTTGCTTTTGGGTTTGTTCAGAATTCTTTTTATTTTTATAAGTGGTTTGTTTAATGGCAAAAACACAGGAAAATGTATTTCAGAGACACGAGAGAGATACTGGGTCTCCACAAATGCAAATCGGTCTTTTATCTGATCAAATCGCAATGTTGCAAGCACATGTTGCAACTAATGCAAAAGATTATGATGCAAAGAGAAGTCTTTTGAAAAAGGTAGCAAAGAGAAGATCTTTCTTGAGATACCTTAAGACAAAGGATCTAGATGCTTACACAAAAATCAGTAAAAAAATCTGACTTAAGGTCTAATTATTCTTAATTTTATTTATTTAATTTTACATCATTAATGGCTAAAAAAGCTACTGCCCCAGCGGCAAGCCAGTTCACAGTTCCTCTTATCAAGGAAGGGCAAAAAGTAAAGTGAACAATCCTTAAAGAAATTGAGAACGGAGTTCTTGTAAACTGCGAAAACGGTGCATTTACTGGTATCATCCTTTCAAAAGAAGCTAAGGAACTTAAAAGATCACAGTTTGATCTTAATCCATCTACAGAACTTGAGCTTGAGATTATCAATCCAGCTGTAAGACACGAAGATGGATACTATATCGTTTCAGTAACTAGACTCCTCCAATACGACGTATGGAAGTCAGTTATTGCAAAGTTCGAAAAAGATGAAATCATCACAGTTGTTCCTACTGAGGCAAACCTTGGAGGACTTTTGATCGATATGCATGGTATCAAAGGATTCATCCCATTGTCTCAACTTGCTCCTATCCACTACCCTAGAGTAGAAGATGGAGATCAAGAAGCTATCTTTGATAAACTTCTTGAACTTATCGGACAAGAAATCAAGGTAAGAGTAATCAATATCGATGAAGAAGACAGAAGAATCATCCTTTCTGAAAGAGAAGCTCTCAAAGAAGAAAGAGAAAAGGTTCTTTCTGAACTTGAAGTTGGAAAAGTATTTGATGGAGTTGTTTCAGGAATCTCTTCATACGGACTTTTCGTGACTATCGGAGGCACTGTTGAAGGTCTTGTTCACATCTCAGAAATTACTTACGGACACGTAAATGATATCGATAGACTTGGAAAGATCGGAGACAAGATGCAAGTTAAAGTAATTGGTCTTGAAAACGGAAAGATCTCACTTTCAAGCAAGCAGCTCAAAGGAGATCCTTGGTCAGAACTTCCAAAGAAGTACAAGGTTGGAGATATCATCGAAGGAGAAATCATCAGATTTGTACCTTATGGAGTATTCGTGAGAGTATTTGACGATATCAATGGACTTGTTCACCTTAGCGAGCTTTCTCAAAAGGCAGTTAACAATCCAAATGAAATCGTAAAACTTGGACAAATTGTAAAGGCTAAGCTTATCCTCATCGATCCTAAAAATAGGAAGATCGGACTTTCAATGAAACACTTGGAAGAAAAAGCTGAAGGAGAAACTACAAAAAAAGCTCCTAAAGCAAAAGAAGTTACTGAAGATGCAGAATAATCCGTCATTAAATAAGAGAAAAACCTGAATCAATCTCAGGTTTTTTCTTTTTCAGTAAAATCCTTTCAAAAAGTTGCAAAATAAAAAAATCTGAATATAATCAGCTTTAGCTTTATATTCTATACTAAATAAAATATGTCAAACGCAAAAGAACTTTTATCAACACTCAATGATCACCAATTGGCCTATGTCAATCTTGATCTCCCAAATCCAAAAAATGGACAATATATGCTCCTTGCAGCTCACTTTCAACCTGGAAAATCGATGAATATTCTCCAGGCAGCTTGTGAAGTTGCAGCTGAATCCTCTACTGGAACAAATTTCCTAGTTGAGACAGAAACTGCCTTTTCAAAAGAAATGAATGCCCTTGTTTATAAGGTAGATGTAGAAAAAGAGCTTATCTGGATCGCATACCCATGGAGACTTTTTGATAGAGGTGGAAATATTCAGAATATTCTCACCTACATTGCAGGAAATGTCTTTGGAATGAAGGAAGTAAAGGCATTAAAAATTCTTGATGTATGGTTTCCACCTGCAATGCTTGAACAATACGACGGACCAAGCTATACCCTAGCAGACATGAGAAAATACCTCAATGTTTACAATAGACCAATCCTAGGAACCATCATCAAACCAAAGATGGGACTTACTTCTGCTGAATATGCTGAGGTATGTTACGATTTTTGGGTATGAGGAGGAGACTTTGTAAAAAATGATGAACCACAAGCAAATCAGGATTTTTGTCCTTATGATAAAATGGTAAAACATGTAAAGGAAGCTATGGACAAAGCAGTAAAAGAAACCTGACAGAAAAAGGTACACTCTTTCAATGTATCAGCGGCTGATTACGATACCATGATCGAAAGATGTGAAATGATTAGAAACACAGGATTTGAACCAGGATCTTATGCATTTCTGATTGATGGAACAACAGCAGGTTGGATGGCTGTTCAGACCTTGAGAAGAAAGTATCCAGATGTATTTATCCACTTTCATAGAGCTGGACATGGCGCATTTACCAGACCAGAAAACCCTATTGGATACTCAGTTTTAGTGCTTTCAAAATTTGCAAGACTCGCTGGAGCGTCTGGAATCCATACAGGAACCGCAGGAGTCGGAAAAATGGCTGGAGATAAGGCTGAAGATGTAACTGCAGCAGAAGGTATCAGATATATGAAAAAGACTGGGCATATCTTTGAACAGTCTTGGGGAACAATCCCAGAAACCGATAAAGACTTCGTAGCTCTCGTACAAAGAGACGAAGATAATGAAGAAGTCCTTACTGATGATAGTTGGAGAGCAATCAAGACCTGCTGCCCTATCATCTCTGGAGGTCTAAACCCAACTCTTCTCAAGCCTTTCATCGATCTCATGGGAAATGTAGACTTTATCACAACAATGGGTGCAGGATGTCACGCTCATCCAAAGGGAACTCAGTCAGGTGCTAAAGCTCTTGTGCAAGCCTGTGAAGCATATCAGAAAGGAGTAGATATTCATGAATATGCTAAAAATAAGCCTGAACTCGCTGAGGCGATCGAATTCTTTGAAAAACCATCTACAAAAGAAAAGATGAAAACACTTAGAATTGCAGCATAATAAAAAATCTGACTTTAAAACCAACGAAAAAAAATGAACCAGCTACAACAGGTCGTTCAGTTCGCTATTGAAAAATCAGCAACCACACTACTCAATCACTTCAAAAACCAATATGGAAGTCTGATTTTTCTTCCCCTATGAGTAAACGACCAGACTCCTCATAAAATTGCACCTAAAGTTGCTGAAAGTATCTTTACATCAGGACTCTTAACTCAAAAAGCTGACTGAAAATACCTGCTCTCTTTTACCGATGAAAAGGTTTGAATCGTATACGATAGCTTTCTAACAAGCTTTATCGACACGCTAAACTTTATCGCAAAAGGAGTAATGAGTACACTGGGAATGAAAATGTTCTGGAGTGATTTTGCTCGCCTCTTAGCTGAGAAAAAAACAACGAACCCAGCAACTTATGAAAAACGAAAGACAAATCTGAAGATCATCCTAGATACTTGCTTTGTACAGTTGGTAACTGACCTTCAATCACAAGGGCTTCAAACAGAAATCATCAATGGAGAAACTCTTTTCCCAACAGTAAATGAAGCAAGTTCAAGCCTCAGAATCTTTCAATAATAAACAAATATGAGGAGCACATAAGATAACTAAAATAGAAGTTGGATCACAATAATAACTAAAAAAAACAATAGATCAAAAAAAACCTGAATCAATCTCAGGTTTTTTCTTACTTTTTATCTATCAAAATAGCATTCAACAGTCCATTTACCAATTTTGGAGCTCCATCATCAGAATATCTCTTTGCCAGCTCAACCATCTCATTGATCACCACAGCAGGTGGCGTATCCATTACCTTTACCTCTAAATACCCCTGCAAAAGGCATACCTGATCCATAATATCCATCTGCTCATATTGGAAAGTTTGCGTGTTCTGATTAACCTTTTCAATCAATTCTTCTTCATAACGAGAAATAGCAGAAGTCACCTTAAAAACATAATCTGTATCAATCTCCTCAAGTTGCCACTGATCGAAACCATACTTCATCAAATACCCAGCATCCTCCTCGGGACTCTGATTGATCAAATACTCAGTAACTTGTGCCTGGACATACTCATCAATATGCTCTTGCTGCTGTTTTTTTGTTGCTACTTGTTTGAGAAATTCAGCATCAAAAAAGAAATTTTCAGCTGGAGTATCAAGAGAAGAAATCTGATCTCATGCTTCAGCAACTTTAGATGGCTGAACAATCAGATTTTTTTGCATTGCAGAAAAAAAACAATGCTCGTAAATATAGGCTAATACCACTTTCCTCGCATTGATTCTTTTTCTAATATCCATAGGAATAATCTTCCAGAGCTAAATAATAAGGAGACTAAGCGTCTACTACAGTATCCTTAGCCTTTGACTTAATAGTAAGAACTTGCTTACCATTATAATATCCACAAGATGGACAAACTCTATGATTTAGTCTATTAGCACCACAGTTTGGACACTTTGCAGTTTGATAAGTATTTTCTAATCTCTTAAGATTAATAGATTTCCAAGTTGAGTGTCTTTTACGAGATTGCACTTTACTCACCTTTTTCTTTGGACCAATTGTCATTTGATAAGTTGTGATTAGTAAATTAAAAAATTATCACTTAATATTACTCAGCCTTTGCTTTTTTTGCAGGAACCTTCTTTGGAGCTGCTGCTTTCTTAGCTGGAGCCTTTTTTGCAGGAGCCTTAGCTGGTTTTTCAGCCTTTGGTGCATCCTCTTTTACCTTCAATAGATCTTCTGGAGAAACTACCTCAACAACAGTCTTAAGATAAGTTCTTCCATTGAACTTCTTAAAGTTCTTCTTTCTAAATGCAACTACTCCATCAATTGCAGCATGTACTGAAAAATCTGCAGCTTCATAAGTATTTTTTCCGCATTCATATTTAGAACCTTTTTGTCTAATAATAATATTTCCAGCTAAAACTGGCTGTCCTCCAAAGACCTTGACTCCACGATATTTTGGTTGTGAGTCCTTTAGATTTTTAACCGAACCAGCGGCTTTTTTGTGTGCCATTATTCCTCAAACAATATAAAAATTTGACTGAAGACCTTTATAGTGATTGGCGATAGATAATCAAGAGAAAATAACACAGTTTTTAATTTTAAGCAGAAAACATCAAATAAAAAGCTGAATATATCAGATTTTTTAGCCATTTTCTTTATATATAAAATCAAGAGAAAAATAAAGATAAAAAAATCTTTCATTTGAAATTGAAACTCAGAGTAGATTTCATACAATCTGAAATCAGATTTTTACCACTTTTGACATAAAATATAAATATGCAACTCAAAGACTATATCGCCTCAAATCTCAATGATGAACAAACCGCTGCTGCTCTCCATACCAGCACATCAGCTCTGATTATCGCTGGTGCTGGAAGTTGAAAAACGAGAGTACTTACCTACAAGATCGCATATCTAATCTGGTGAAAAAATATCAAGGTAGAGAGAATCTTAGCTGTAACCTTCACCAACAAAGCAGCAAACGAGATGAAAGAGAGACTAATCAAGCTTTGAGACGAAATTTCTAGCCAATCATTTACAAATGAAGAACAAAAATCTGACTCAGACTTTTGAGATTTTCTCACTGAAATGAATACAACCACTTCGAACTCAATGCAGCACCTTGATCCAAGAAAACTCAAATGGATTGGAACATTCCACTCAATTTTCCTCAAAATTCTTAAAGAAGATATCGAAAAATTGGAAATGAAATACAATAAAAACTTTGGAATCTTAGACGCCGATGATAGCGCAAAAATCATCAGAGACATTCTCAAAAGATATGCAATGGCAGATACCTTTAAACCTCAAGAAGTAAAAAGCTTTATTTCAAAGCAAAAAAACGAAGGAAGAACTGCAGAAATTTTCCTCAAATATAGCAACGGAAACTATGAAGATCAGATGGGAAAACTCTACCAAGAATACGAAAAGGAACTCGAAAAATCAAACAGTCTTGATTTTGATGATTTACTACTCCTCCCCTATCAACTCTTCAAAAAAAATCCTGAAGTCCTCCAAAAATGGCAGAACAACTTTGACTATATTCTGGTAGATGAAGCTCAAGACACCAACTGGATCCAGTTTGAACTGATGAAAATGATGAGCTGAGAATGAGCAAACATCACACTCATTGGAGACGATTTTCAGAGTATCTATGGACGAAGAGGCGCACTTATGGAGAACTTTCTCAATGTAAAACAATACTGGCCAGATATCCAAATGTTTAAGCTCCAAACTAATTATCGTTCAAAAGCACATATCGTCTCAGCAGGTAATGCTGTTATCAAGCAAAATAAAAACCAATACGAAAAAAACATCATCGCGCATAGAGAATGAAACGACAAAATTACTGTTCTCACGTACAATACCGATATTGATGAAGCAGCAAATACGATTGATCTTATCAAACAAATGAAAGATAAAGGGAAGCTGAAATCACGAGGACAGGTAGCAATTCTCTACAGAACGAACTCTCAATCTCAGAATTTTGAATCTCTTTTTGTTCAAGAAGGAATCCCCTACAAAATCTATGGAGCATTTAAATTTTTTGAAAGAAAAGAAATCAAAGATATCCTTGCCTATCTCAAAGTCATCAATAACCCCTTTGATACAGTATCACTCAAGAGAGTTCTGAATATTCCAAACAGAAAAATCTGAAAGACTTCACTTGAAAGATTAGAATCCTATGCCTTAGAAATGGGAGTGAGCCTGTATGAAATACTTCTCACACTTTCTGAAATGGGAACAACAAAAATAATTGAACAAGAATGCTGAATCAAACTAACAACTCCAGCACTTGATGGGATCAAAGATTTTATTGAGCTTTTCAATCAATTAACAACAGCGATCAAAACACTTAACCCAGCAGATCTCACCGAATATCTTGTCAAAAAAATTGATTATAAAGGCTACCTTATCAAGGAAGAAGACAGCGAACAAACCGCAGAAGAAAAGTACGAAAACATTGGACAGCTGATCAACATGGCGAGCAAATATGAATTTTGAACCGCAAATGCAAACGAAGAAATCATCAGTTCTGGAGAAGAATTACTGAGACGATTTTTGGAAGAAGTAACCCTAATGGTAGATACTATCGAAAATACAGATGAGAATTCTGACGCAGTCAAACTCATGACGATCCACTCTAGTAAAGGACTAGAGTTCCCGGCTGTCTTTATCGTAGGTGCAGAGGACAATATCTTTCCACTCGCAAATTCTCTTCTCGAGCCAAAAATGCTAGAAGAAGAAAGAAGACTAATGTATGTCGCGATTACTAGAGCAAAAGACGCGCTCTTCATCTCGCATGCAAATAGCAGAATGACCCGAGGGCAAACCAAGATGAATCCTGTCAGCAGATTTCTCCAGGAAATCCCAAACGATCTTCTCAAATTCTACGACCTTACCAAAGGCTGAGGAGCCCAGCATCAATCTTCGATCACTGAATGAGCAACAGTAAGGCATAAGCTCTTTGGAACTGGATATGTACTTGAAATATGGAATAATCTCGGAATTGTAAAATTTCACAATCCAAAATTCTGACTCAGAAAGGTTGAACTCAGATTTTTGGAAGAATGTTAAAACTCCTCTTTTTTAGAACCTAGGAAAAACTCAATATGCAA
Source organism: candidate division SR1 bacterium (assembly GCA_013333605.2). Taxonomy (GTDB): domain Bacteria; phylum Patescibacteriota; class Gracilibacteria; order Absconditabacterales; family Absconditicoccaceae; genus HOT-345. The sequence continues at coordinate 10,111 of JABCOM020000046.1, forward strand.
CTGTGCTTTGCACCGATGGATGGGATCACAAATTGTGCAACCCGCCTGATCACAAAAAAAATTTTTGATCGTTATAAAAATCAAAACGATACCCTACAGCTACGAACTGAGTTTATGAATGCTGATGGTTTTATTATCAATCCAAGCAAAGTCATCAGACATATTTTGACGACACCTGAACAACTCCCAATCGCTCAGATCTACTGAGGAAATGAAGCAACACTGCTGCAAACCGCCCAAATATTAGTTAAAAAATATGCCAACCAATTCTCAGGGATAGAGCTCAATACCTGATGTCCATCAAATACCGTCATGAAATGTGGTGGAGGCTCTGATATGCTTAGACATCGTGAAAAAACTATCACAATCATACAAAATCTTTCAAAAATCGTAAAAGAAAATTCTGATTTATCTTTTTCTGTAAAATCTAGAGCAGGACTTCATGAAGAAGACAAACCTGAACAGCTCGATTTCCTAAAAAGTATCGCACCAAGCTGCGATCTGATTAGTATTCACGGCAGAACCCTCAAACAACTCTATACAGGAGATGCTGATTTTTGATTTATCCACCAGGTCAAACAAGCGCTGCCCTGCAAGGTTATCGCCAACTGAGGTATCACTTCTTATCAAATGGCTCAAGAAGTACTTGATCAACGGAAATTTGACGGGATCATGATTGGACAAGGCGCTATAGGGAATCCCCGAATCTTCACGCAACATCTCCCATCACTCAGTGAAAAACTAGAGACCATGCAAGAACATCTACTCATGATGATAGCCTGCGATCTACGATTTGAAGAATGGTGAGAAAAGGTAGATAACTACGCGCTCAACCAACCAACACTTGAAGATTTAGAAAAGCTGAAAAAACTGATTGATTTTTCAAAAGAATATCGTTCAGTTGTAGAGTTTAGAAAATACCTTTTTCAGTACATAAAGGGGATACCAGATACTCGCGAACGAAAGCAAAAGGTCATACCTATTAAAACTGTAGGAGAACTATTCTCTGCATTTGAGGAGTTAGCCTCTCACACATAAAATTAATTATCATTACGAGGTTTTACTCAAGATGGCATCGCGAACACAGTGAAGCTATATAGATGAAAATCAAACTTGCTGACTATAAGATCTCCACAGTTTTACCTCACAATACCTCAAGAAAAATCTGAACAAAAATCAGATTTTTTTTCTTGTTAAGACTTGTATTCTCTATAAAAAACACTATAAATCAGATAATTTACTTTTTCATATATTCATTCAAAATGCAAACGACAAGTATCAAAACGATCTATAAAAGCTACGAATCACTTATCGGAAGAAAGATCATCGTAAACGGACGAGTAAGAAGTCTCAGAGATTCAAAGACTTTTGGATTTATCGAACTCAATGATGGTTCATATCTAAAAAATCTTCAGATCGTTTTTGAACAAGAACTTGAAAATTTCAATGAAGTCGTAAAATACGGAACTGGAAGCAGTCTTCAAATTGAAGGAGATCTCATAAAATCTGAATGAGCAAAGCAGGCTTTTGAGCTCAAAGCTACAAAAATAACTCTTTTGGGAGCAGCAGATGAAACATTTCCTCTCCAAAAAAAGAGACACTCTTTTGAATATCTCAGAACTATCGCACACCTCAGACCGAGAACAAACACTTTTTCTGCAGTATTCAGAGTAAGAAGTCTGCTTTCTTTCGCTATTCATAAGTTTTTTAATGAAAGAGGTTTCATCCGAGTACATACGCCAATTATCACGGCAAGTGATGCTGAAGGAGCTGGAGAAATGTTCCAAATCACAACTCTAGACCTAAAAAATACACCCAAAACTGAATCTGGAGAGGTTGATTTTTCTAAAGACTTCTTCTGAAAAAAGGCAGGTTTAACGGTAAGTGGACAACTTGAAGGAGAGACTTTTGCCTCTGCCTTTGGGAAAATCTATACTTTCGGACCAACATTCCGTGCAGAAAATTCAAATACAACAAGACACCTTTCAGAATTTTGGATGATTGAACCTGAAATCGCATTTGCAGACCTCAAAGAAAATATGCAAATCGCAGAAGATATGATCAAATATGTACTTAGATATGTTCTAGAACAAGCTCCTGCTGAGATGGATTTTTTTGACCAATTTATTTTCCCAGGAGTAAAAGAAAGAGCTGAGAAACTAGTTAATTCAACTTTTGCAAGAGTAACCTATACCGAAGCAATTGAACTCCTTAAAAAATCAGGGCAAAATTTTGAATATGCTCCAGAATGGGGGATTGATCTTCAGACTGAACACGAGAGATTCCTCTCAGAAAAAGTATTTAACGGACCAGTCTTTGTAACCGATTATCCACAAGAAATTAAAGCCTTCTATATGAAACTCAACGAAGATGGGAAAACCGTTAGAGCAATGGATATGCTCGTACCTGGAATCGGAGAACTCATCTGAGGATCTCAAAGAGAAGATAACTACGAAAAATTAACGAAAAAGATGGAAAAGCTCGAGATGTCTACAGAAGACTATCAATGGTATCTTGATCTCAGAAAATATGGAAGCGTTCCACATTCAGGTTTTGGACTTGGATTTGAGAGACTCGTAATGTATGTAACTGGTATGGAGAATATTCGTGATGTAATTCCTTTCCCAAGAACGCCTAAGAATTGCGAATTCTAAATTAGGATCTAGAAAAGAGAAATCAAAAAAACAAATCCAGATTTCTCTTTTTTATTTATATTGACTTTTATTACAAAATAATTATCATAGCATTCAGAAAAATAAAAAAACATAAAAAACAATGAAAAAGTATTTTACTCTTATGCTTTTAGGAGCATTACTCGTCAGCTGCAAAACAGAGCCAGCACCAATCGCATATGCAGCGGCTGGATTAATTGTCTTAATCAGTGTATCTCTTATGTATACAATTATGGCAGCATCAAAACTCTTTATCACCGAAGGTGATGAACTACTAAAAGAAGACATCACAAAAAAAGAGGAAAAAAACGCTGAAGATCCTCCACTATCCCTCCAGGCATCCTGAGAGACTAAAAAACCTCCTTGAGATTTACTCAAAGAGGCTTTTTTTTAAGAAAGTCAGGGCATAAGGAACAAATCCCCATTCTCAAAAGTCCATCAACTGATCTGAGATACAAGGCGAAGAAATTTTTCTTGTTCCTCAGCCACTCCAAGAAACATAACCAGTTTTTTCTCAGATTTTTGGATTTTTAGCTCAGAAAGCTGATAAATCTTAGCATAATTCATCACAACCGCCTGAGAAATTACCCCTTTTTTCAAAAGAGCAGTAAAAAGATTTCTAAGTTTTCTCCCATCATTAGGGAGCAAAAGCTGGAAGGTATGCATTTGCGTAAAGAAAAAAATTAAAACTGAACAATTTTATAGTTTTTCTTTCCTTTCCTAATAAGCAAGACTCAATTAACCGCATCACTCCTTAAAAACTTCTGACCAATATCAGAAACAAGCTGCTCATTTACAGAAATCGCCCCCTGAGCAATAAGTTTCTTCGCATCTCCATTAGATTCACAAACTCAAGCCAACACCAAAAGTTCCAAAATTCTGATCTCATCTTCCTGAACACTACAATCTCCAGTTTCCCTTGCTAAAGCCTGCAATTCATCAGTAGAAAAGGCTGACAATAGCTCCATTTTATCTCTTTCCCCAAAAAGGAATTCTGAAATCTTTTCAGCCTGCTGAGCAGCCTCCTTCCCAAAAAGAGTTTGAATTACATAATTCGCTAACTGTCTCTGTCCATATCTAAGCTCTGGCTGCTGAAAATGTTGCGAAACAATCGCCTCTATTTCCGAAATTTCAAGCAAAGTAAATGCCCTCAAAAATTTCTCTACATCGGCATCTGCAGTATTCACGAAATACTGATACACAAAATATGGACTATTTTTCTCCTGATCTAACCAAATTGCATTTCATTCAGATTTTCAAAACTTTTTTCCTGTTGAATCCATCATCAAAGGCAAGGTCATAACATAACTTTCTAACTCACCTTCCGTCTTTTTACGAAGCATTTCAGTTCCAGTCACCATATTTCCTCGCTGATCAGATCCTCAAATCTGAAGCTTTACACCTTCATTCTCATACAAATGAACAAAGTCATTTCCCTGCAAGAGCATATAGCTAAACTCTGTATAGCTGATCCCAGATTCAGTATTCTCAAGTCTCTTTTTTACCGATTCCTTACTGAGCATAGTATTTAGCGTGATATATTTCCCGACTGTTCTATACCACTCAAAAACTGACAAATCTTTGTAAAAATCATAATTATTCACGACTTTAAATTGAAAATCCTTTCCTGTCAGTTTTTTTAAATTTTCCAAAATCTGACCAACTTGTTTGGTAATCGCCTCTTGATTATGCCTTAATTGATCAAGTCAAAGAAAGGCTCTCGCCTCACTTTTCCCAGTTGGATCACCAATCATCCCGGTTGCACCTCAGATCAGCATCACAAAAGTATTTCCCCTCTTCATAAAATTTACTGCTGCCATAAAGGTCAAAAAATGCCCAAGATGAAGAGAATCTGCAGTTGGATCATAGCCACAATAGAATTTCTCGCCTCACTTTTCATACAAATCAAAAAATTTCTCATCAGTATACTGATAAAGCAATCCACGAGCCTCTAATTCCTCCCTAAGTTTCATTCTATTATCGCTAAAAAGTAAAATCCTTCATCAAGATATACGATTTTTTAAGTAAAATGCAATCAAATCAAAAAAAATCTGATTTTTTGTGCTTAAAAATTTGTTTTTTCAAGACTTTTCAGATATAATTAAAAAGATTTATATTTATTAGAAATAGCTCAAAATGAGCCTAGAATGAGGAAGCCACGCATCTTATGAAAAAGGAAAATCAGCAAAAAAAAGCACTGATAAAGTTTCTAGCATTGATAAAAAAATTGGACAAGGAGAAAATCTTGATAGCCTTAAATATTGGAACAAAAAAGAAGAAAACTATATACAAGAAATCAAAAAGACACTCTGAGCAGTCACTATACAAAAGATAAATGAGATAAGTCATTGAGAAAAACATCTTATATTCACAACAGATAAAGAAAAGAGCGAGATAAATAAATGAAGAATCCAGCTTGCCTCTATAGTAAAAAACTATCTAACTAAGTTTCAAAACATCCTAAAAAATGAAGGACTAGAAAAAGAAAATCGAGTATATAAAAAACTAACAAATATTATAAATTTTCTAGAAAAGTGAGAACAACTAACAAATGATACAAAAAATCTTCTGAAAAATACTAAATTTGATCTAATAAAACTCACAGCAAAAGCCATCACTCATGTTCAGAACTATATGAGCAACAATATTTGAATCCTGAGGAGAAAGAAAAAAAGCTGAGGACCGAACGAAAATTGACAAACAATCTCTAACGAAACTTTTAACAGCCTAATAAAATCAAATCTAAGCGAAAAACAAATATTAGAACAAATCAAAGGGAAGAGTGTAACAAATTCAACAAAAAAATACCTAGAATATTTTAGAAATATTCTAAAGAATGAATGAATATCCAAAGAAGAGGGATGGCTATTAAAAAAGCTTAATAATTTTTACAATTACCTAACAAAAAAAGAAGCATTAACTGAAGACACGAAATCAATTCTTATATGAAAAACGACTCATGAGGAGAGTCTAGCAAAAATTATAGATCACCTCAGTACCTATATTAAAAGGAATGCAGATTTCTTAAAAAAGAAACAAAAATCTAGTTGAACTCAAAGCTATACATCAAAAAGCACAAATAGTCTAGAAAGAGATAATATTCAAAAGAAAACAAAGGAAAAAGAGCTAAAAGAACAACAAAACGAAAAAAAATATACAACAAAAGCAGAACTCCTAGAACAAAATAATGATAAAAAAATTATGGATTCCACTGCTGGAACAACTGAAAAAACTGATTTCATTAAAGAGCTAGACAATCTCCCCCAAGAAGATATCCTAAAAAATATTCCGAAAGAAACCTACAAAGAATACCTAAAAGCCTTCATAAAAAGTCCTGAAGTTGAAGCTCTCAAATTGAAGACAGACAAGCTCATGTCACTTCTATCAAAGCTCTTCATAAAAGATAAATCGAATCCTGATCTCATAAAGCTTCAAAAAATTCGAGAAGAGAGCCCTATAAGAGAGGAGATGATTATAAACGAAAAACAACAATTTCAACAGATCATTAAAGAACAGGCTGAGTTAACAGCCTTAAAATCATGAAAAATACTGTTTGAGAAGCTAGGAATCTCAGCAATAAATTGAAAAGTAATCCAAAAAGCTGAGGGGAAAAGCTACTACCAATATAGCGATGCCAATAATCCCAAAATCTCCTACCAATTTACACCAATCACAGGAGAATTTTCTATAAGTACCAATAATATCAACGATGAAACAAGATCCATAGATATTACAGGGACAAAACAAAAAAAACTCTTTAAAATCCCAGGTTTCACCGAGCTAATAAATCAAGCAGACCCCAAAACCATACTCCCAGATAAAAGACTAGATTCATACAAAGAAATCAAAAAAGTAATTGAAACTAAACTTGGAGAAAATATCCAACACAACCTCTGAGATACCGAAGCGACCAACATCAAACATGAAATAGAAAAAGAGCAACTAGAAACCGGAATCATCACAAAAATCAAATCCGGACTTGGACTCAAAAAAGAACAACTCAATAAAAATACTGATCCTGGTTATTATAGCTTCTTTGCTCCAATCCTAAAAACATTCAAACAACCAAACATCTCAACAAATCAATTAAAAATATTAAAACAATTTGCTGATCGTATCGGAGAAAGAGGACAATTTACCAACTGAAAAACACCGACAGAGACTAATGAAGTTGTTCAATATACAGATTTCAAAAAACATATTGAAACCCCAAGAAATTTGATTAAATGTGCCCTCTCCTGAGAAAAAATTAGAGATATAGAGACGCTGCAAAACAACCGAGAAAAATCAAAATTTACCATAGGGAGAATCATGAATCGATTGGAGAAATCTTGAGGGAAAGGAGGTCCAGACGATAGGATCCTAGATATCGAAAAAATCTCAACACTCGTAAATCTACGAGAAAGCCCAGATATCACAAGAAATAAAGAATATCAAAGTAGCTACAATAAGCTTCTTAGCGATATCGAAAGCGAATATCTAGCACAAATAGAACCAACAGTCAGAAAGGAAGAAATCGCCTATGCTGAGAATGAGATCCTACCCAAAATCCAAAATACACCTGCATAAAAAAACAAAAAAAATCTGATTTTATCCTTTTTATCAAACTTTATGGAAATCTTTAGTTGAAAAATCAAAAAACTCAATATCAGTAACTGAGAAGGAATCGTAGCTATGCTCAATACTCAAGAAGCTACTGCCTACGGAATCTCCCCTCAAGACAAAATCTCACTCATCAGAAATAAAGAAGAATATGTTGTTGATGTTGCATTTTCTGATGAACTCGAACCTGGAATTATCTGAGCAACTCAGGAATTACTAGATAATTACCCAATTATGGAAGGAGATAATGTTCTCGTTTCATTCATGAGGACAAACCCACTGTCTCTAGTAGCCATCAGAAAAAAACTCCTCTGAGAAAAACTCACTACCGAGGAAATTGACGCTATCATCGAAGATATGCAAAATAATAAACTTTCAGATCTGATTTTAGCCTATTATACCGCGACTAGCTTTTTCTACAAATCTGATCCTGAAGAACTTGCCTATACTACGAAAGCAACCGCTTATACTGGAGATATGTACCGTTTTCCAGGGATTGTTGCGAGTAAATATTGCATCTGAGGAGTATCAGGAAACGAAACCACAATGATCATCGTTCCGCTACTCGCTTCATTAGGGATCACAATACCAAAAACCTTCTCTAAATCGATCACTTCTCCAGCTGCAACTGGAGAATGCGTAGAAGTACTGATGAAAAGCGAACTTAAAAAAGCTGAAATCATCAGACTCGTAGACAAACACAAATGTTGCCTCGCTTGGAATGGGAATCTTAATCTCGCACCAGCAAACGATAGAATTATCAAAGTCTCAGCTCCACTTGGGATGGAACCCTATGCCAGAATGATCTCAAGTATCATGGCAAAAAACTACGCTATGGGAATCAACCATTGCTTGATCGACATCCCAGTCGGACCAACAGCAAAAGTGACAAACCAAGCCGATGCTGAGAGAATCGCAAGCCATTTCAGAAATATCGGTTCATCACTAGGGATAAAAACAGAAGTCGCGATTACTCAAGCCATTCAGCCAATCGGAAACGGAATCTGAGCAGTCCTCCAAGTAAGAGAAGTTCTTAGAATCCTGCAACAGCACCCAGAAAGAGCTCTTGATCTTCAAGAAAAAGCACTTGATTTAGCAGCTCAGCTCATCGTAATCTGCGGTCTAAAAGAAGACTATTCCTCTGCCCTAGAACTTGCCACTTCAGAACTTCACAGCTGAAAAGCACGAACAAAGCTTCAAGAAATCATTAAGGCACAAGGAGGAGAAAAACCCGATATCAACTCTGAAGAACTTTCACTCGGATCAGAAACCTTTGACTATACCGCACCAACCGAGGGAGAAATCAGTAGTATTGATATGAAGTATCTCAATATGCTAGCTAAAACACTTGGAGCTCCAGGAGATGCCTGAGCTGGGCTCTTTCTACACAAAAAGCTTGGGAACAAAGTTCAGAAGTGAGAAAAGCTTATCACCTGCTATGCAAATTCAGTCAATAAACTCAATCTTACAAAAGAGCTTTTTGAGGAAAACTCTCCTTATACCTTCAGCTAAGCGAGTAAATAAATGATTAAAATAAAAACTGATCTCAATCTCTGAAATCAGTTTTTCTATTATCTTTCTCTAAACACTAACTCTTATTCAAGCACGAAAACAACCTCAAGCTGAGCAGAAATCTTTTCCTCACCTGCGGAAACCACTTCTGTCGTTTCATCTGCCAGCTCAGCAACAGAGCTCTTCGCCATCATCGCCATTGGATAATAAGGCCTCTCATAGTCACGATCCATACTATCAGCAGAGATAGCAAGCACTTTACCTAACTTTTTACCAGAAAGTTTAGCAATTTGTTCTGCCTGCATTTTCGCATTCTCAAACGCTTTTTCTCTCGCCTCAAGCTTTGGTTTATCAAGAGATGAAAGTCCATATACGGTACTATCCACCTCAACATTTCAAATCTCAGGTAAAAGCTGAAGAATCTGATTTCCCTTTTTCTCAAAATCTGCTCCAGCGAGCTTTATACTATAAGTTGCCTCTGTCTGATACCCAAGAGAAACACGATCTCAATCCTCCCAATCATAATCTGGAGAAGTTCTAAATGCTTCAGTCTTAAGCTGTTCTGAAACACCAAGTTCAGAAAGTCCTTTTCTCAACGTATCAATGTTCTGGTTTACCAATTTTTGAGCAGCTTGCGTAGTTGCCCCAGTCTGACTTACTGAAAAAGTAATCGTCAACTGATCTGGAGTGGCACTCGCCTCACCAACTCCAACGACACTCACACTTTTTTGCTCAACAGGACTAGGAACATGACTATTCGTAAAATAGTAGGTTCCAGCTAGCACTCCAGCAATCACCAAAAGTAGCAATCTATCCATAGTTTTCATCGTTTCTACTCTTTTAAGAGATAAAAAAGCCTGAAATAAGCTCTATATCTACAGAGTGTAAGACTTCTAAAACGAAAGTCAAGCTAGAATTTTAAGCGCAAAAATCCCCTTGAAATCAGCCTTTTTTATCCTATACTCAAACGACTTTTATATACTGAGAGATTAAAATGAAAATCGCCTTTGTCAACTGCTGGACCATGCCATGAGGCGTAATGCAAGTGCTAAACGACCTTCTCATAAAAGCTCTCAGAAAAAACTGACCAGAAACACAAATTCAGCTTTTCACCCTCATCTCAGAAGAAAAAGAGCTTCATATCCCGATTCCCTGATCTCCTGAAAAAAGCTATACTATACCTATTATTCAGGCTCTACCAAATTGGCTTGCAAAAATTTTCCTCTATTTCAAAAAAAGAAAAGTCAAAATTCTGTCTTCGATCTTTGACTATCGCAACCTGATCGTTTTTTATCCGCTATTCATGAAAATTCTCTCAAGAAAGATAAAAAAACGAAAACCTGATGAAGTTCAGATTTCATCTTTCGCTATTGCAAAAAATATTGATCCAATCGGAGTTCCAACCTCACTATACCTACACTCTCCAATGCAATATATTCGAAGTCATTACGAGGAATACCTAGGCAAGTTTCATTGATGGAAAAAATGGCTTTTTAAGAAAATTGCTCCAAAACTCCGCAAACGAGATCAGTCCTATACAAAATTTGACACAATAGTTTCTAATAGTCATTATACTCAAAAATTAGCTAAACAGATCTACGGTTTCTCATCGACCGTTCACTACCCCACCATCAGTGATCAGTACCGATATATGGGCATTTCCCAGGCTCCAAAACCATATTTTGTTTGCGTAGGAAGACTCGTGAGCTTTGTGAGAGAATGTGAAATTATTATCAAACTTTTCAATGAGCTCAAATTGCCATTGCTAATGATAGGTTCTGGACCAGATGAAGAAAAATTAAAAAATATCGCTGGAGAAACAATCATTTTCACTGGTCGAATGCAAGACGGACTCGCTGAAACCATAAAAGACAGCTCAGGACTCATCAATCTCACAAAGGAAAGTTTTTGAATAGGAACAGCAGAAGCACTTCTCATGGGCGTTCCAGTCCTCGGGTTTGAAGAAGGTGCCAGTGCTGAACTTATTGATCAGGATTCAGGAATTCTCGTAGCAGATAAGTCCCTTCCGACCTTAAAAAAGTCAATGCATGAATTTATGAGTAGAGCCCGAGATAGAAAAAAAATCTCTGAAAATATCAGATATAAACTCCAAAATAATAAATAAAAATCTGATCTCCCAACTGAGAAATCAGATTTTTTATTATTTTAAACTTTTAACCAAGCTTTCTCTTAACAGCAATCTTTCCATCTTGTCCAATCTGAGAGATCACAACATGAATAGTATCTCCAACCTTGAAATGTTTATCCAATCCATCAGTGAACTTCTGACCAAGATTTGAAACATGGCAAAGTCCTTGCTTTCCCTTTGGCAATTGAACAAAAAGTCCATATGCCTCAACTCTTACAACCTTTGCATCAAAAACCTGTCCAACTTCTAAATCTGTGGCAATTTCCAAGATCAGATTTTTCGCCTTTTCAATAATTTCCTGTTTGCTATGAGTCAAGAAACAAGTTCCATCATCTTCAAAGTCGATCTTGATATTATCACATTGTTCAATAATTTTATCAATAACTTCACCTCCTTTTCCAATAACTTCCTTAATTTTCTCAGGGTTGATCTTGAAAACATGAATCTTAGGCGCATATTCCTTAACAGCTTCTCTTGGCTGTCCAATAGTCTCAAGCATAAAGTCCATAATCTCCTTATATCATTTACTTGCTCTATCTATCGTCTCATGAATAATCTGGAGTGTAAGTCCCTTCAGTTTAGTATCAAGCTGAATAGCATTGATTCCTTCTTTGGTTCCAGCCACCTTAAAATCCATATCTCCAGTAAAGTCCTCTGTTCCCATAAGGTCATTAAGAATACGATACTTAGTAATTGTTCCATCTTCTAGATGTTCAGTCATCAATCCCATAGCAATTCCAGCTACTGGCTTCTTGATAGGCACTCCAGCATCCATCAATGCAAGTGTAGAACCACAAACTGATCCCATACTTGTTGACCCTCCAGACCCTAGACATTCACTCACAACTCTGATTGAATACGGAAAATCTTCCTTACTCGGAATCATATTTTCAAGTGCTTTCTCAGCAAGTCTTCCATGTCAGATTTCTCTTCTTCCAGTTCCTCTCATAGCTTTCGCTTCTCCAGTTGAAAATGGAGGGAAATTATAGTGATGAAAATACTTTTGCTGCACATCATCATGTTCCATATCATCAAGCACCAAATAATCAGTTGGTCCACCAAGCGTAACAGTACTGAGTACCTGAGTATCTCCTCTCCAAAAAAGTCCACTTCCATGTACTCTAGGCAAGTTATCAACTTCACAATAGAGTGGTCTAATATCAAGCTCTCCTCTATCATCTATTCTCTTCCCTGTTTCAATAGTTCTTGACCTAATAAATTTCTTAATTGCGTTGAAAACTCCCATCTTGATTTTACTTTCACTGTATTCACTCGCCTGCTCACTCTCAGCCTTTTCAGCTGCTAGTGCCAAAGCCTCTTTTTCATATTGAGAATAGAGCTCATTGAATGGAGTTTTGGTATTCCCAGCCATCGCCTCAAGTCTTTCAGCGGTCAAAACCTGATCTACCAATTGCATGGTTTCCTCAGATGGCTTATTAAAAGTGATTTCCTGAGTTTTAATCTCCAAAGTTTTCAAAAATTCTAACTGCCAATCGCATGCCTCATCAATCACCTTTTGTCCAAGGTCAAAGGCCTTTTTCATCAAATCATCTGGAAATTCTTTTCCCTCACATTCAATCATATTAATAGAACCTTTCTTTCCAGCAACCAAAAGATTTAATTCTGATTTTTCCAACTGTTCAAGAGTTGGATTTACGATAAATTCACCATCAAGATATCCTATCTGCGCAGCTCCAACAGGTCCATCAAACGGAATCCCAGCCGCCATAATAGAAAGTGAAGCTCCAATAATATGCATTACTCCAAGCCCCAACTGATGATCCAATGCAAGCGGAGTAATTGAAACTACTACATCATTGATCATCCCCTTTGGAAACATAGGTCTCAAAGCTCTATCTGTCAATCTCGCATACAAGATTGCAGTATCAGAAGGTCTTCCCTCTCTTCTTCTATATACAGCTCCAGCAATTCTTCCAGCAGCTGAATAACTCTCTCTCATATCAATCATCAATGGCAAGAAATCTAGTCCTTCTTTCGGATTTTTCTCCATAACTGTTGAGTAAAGCATCACATTTTCTCCCATCTGCATTCTAATACTCGCATCTGCCTGCACAGCCAATTTCCCCTTTTCAAGAGAGATTTCCCTTCCTTGCCAAGTCATTGATTGGCGAGCAAGCTCAAATTGTTTTCTTACTACCATTTTTTTATATTCTAAAAAATAAAAAAGTCTTAGAAAATCCGCCTCAGCACTCTTCTTCAAGATAGATTAAAAAGCAAAAAAATCTGATTTTTAGCCTCCTTTCCTGCTTTTTAATCCACCTAAATGTTGAGGACAATCTTCACAGCAAAAGTATAGCTATTTTTTCAGATTTTGCAAGAGCTAACCAAAAATTAGGCATACTGCTCCTTGAGCTTAAAGAAACATTTTCAGCATACTGACTCATAGCGAATATCACCACTTCCATCTATCGCTACCTGTGCTCCTGTAAATACCGGTCTTCAGTCTATAAGCCTTAAATTACATACTGCTTTCCTCCCGCAGCGACAAATCGTCTTTAACTCCTCAATACTATGTGCCAATGCTAAAAGCCTTCCACTCGCAGGGAAAGTTTGCAATAAAAAATCTGTCCTTAATCCATAGCAAATTACTGGAATATCTCTCAAAATCGCAATTTCAAAAAGCTGATCGATCTGTGCTTCCTCCAAAAATTGCACTTCATCCACCAAAATACACGCATATTTTCCCTGTTCAGAAATCCCATCTAGAATATCATCAATCCTCTCCCCCTTTTCAATAAAAGCATTAACCTTTCTCTCTAGTCATATCCTAGAAACAACGCTAGCACCTCACTTACTATCAGTAGCTGGCTTTAAAATCAGCACCTGCATACCTCTCTCCTCATAGTTATATGCCACCTGCATCAGCGCAGTTGATTTCCCAGCATTCATTGCCCCATATCTAAAGTAGAGTTTCGCCATAAAATACTAAATTTTTAAAAATAAAAAAAGATAAAAAGCCGATTTCTCAGCCTTTTATACCCATTATGCACTTTGCTGAGCAACCTGTTCCACACGAGCAACCGCATCCTGCTTTGAAAGCGTCAAACGAATAATACTCTCCTCAAGTGCTTTTACATCATGAGGAATACCTCCTTCCAAAGTAAGAATATCTCCCTTATGCAAATGATAAACCTGCTCCTCTACTCAAAATTCAGCTTCTCACTCGAAAAGCTCAACAACAATCGGAAAGGCAGTTTGATGTCTCTTCATTTCCTGCCCCTTTGAAAGACAGATACGAATCTCCTTTGAAAATGGAGTATCCAAAAGAAGCTCAACCTGTGGCTTATCCGCAGCATATACCGCATTATGTATCAACGAATTAGTTTGCATTACTTATAACTAGAAAAATAAAAATCAGGTTTTTTTATATTTTTTTACCTCCCAAAAACAAGAAAAAACTGATCATTGAGATCAGCTTTTTCATCCTTTACATAGACTAAAGGCGAAATTATAAGGACTAGAGAATAAAAAATTACTCTTTCACCTCTTGCATCTCATAAAATTCAAGAATATCTCAGATATCAAGTCTCTTTCCCATCTTCACCTTCATTCCACAATCCTCTCCTGCATTCACTTCTTTCACCTCATCCTTATTTCTCTTGAGAGACAAGATCTCCCCATTTGTCAAAATATCCTCTCCTCTGTATACTCTAAACTTAAGCTTATTTTTCACCTTTCCTTCCTTAACCATTCCTCAAATCGTCATTTCTCTGGTCTCAGTATGGAAAACTCAGAGGATCTCAAGCTTTCCAACAACAACCTCTTCTTTTTCAACCTCAACCATACCAAGCAAAAGATTAGTGAGATAATCAGTCAATTCATAGATGATATCGAAGGTTTTCATCTCAATTTTGAGAGATTCAGCCTTCTTTTTAAGAGCTGCATTCATTGAGATATTAAATCAGAGCAAAATTGCTCTTGAAGCCTGAGCGAGCGAAAGATCACTTTCTCCAAAATATCCAACATCACTATGCACAACCTTGATAGTAACATGCTTTGGTAGAGAAATCCCATCAACAGCCTGTTTCAAGGCTTCCAAACTTGAAGAACCATCTGCCTTCAAAATCAGTCTTAATTCTGATATCTTTGACTGATCTCCAGCCTTCAACTGAGCCAAGAACTGTTGCAAAGCTCCATCTCCCTTTGCCTTAGTCTCATTTTCCTTGATAAAGGCAATTCTCTGATTAGCCTCTTTTTCATTAGAAACAACCTCAACAATTCTTCCTGGTTCTGGCAACTCAGTAAATCCAAGAATCTGAACTGGCTCTCCTCCTGAAATTTTTGAAGCATTCTTTCAAATCCAGTTCTGCATTCTTCTAACCTTACCATAAGTATTATAAGCTACGATAATATCTCCATTTTTGAGCGTTCCAGTCAAGACAATCAAACTTGCAACTACTCCTTGCTTTGGATCTTTATAAGCGTCCACAACAACTCAAACTGCCTGTCTCTCAGGATTATACTTTAGTTCTAGCATCTCAGCCTGCAAAAGTACATACTCTAGCAAGACATCAATTCCCTGCCCGGTTTTTGAAGAAACTCCAACAAAAGGTGTCTCTCCTCCCCAATCCTCTGGAGTCAAACCATGCTTGGCAACATCAGCTTTAATCTGTTCCATATTATTACCAGGTTTATCAATCTTAGTCACTGCAATAATAATAGGCACTCAAGCAGCCTTCGCATGATTGATTGATTCAATCGTCTGAGGCATCACGCTATCATCAGCCGCAATCACAATAATCGCGATATTTGTAAGTTTCGCTCCTCTCGCTCTAAGCGAAGTAAAGAGCTCATGCCCTGGCGTATCAATAAAAGTAATCTTCTTATTATTATAATCAATCATCGAAGCTCCGATTGACTGAGTAATACCTCCAGCTTCTCAACCAGCAACGCTCGTTTTTCTTAGATAGTCAAGTAGTGAAGTTTTTCCATGATCTACATGTCCCATTACGGTAACGATTGGAGCTCTCTCAACCTGATGTTCAGCCTCCTTATCAATATCCAAGATCTTTTGCAAATCTCACTCCATAAAACTCTGAGCATCCAAGGTTGCTTCTTTTTTCTTGAGCAAAACACCTAAATCTTCAGCAATCAAAGATGCTGTATCAAAATCCAAACTTGCATTCAAACTTGTCATAATACCATTTGCAATGAGTTTTTTCATCACCTCAGGCAAAGGAACTCAGATCTTTTCTGAGAACTCTTTTACAGTAATATTTTCATCAATTGTCACCTCTGTTTTCTTTACAAGGTTTGCTGAAGTTGTAGCTTCCTTGTGTACCTTTGGTGCAACTGGCTTATTCTCAGGTTTCTTTTCAACCCTTTTCTCAGGCTGTGAAGTATGATGTTTTTTAGCAGCTCATTCAGAAAAATCTGATTTCTTTTCTGGTGCTTTCTCTGTCTGAAATCTCGCAAAATCAGCAGCTGTTGCCACAACCTTTTCCTTTGCTTTATAAGTTCCCTGTCCAATTGAGATATTTCCATGCTGCTTTTTTGCCGGAAATTCTTTCTTTTCTTTTGGTTGTTCAGGAGCTGAAGAAATCTTACGCGCCTCATATCTCTGCGTAGGTTGAGAAAAACTAATTCTTTCCTGAGAAACTTCCTCACTAGATACCACAGGGATCTGAATATTATGCAATGCAAGATCATCTTCATCTTGCTCAGGATCTACTGTCTTTTCCTCCTGCTTTGAAAATCCAAGTCCAGACAAAAATCCGCCTCCGAATCCTAATTCATCAGATTTCAAAACTTTAGCCTCTTGAGCTGCTTTTTTAGCAGGCTGTTTTTCCTCCTTAGCAGTTTTCCCTCACTTAGACGGCAATTGATCCAAAACATACTTAATCTTTTCCAAATTTGCATCAGAAATTGTTGCAGCCTTTGCACTGAGCGGCTTATCCATCACCTTTTCATACACTTTGGCAAAAGTTGCTTTATCAATTTTAAGTTCTTCGATCACATCTACAATACGAGGCATATTCCTGCTCTATTTAATAATAAAAAAGCTGAAAAAACTGACTCTAGTGTAGTGAAATCAAGCTCATTTGCAAGGAAAAGTATCCAAGAAAAACAAAAAAAGTCCTCACAATGAGGACTTTCTTTCTCCTAGTTAATACAAGGATTTCTTCAGCTTTTTGAAACTATTTTCTAAGTTGAATAGTATCAGCCATCCAAGCTCCGATCAAGTAAGAGAATGATCTCCAATCAGTTGGAGCTGAATAATAGTGAGGTCTATTTTCCTTAGTTGCAACTTTTTCATCTGCCTCATATGCAAGGATAGCATTAATATTAGACTTTACCTCATCTGAAGCTTTAATCCAGTTCTGATCTCCAGAAAGTTTTGGAGATTGTTTTTTCAAAGTATCAACCAAATTATCCCAAATCTGACTTACAGCCTTTACCTTAGCGAGCTCATCACCAGTAAATGCATATTCTGATTGATAAGTGAAAACTTTGATTTCTTGTGTTCCACTTAGTTTTTCTCCATCTTCTTGTTGGATAGTAATTCTATAGAAACCTGGTTCCTTTACTCTAAGTCCTGAAAGCTGATAGCTCGCTCCAGAGTACATAGGAACGATTCCAGTCAAATGATAATCCTTAGGATCAAGAGCCTTCCATGTCTTAGGTTCAACAAGATTATTACTCATCTCAAGACTTACCTTGAAGTTTCCAGAGAAACTATCAATAGAACTATAAGCAGTAGTTGTTCCAGAGAAAAGAGTTCCCTTCTTCATAATATTGAATGAAACAGGCAAATCCTTTCCTACATGATTAAAAGGTCTAAGAGAACCTACTGGTTTTGACATAAAAATCTTGTGTCCACCAATAACTACTCCATCATCTTCATTCTTTGGAGCTCTATCTCCAGTTAGTGGAGCCTTATCCCCAGTTAGTGGAGCCTTATCCCCAGTCAATGGAGCTTGATCACCAGTAAATGGAGCATAATCACCAGTAAATGGAGCATAAACACAAGTAAATGGAGCATAAACACAAGAAAAAGGAGCATAAAAT
>JABCOM020000047.1 GCA_013333605.2 candidate division SR1 bacterium
AAACACAACAACGACTTTTTGGTTGGTCGAGATATTTTTCTTAACTTTGCCCGCATATACAGTGAAACTGTTGTCTATCAGATGATATGCTATTAGATTGTTCTGAAATTTCTTTTCGAAAGGTATCTGTAATCGGCAATTTTATTTTGTCACATAAAAATTAGTATTAAACCTTAATATAAATTCAACAATAAATTAATTATGAGAAAAGTATTTTATTTAGGACTATTATCGGTAGTAAGTATCGGACTTTTGTCTTGCAAAGAACCGAATCGAAAAGTAGCGGTAACAAGCGTTGCCGTAAATCCTACGGAAAAGACATTGAAGGTAGGTGAAGAATTTGTAATAGCCCCCATAGTTTCACCCGAAAATGCATCGGATAAGACAGTGTTATGGTCATCTAGCAATCCGAACGTAGCAACGGTATCTGTCGACGGTAGAGTGAGTGCAATAGCCAACGGCGTAGCTGCTATTACCGCCACCACAAAAGACGGCAACAAGACAGCAACCTGTAATGTGACAGTAGGCGACAGTTACGACAAGGTAGATATGCTGTATATCTATTACCTTAGAGGAGGAGGAATTGGTACAGATTATCATATCTACAGACTATCACTGGTAACCCCCGGTACACGCGATTCGAGAGGTATTGCCATAAAAGACGGTGTAGAGTTCCGTTTCATTTTCTGCTCGGATAAGCCCGACGATAAGTTTAATCCCACAAAAGGCGAGTATAA
This sequence comes from candidate division SR1 bacterium, assembly GCA_013333605.2. GTDB lineage: Bacteria > Patescibacteriota > Gracilibacteria > Absconditabacterales > Absconditicoccaceae > HOT-345. The sequence goes on from JABCOM020000047.1 coordinate 738, forward strand.
CCCGAGTAAAGGCGGAGAAGATTTCTCTAAAATGACCTTTAATATCAGCCAATCGTATAGTTTTGTAAGGCAATTCAATGCTAAAGACGAGACAAAAGAGAGTGTTGCTTTTGCTGAAGGTAAATTGGTTATCGATGAAAATAAAATTATTTTTACGGGTAAAGACACTAAAGGTAATTCGTACAATATCGCATACGAAGGCAATTATACAAATATGATAGACGACACAAGTACAGAAAACCACTGGAAATACGAACCCAAAACACCTACCACCAAAACGGAAAACTTTACCTCGGCAACATTTACCGATTATAAAGACCATTTCCAGAATGGTACCAAATATCTGTATGTACTGATGAAAAAACAGGAAAACCAGCAAATTTTGACTATGGGAGGACTTGGTTTTGTGATAGATAAGAATAAGAATGAATTATTGCCCGGTACTTTTAATGTTTCGGATACGAAAAAAGTGGGTACTCTCTGGAAATCGATAGGCTTTATAGAACAGTCCGTTATGGGTTGTGCTCTAATGTATCAGAAGTATGTAACTGAAGTTTATTACATCAATAGTGGTACGGCTGTTGTTGCAAAAGACGAAATAAAATTCACAGGCAATTCCCATTTTGGCAGTACCATAAATATCAATTATAAAGGAGATATTCCTTACTTCGGACCAGACCCTTGGGAACTCGAACCCAAGCAACCTACTACAAAAACGGAAGATTTCACTGTTGGGACTTTTTTAGATTACAAAGATTGGTTTAAGAACGGAACAAGAGATATTTATGTTACACTGAAAAAAGATAACGATAAGATTTGGGCTACACTCGAATTTATTCTCGAAAAAAATGCAACTTCACTTAAAGCGGGTACATATAATGTATCAGACTCAAAGTCGGCAGGCACTCTGCTTAAATCGTCAGGGCGTATAAATCAAGTAATTACCGGTACAGCCTTATGGTATTGGTCGCAGTCCGAATTTTTCTTCATAGACAGCGGAACAGCCATTGTAACGGCAGACGAGATTAAGTTTGTCGGTAAATCGCACTTCGGTAGCACTATCAATGTGAATTACAAAGGAGATATGACAGTTACCAATCCTTAAATTTCATATTCGGATTTTTTATTCATTGTATATCAAGAGGGTTATCTTAAAGCAAAGATAGCCCTTTTTTGATGTTATATAGTAGATTTTTGTTGTTAAATTCTTGGTTGTTAGCGAATAATGGATTTTTGTGTTATTGCAATGTTTTTATTAACTTTGAAAAATTTTTATTCAACGAAGAATCATAAAGTTATGAAGAGAGTTGTAGTCCTTACAGGAGCAGGCATAAGTGCCGAGAGTGGGATATCCACTTTTCGTGATAGCGGGGGATTGTGGGAGCAGTATAGGATAGAAGATGTAGCATCGCCCGAAGGTTGGATAAGAGACCCCCGACTGGTTACAGACTTCTACAATCAGCGGCGAAAGCAGTTGCTCGAGGTCAGTCCGAACTACGGGCACAAGGGATTGGTGGAGTTAGAAAAATACTTCGATGTCCATATCATAACACAAAATGTAGATAACTTGCACGAACGTGCCGGCTCTAAAAATATAATTCACCTGCACGGAGAGCTTACAAAGGTTCGTTCAGAGCGTTTCGACAACTTAGTGTACGAACTGACACCCGATAAATATGAGGTGAAAATAGGTGACAAATGCGAACGTGGTTATCAGCTGCGTCCTCATATAGTGTGGTTTGGAGAGGCTGTGCCGATGCTCGGGGAGGCAATAAAACTTACCGAGACAGCCGATATATTTGTAGTTATAGGCACATCGCTAAATGTCTACCCGGCAGCATCGCTCGTACATTACGTGCCCGAAGGGAAGCCCATCTATATAATAGACCCCAACAGCGTAGCCTTAAATAATAACAATTGGCATTATATTAAGAAAGTAGCATCGGAGGGAGTAAAAGAACTTATGAAAATTATCACCTCAACTACTCAATAACTAAGGAATAGGTGTATTGATTGGTAAAAAGCAACTTATGGGTGTTCCTTGCCGTATTTTGCTTTAACGATGAAAAAGTTAACAGACTTACAGTGTTAATGGCTGTAAGTCTGTTGTTATCAGATATATCGGTGAAATATATGGTTACTTTTTAGTGAAACGGTTTACATAAGTCTTGCCGTCGGCAATAAGTCTAATTATATAATTACCTGTGCTCAGCGTACTTGTGTTGACAGTCTTTGCGTTGTCGGCTGTCATTACGATAGCTCCCGTCATATCGATAATCTGTACTTTGTAGCTGCTGCCTATACCCTTTGCGTTGATATTGAGTATATCTTTTGTCGGATTTGGATATACCTCGAACGATTTGCCGTTGTTGTCCGCATCGGTGAAAGGCTGTTCGTAACCTGTCTCTACATCGGTGTTGTAACGAAGGATAGTAAATTTGCAGCCGATATCTGTGTAAGAAGTACCTCCCAAAACAATTTTACGATTGGGAGTGAATGCTAAAGAAATGGCATCATCTTCCCCTCCGTTAACATCTGTAGATGCAAAGCCGTTAGTGCCGAAAGCCGTATTTAATGCTCCGTCTTTGGTAAGGCTCATAATGCCCAAATCTCGCTGTAATTTACCATTGGCATCTATGTATATGTAATTTGATATTGCAGCATATATGTTTCCGTTCGGAGCGATGACGATATCTGCCAGGAGGTTACTGTTGACGTCTGTCGTAAATCTGTTTCTTGCCAGACCGTCTTTTCCAAAAGTTTTATCGATGCTGCCGTCTTTATTCAATCTGACTATGGCAGTGCTATATTGCAATACGGGTAGATTTTCGTCCCAAGAGTGTCCTCCTACTACTATTTTACCGTCGCTCTGTATTTTTAGTGCTGTAGCCCAATCGTCCCCTCTTCCTATATCGTGGAGAAAGACGAAGCCATCTTCGCCAAAAGACTTGTCTATTTTACCTTCTGTTCCTATTCGGGTAACAAACCATTTCCATTTAGTTGTTACATCGGTATGAGGATAAGGACCTGCGACCACAATCTTGCCATCATCTTGAATATCCATACCTTTTACGAAAGAATTGGCATTGTTTATCTTAATTACACACATTCCGTCCGTTCCGTAAGTCTTGTCTCGCTTACCGTTTACATCGTAACGAATAGTCATAATGTTGTCGCCGTAGTAGCCGCCGATTACGATTTTACCGTCTTTTTGAACGACCAATCTCTCTGCCATAGGATTTTTTATTGGAAATTCATCAAGTGTAAAACCGTTTGTACCAAATGTCTGGTCGAGTTTGCCATCTTTGGTTAGTCTTATTACAAGCAATTTTGCTTCAATGTTACTATCATCGAACGTATAACCGCAAGCGACTATTTTACCGTCACTTAGAATTTCTCCCTCCCAGGCGAAATTTCCATAAACAGGTGAAATGTCCAATATCAGGATACCGTCTTTTCCAAACCCCATATCTAAGTTACCGTCGGGGTTGTAACGAGCGAAAGCGACTTTTTTTGTACCTGTTTGTATGACTCCTTCCAGTGAGGAACCCATTGCAACAACTTTTCCGTCGGGCTGTACACACACGTTGCGGAGTACATCAAGGGTTTCTAAAAGTTGAGTCTGTACAATTCCATTT
>JABCOM020000048.1 GCA_013333605.2 candidate division SR1 bacterium
GTAGCGGTCCACGGCGTGCTGCAGCACCGAGCGGCTGAGCATGCCGTCGTCGGCCAGTGCCTGGAGCGCCTTGACGACCACGGAGTCCGCGTCGATGAGTTTCTCAAAATACTGGTACGATCGGTATTGCTTGGGGATTGAGTGTTCAGTTGATTGTTCTTGTTGTTTGATTGATTATGAGCATTATTGAGGTTTGGAAGTCTGCAAATCAAAATTCACAAAAGACAAAAATCCTGAATATCGTGGATGATGATGCTCCAAAAAGGACTGAAAATAAGAGAGTACTTCAGCATCTTTTTGAAGATGAGGAACTGTAATAACTAAAAAATCCAGCTGGGGAGCTGGTTTTTTCTTTGTTTTGATAAGTGGAAAATGTTTTAAGATTTAGAGATCAGTATTTTATATCTTTTGGATAAGGCAATGCTAGATAAGAACTTATTTGCTGGGAAAAAGATTGCGCTTCTTTGATTTTGACTTGAGGGAAAATCGACTTTGAACTTTCTATTACATAATGGCTTTGTTTTTGAAAAATTAACTGTTTTGGATGTAAAAGATCAGCCAGAACTAGAGGAACAGGGAATTGCTTTGAGAACGGGAGAGCAGTATCTCTCGCATTTGGAGGATTTTGATATTATCTTTAAGTCAGCAGGTGTGCCGTATTCAGCTGAGTTAAAGCCTTATCAAGATAAGGTTTTGACGCAAATGCAGTTTTTCTTTGATCACTATAAGGGTAAGGTAATTGCAATTACAGCTAGTAAGTGAAAATCTACCATGACAAGTCTGATTTATGAGCTTTTAAAAGATGCTGGTTTCCGTGTGAAACTTGTTTGAAATATTGGGAAGCCTGTTTTGGATGAGATTGATTTTAAGGAGGAGCGAGATTATGTCGTTTGTGAGCTTTCAAGTTATATGCTTGAGAAGCTTAAAAAGCAGAATTTCATTTCGGTTTTGTGAGCGATTTTCCCTGAGCACTTAGATTGGCATGGCGGATTTGAGTATTATACTCAGGCAAAACTCAATATCTTAAAGTGATCAGAGCAGAACTTTGTTCTGGCGAGAACTGCTCAAGAATTTCAGCTTTCTGAGCTTTATTCTAATCTCCATACTTATGGACAAGGAGGGGAGTCTACATGGGCTGATGGAGTTTTCAGTTATCAAGGTGAGAAGCTCTTTTCTACAGAGGATCGTTTGCTTCTTGGGGAGCATAATCTTCAAAATATTTCGCTTGGGATTGCCGTTGCAAAGTATCTTTGAATCAATAATGATTCAATCCGTCAGACGATAGCTCATTTTCATGAACTTCCTCATAGATTACAGCTTGTTGGAACTTTTAAGGGGATAACCTTCTATGATGATGCAATTTCAACGACTCCTGATTCTACTTTAGAGGCTTTAAAAACTTTTGGAAATAAAGTTTGAACTCTGTTTCTCTGAGGAACAGATAGAGGATATGATTTTAAAATTCTTGTAGAAAAGATAAAAGAACTCTGAATTCAGAATTTGGTTTTCTTCCCTCCTTCTGGTGAGAAAATCCGTCAATTGCTCTCTGATTTTGACTGAAATATGCTTTCAACTAGAGATATGGATGAAGCTGTAAGGTTTGCTTATCAGCATACTGCTCCTTGAAAAGTGTGTCTTCTTTCCACTGCATCTCCAAGCTATAGTAATTGGAAAAATTTTGAGGAGAAGGGAGAACTTTTTCAACAAGCGATTAAAAAATATTGAGGATAGAAAGAGAAAAAAGTCTGATTTCTTCTTGCATTTTCTTTGCCTATTCCTAAGGTTAAATGCATAGTTGTTTTTAGACTTTTTTGATATTTTGATGCCAGAACTAAAACTCTATAATACACTTACTCGTGAGAAAGAAGTTTTTGAGCCATTGATGAATGAATCTGAAAACTGAAAAAAATATGTTGGGATGTATTCGTGCGGACCAACAGTGTATTCAACGCCACATATTGGGAATTTTAGAGCGACTTTTACCGCGGATTTGATTAGAAATACGCTAAAATATTTTGGGTATCCGGTAAAGGCGGTGATGAATATTACTGATGTTGGGCATTTGGTTTCGGATGCGGATGATGGTGAGGATAAGCTGGAGAAGGGATCTAGAATTGATGGGATCTCAGCTTGGGATGTTGCAAAAAAATATGAAGATATTTTTTTGAATGCGATGCAGGAGCTTAGAATTAATCGTTTTGATGTTATGCCGAGAGCCACTGAACATATTCAGGAACAGATTCAGATGGTTGAGAAATTAGAAGAGAAAGGATATACCTATACTATTCCTGATGATGGAATTTATATGGATACGAGTCTAGTAGAAGATTATGGAAAGCTGATGTGAGCTAATTATAAAAAGAGGTTAGCGGATCTTAATGCTGGAGAGAGAGTTGATATTTGAGGTAAAAGAAATCCGACAGATTTTGCACTTTGGAAATTTTCTCCTAAAAATGAAAAGAGGCAGATGGAGCGAGATTCTCCATGGGGAGTTTGATTTCCTGGTTGGCATATAGAGTGTAGTGCTATGGCGAGCAAATATCTTGGTGAGCAATTTGATATTCATCACGGAGGAACTGATCATATTACTGTGCATCATTCAAATGAAATCACTCAGTCAGAATGTAGTTTTTGACATAAGCCATGGGTGAAATATCGGCTTCATAATGAGTTTCTTCAGGTTGATGGGGGAAAGATGAGTAAATCTTTGGGGAATATTTATTCTCTTGATGATATCAAAGCAAAAGGGTATTCTCCATTGGATTTAAGATATTTCTATTTTAAGGCTCAGTATTCTAATTTTTTGAACTTTACTCGAGATGCCTTAGAACAAGCTAAAAATGAAAGGCAGGGATTGATTAAAAAAATAAGAAATCTGACTCTAACCGAATGATATGATGATTTTCAAGAAAAAATTTATGCTGCGCTTTGAGATAATTTAAATACTCCAAAGTTGCTCTCTGATATTCATTCAGCTCTCTTGCATCCTACGCAGCAAACCTTATCTCTTCTTAAGGAACTTGAGGATAAGGTTCTTAAAGTCTGACTTTTTGATTCTGTTATTGAGGAAAGTGTTGAGGTCCCAGAAGAAATTTTATACCTTGCTGAGGCAAGAAAACAGGCTAAAACTGATAAAAATTATGTATTAGCAGATCAGCTTAGGGCTGAGATTTTGGAAAAGTGATGGGAAGTTAAAGATTCTAAAGATGGATTTGAACTCATAAAAAAGTAATATCAGTATTTATTTTATGTCCATATGATGCTTAGGAGGAGATCTCAACTAAAAAAGAAGAGGAGAATTCAGTTCTTAATTGTTTTTTCTCTTTTTTTGTTCGTTCTACTTCTTATACTTTCCCTTTTAAAAAGGGGAAAGTCTGATATTTCTCTCACTTTGACTGGTGAAAATTTATTGAGCTGAAGCCAAACTCTGAGTGGAGAAGGGCAGTTTGATTTGAGTTGAGTTCAGCAGGTGAGTATGCTTTCATGAAATTGAATAACTGAGAGATCGACTAGTGTTTCTAATGGATCTTGAGTTTCTTCTTGAACTGCTGCATTAGCTCAGAAAGAAGAGAGAAATCATCTTTTTTCTATTCAAGTTTGTAATCGTATTGTTGATTTTTACTCTTGCGTGATAAAAAATGCTCCATTAGAAAATCAGTCTGCAATGGAGAAATCTCTAGAACAGACCTTACAACCTTGGAAACTTATGGCTGATACTCAGCTTCGTGAGGCTTGTGAAGCGGTAGTTAAAAATGATACTTTTCAAGAGGTAAAAAATCATTATACTCAGAGTGGTACAAATTATGGATGTGTGTTTTAGTTGTTTTTTTGGGAAAAAGTTATAGATATCCTTGATAGAAAGCTTTGTTGTATAATAATTATGCCTTATGATTTTGGGAAGAGAAGATAAAAAAATCTGATTTCTTCTTGCATTTTATGTGCAAAATCATAGTCTGAAATTTGGTTTTATTTTGTATAAAAAGATATATGTGATACACAATTAGTAAAGTTTATGCTAGAGAAGTTCTTGACTCTAGAGGAAATCCTACTGTAGAGGTAGAAATTACACTCGCTGATGGAAGTTTTGGTAGAGCTTTAGTGCCATCTGGAGCTTCAACAGGAGTGCATGAAGCACTTGAACTTAGAGATGGAGATAAATCAAGATACCTTGGAAAAGGGACTTTGAAGGCTGTTGAAAATGTAAATTCAACTATTGCTCATGCTATTGAAGGTCAGACTTTTGAATCTTTTAGAAGTTTAGATGAAAAGTTGATTGCGCTTGATGGGACTCCAAATAAGTCAAATCTTGGTGCTAATGCGTTGCTTGGTGTGAGTATGGCGTTTGTAGTAGCTTGTGCAAATGCTGAAAAGAAGTATATTTATGAATATCTTGGTGAGGGGAAGGGAAATACTTTACCATTTCCTATGATGAATATTCTTAATGGAGGTTCTCATGCAGATAATAATGTAGATATTCAGGAGTTTATGATTGTTCCAAATAAGGCACCTAGTTTCCGTGAGGGACTTAGATGGGGAGCAGAGGTTTTCCATACTTTAAAATCAATTTTAAAGGCTAAGGGGCTTGTGACTTCAGTTGGTGATGAGTGAGGTTTTGCACCAAATCTTGGATCAAATGAGGAGGCTCTGCAAGTGATTATGGAAGCAATTGAAAAAGCAGGATATGCTGGAAAGATTTCTCTTGCACTTGATGTGGCTTCTAGTGAGTTCTTTAAAGATGGAGTGTATGATCTAGCAGGAGAAGGTAAAAAGCTGAATGCTGATGAGCTCGTTGCCTTGTATCAGGATTGGTGTAAAAAATACCCAATTATTTCGATTGAGGATGGTATGGCTGAAGATGATTTTGATGGATGGAAGAAGTTAACTGATGCTTTGGGAGAGAGGATTATGCTTGTTGGAGATGATCTTTTCGTAACAAATATTTCTAGACTTCAGATGGGAATCGAGAAAGGAATTGCTAATTCTATTTTGATTAAGCTTAATCAGATCGGAACGGTATCTGAGACTCTTGATGCTATCAATATGGCTCATGAGCATGGAATGAGATCTATCTCATCTCATAGATCAGGAGAAACTGAGGATACTTTTATTGCTGATTTGGCTGTTGCGATGAATACTGGACTTATCAAAACTGGTTCTGCATCTAGAACAGATAGAATCGCAAAATATAATCAACTCCTTAGAATTGAAGAACATCTTTGAGCTAATGCTAAATATGGAAAATAATTTTAAATGATGTAATTATCAAAAAAAGTCTGATGTGAATCAGGCTTTTTTCTTTAAAGAAGAGATCTGTTTAATTGATAGTTTGATTGTATCAGATTTTTCTTTTTATTTGTCAAAATGGATTTCTGATCGATTTTTAACTTTTGTGATAAGTGGATCTTTTTCTGGAGAGTAATCTTGATTTCGAGGATTATCTATCAGAAGGACATGGATATTGCTTTTAGCAATTGCTCTTGCATACTCTAAATTATCATCAATCATGAGTTGGATTCAGTATTTTTGACACATCTCTTCCTTGGTAAATTGAGGTTTCGTAGTATCATGATAGTTACAAAAGATGATTTCTTCAAAGATTTCTGAATAGTAGTCCTTGATTCGTTTCTCTGTTGCAGGTTGAACAAGTGGTCCTCTTGCAGTAATAGCGTAGAGTGTGTGCTCTTGTTTTTTTGCTTGTTCGAGTACTTCTTTTGCTCAAAGAACAGGCTGAATACCTCAATGCTCAGCTGAATATCTCATTCCATCTGTGAAGAAGCTTACGGCTTGTTCTTTGCTGATATGTTCATATCCAGGGATATTAGGAATATAGTAGGAGCTAAACTGTTCTCTTTTTAGAGGTTTTCAGGCGATTTGATAGTCATGAAATTTTAGTACAAAGTCTAGAGTTTCAGCGATGACCTCATCAATATCAACTCAAATAATCATTAGTATCTAGATACAATAGATAAAATCGCTTTTCTCGTATTGATTGTTTTAGTGACAATTTTCTTGTTCAATTCTAATACTGAAATCTCTATATTGGATTCTATAAGCTGCGATGTAATTTGCAATGTCATCCTTTTTTTCTGAAAGAAAATTTTCAGCGGTAGTGTGAGATCATTGAGAAAGTCTCTATCAGAACATCCCTTTTCTTCTGCAAAATTGATTAACTCTTGGAAATCATCTTCCAATTTGTATTTCTGTTCTAGAAGTTGTCAATCTTTCCCTATAAGTTTATAGAAGATGATTTCAGATTTTTGAAATACCATCTTGAAACCTGAATATAACGCGATTTTTTCAGCTGGATTTTGGTGAAGATAACAAAAACACGTTGTGAGCAGGATGAGCCCAATAATAAGCTTAAAAATATTACTAGTGAGTGTGTTCTTCTCTTCTTTTGTCATCGTTGGTTTCAAGCTAGCAAATTAAAATTTATCTCTTCAAAAAACAAAAGCCTTCCTATCCCTGTTTAAGTGATAAGTTGGCTTTATTTAGTAGTTTGGTATAATAAAGTTGTGAAACTGATTACTCGTTTTCAGATTCAGTTTTTTCAGCCTTTTTTGTGCTTTTTTTAGCTTTTGAATTGATTGCATCAATTCCGCATCTGATGTAAGTATTGAATGTCCCAGAGATTGCGAGGATACCAACTAAAAGAAGTAGAATTCCCCAGATGAAAGATCTAAGCTGCCATAATGCGCAAAGTACAAGAATAACTCCTATGATCATAGTGATTTTTTCTTCTAGACTTGAGTTATTCCACCAGTGCATAAATCCTCCAGCCATTTTCTTAGTTCACTCACCAGCTGCTCAAAGTTTTTCTGAGATGGTATGAGTTGCTTGATCAAATTTTTCACCTGCAGTTTGTTCTTTTTTTGTCATTGTTTCTTATTTAGAAAGATAAAATACACTCTCTTTTATAGTTTTTACCCTAATATGCAAGAGATTTTTGATATTTTCACTGAAAAAACGGAGAAAATTTAGATTTTTAAAAAAAATAATATTCGAAATAAAAAAAGATCTCCTAAGAAATACATGGAGATCTTTTTCAATGAAGAAAAAAAACTACTACAAAAAACATTTAATAGAGACGCGACGCGTCAGGTCTTTTTTGAAACTCTCTAATCTCTTTTGCAATCCTTTGTGCGAGAGATCGGATCCTTTTCCAGAGTTTTTTCGAAAAATTAATAAGTTTTCTGGTAAGAATGCCGTAGTGATTCTTGTTCTCTTTGCATCGTTGAAGACTGCAGAGTATCCAATAGCCGAATGCTTTATAGAAATACTTGTATGGGACTGCGTTTGTAGAGATGAATTCATCAAGTTTTTCTATCTCTTTTACATAAAAGGTATGCAAAAGATCAGCTTTTTTTGTAATCTCTCCTACAAATATAGTATTATCTGCTAGGAGATTAATTTTTAGTGTTTTCATGTTTTTTTATTTGACGGGTACTTTCACTTTATACATTTTTATTTTAAA
>JABCOM020000049.1 GCA_013333605.2 candidate division SR1 bacterium
CCAGCTTTGAGCTTTGGAATATTTCTAAAGATGACTCCATATTCATTTTTCTTCCACCATTCACTAGAAGTATGCCCAAAAATGAGCGTATTACCTTTATTACCTGGAATCGGAGTAGTTGGGTATTTCACGACACCTTTTGTCAATTCTTCATCAAAGTTTTCCTTAGAAAAGTCGATCACGCCATTTTCTTCAGTATCAATCAATGGCGCATTGATATTCAAATCAGGAATGATTAATCTATTTCCAGGAGGTAAGGTGTTAAAATCAATAGTATGTTGTTCTCATTTTTTGTCTAGGAATTCTTCCATCGTAGTTGAAAGAGTCTGGCTTTCCAACTTATTTTGCTTAATTTTTGCAAACTGTGTCTCAAGCTCTTGAAGTTCTTCTGCAGTTTCAGGTTTGAGCTCAGCACTTTGATGCATTGTATTCTCCTCTAGCAAAAGTTGATGGTCTCAGCTTCCATTTGAGCTGAACAAGTCCTGTGCCATCACCATTACCAGTTGTGCATTTGTAAAGAAGAAAAAGATTGTCAATACACTGACCAAGAGGATAGAAAAGATTTTCGCCTCTTTGAGCCAATTCTTGGTATTTCATGTAAATAGTGATTTAAAGTTTTTTTCAACAGATGCAAATCCTAAGGTAGTAATTATAGGTTTTGACTTTAGCTCTGCTGGAGTTGTCTGCTGCGCCTGTGATATTGGAGTAGGTCTATATGCTTGCTGTGGTTTAATAGTAGTCGGTTTTTCTAGTGTTTTTTCTGTAGTTTGTGTTAGATTTTTTTCTTCAATAGGTCTCGGAGTAGTTGTAACTACTGGAGTCTTTAAAATCTGTGGTATAATTGATGGATTTTCAGGTTTTTTAATAAGTAGCTTATTTGCTGCTGGAGTTTGTAAAGGTGTAGTAGAATTCTTCAACTGAGCAGTTGGCTTTTGCACTGCTTGAACTTTTCTTTCAGAGATTTGAGGGGCTTTTTGTGCTTGAGCCTGTAGGGGAGTAGTCTGAGGATTTTTTGCTTGAACCTGAGATTGTACTTGAGGAGTTGCAATTTTTGTTACTGGAGACTCAATTTTTAGTGTCATAGGAGATGTAATTTGGTTTGATTTTTCTTTTATAAAATTTTCTTTTGGTAAAGAAGGAAAATCCAGAACTGAATTTTTAATCAGTTTTTTTTCTTTTTTTTCAACTACTATTTCTCAGTTTACTACAAAATCAAAAAGTGATTTCTGCTGAAAAAGTTCATCAGTCGTTATTCCAAGTTCAGACATTTGATCTCCATAGAGGACTGCAAATCCTTTTAAACTCATCGCTACCTAACAATATAAATCATATTCTAAGTATACTCAAAAAAAAATAAAATCAAAAAAAATCAGATTTCTTGTTTTTTATAACTATTGACATTTTATCTTTTTTATCGATAGATTCAGAGAAAAGCAAGCTCAGCAATGATTTCTCCTTGAAATTTAAGCCAGCTTTTGCATAATAATTAGCGTTCTTTATTTTACTATTATCCTGGGATGGCAATTATTATCTGAGGATTTTTCGTTTTCCAGATATTATATCATATTTCCGTAACTGTACTAGGATATGGGGCTGGAGTATTCTCTCCAGAGGCAATTGCGATTTTCAGAGATGGAGTATGGATGCTGCTTGCTGGAGCTATTTTTCTGCTCAACTGGAAAGCATGGAGAAACTTCTTTCATCATCGGTGGAAGATGATTATCGTGTTTGGTGGACTGCTTGTCTTCTCGGTTCTTCTTTCTCGCTTTATGTTTGGCAAGACGCTCAGCGAGATCCTCATTGGGATCAAATATGGGCTTTGGTATCTATGTATTTTGATCTCTGCTGGTAGTATCTGATATTTCCTCTCAAGTAAGCTAAAAATACAAAAAAAATCAGAGAAATCAGATTTTTCATCTTTGGTAAAATGGCAAAATATATTAAAATGGGGACTTGTGAGTGTTGTCATCTTAGGTCGAGCTTGGCAAATAGCAAAAATATTCTTTCCAGATCGATTTATGGCAATTTGATATGGAAAACTTGATGACTATCATTTTTGACTAAAGCCGCCATTGTATTATCTTACTTGATATGAAGGAACGCTTAGATGGCAGGGGCTGTTCTCATGACCAAATAATTATGGTTATTTTCTCGTAGTCTTTTTGCCTTTGATTTTGCAATATTTTTCATTCCAAAATATCTTAAAAATTAAATCACGAAAAAAATCTGATTGGATTAGATTTTTTGTAGTTGCTCTTTGGTTGATTACGCTTTGAGCTACGCTATCTAGAGCTGCGATGATAGGTGCTGGAGTTGTGCTTTTTTGTGTATATTTTCCTCACATCAAAAAACATAAAAAAATCCTGATTTGATCCGCAGTTTGAGTCGCGATTCTCCTACTTGGACTCAGTATTTTTAAGTGGGAATCTACGCTCGTACATATTCAGCAAAAATTAAGCTGAGTCTTGCAAGTAATTCATCAGCCGCTTTGATACGGACTTGGAAGTTCTGGACCTGCAGTGCATCATACTGGAAGCTTTTTGCCTGAAAATTTCTATCTTCAACTGATGCTTGATCTCTGAACTGTTGGATTCTTGATTTGGGTAGGGGTGATGTATATTTTTCTTCGTATGCAAAAATCTCTCATTGCAAGGGCTGAAAAAACTGATCAAAAATCAGAATTTTTACAGTATTTAAGGCCATTTCAGATCTGATTGCTGGCACTTTTAGTGATGGGACTTTTTCTCCATGTTTTTGAAGATAGTATGGTCAATTATTTATTCTTTTGAGGATATGGACTGATGTTGTGAGCGCTCCAGGCTTTAATTGGAAGAAATACGAATGAAAAAGCTGATTAAAAAAATAGATCGTATGTTAGCTAGATTTCTTATTATCCTTATTCGTGGCTATCAGCGAACACTCTCTCCAGATAAAGGGATTTTCTCCTTTTACTTCAAGGGTAAGGTGTGCTCTCATGAACCTCATTGTAGTGAATATTGAGTGAGGACTTTAGCTAGATATGGTTTTCTCAATTGAATATCAAAAGTTAGTGATAGAGTTTTACATTGTCTTCCAAGTATGCAAAAGATCTATGATCCAGAATTTTACAAAGTTGTCTTTTTTTCCTCAGCTCCGATTGGGGTTCCTTTTATGCAGGAACTTATCCAAGATCCAAGATTTGAGGTCGTAGGTGTAGTTACCCAGCCTGATAAGCCAGTTGGGAGAGGACTAAAACTGCAACCAAATATAATCAAATCTCAAGCTCTTGAACTTGGAATTCCTATTGAGGATATTCAGACACCAAACAGGATCAATCCTGAGAAGTCGATAGAATGAAAAAACTTTTTTGATCGACTTCAAGAAAAGAAACCAGATTTTTTTGTTGTTATCGCATACGGAAAACTAATTCCTCAGATCCTGCTTGATATTCCTCCCTTTGGACCGATCAATGTTCACGGCTCACTCCTACCAAAATACCGCTGAGCAAGCCCAATCCAAAGCGTTTTTCTTAATCAGGAGCCTAAAACATGAATTACGATCATGCATATGGATGCGGGGATGGATACCTGAGATATCGTAGATCAACTGAGTTTTGAGCTGCCATTTGAACGAACCTGTCTTGATTGTATAGAACATATGGAAAAAATCTGACCAAAGTTCCTTAATGCTACTCTTTGGAACTATGCAAAAGACCATATCTCACGCAAAAAGCAGATAGAAAGTGAGGTTACTTCTTCTCAAAAAATTATCAAAGAGGATGGTCTGATTGATCTTTTCAATGAAAGTTTGGAAAGTGTGTATGCCAAGTATAAAGGCTATTTTCTCTGGCCAAAGATTAGTTTTGAATTTGATGGGAAGCATGTTTTGATTGAAAAGCTCGTTCTAGACAAGGAAAGTTATCAACAATATAAAGACCATCCGCTTATCAATTCAGATTTTTCTCCTAATAAAGCGATAAAAGAGATTTCCTTCAAGCCAGAATGAAAGAAAGCAATGGATTTTGCTAGTTTTAAAAACGGATATTTAAAAAAATAATTTTATATTTCCTAGAGAGATGGAGCATTTACAGATTCAGTGAGAAAAAGTCCTTATCTTGGGG
>JABCOM020000050.1 GCA_013333605.2 candidate division SR1 bacterium
CGCGGCCAAGATATCGGTCGGAAAGAAAATTAAGATCGCAAGAGTTAAAAGAAGGGATATTTTTAAGAAATCAAAAGAGGTTAAATTTCGCTTATAGGTTGCCCCCCCCCCCGCAAGAGTTTGCTGAAACAAGGCTTAGTTCAGCGGACTTATTTGAAATCATTGCTTTAATTGCTCCTTTTTTAAGATTATTTTTCATCGGTTTTCTCAGATTTTTTAGCTGAAAGGCCTATTGGCTTGCTTTCATCAATCAGATATTGCGCCCTTTTGGCGTTATGGCAGTTAGCCATTTCTTCTGCGTTCATTTTTGACGCTTTTTCGCATTTTGCGATTTTGGCCGCTCTAGCATCGTCGTTTTTCTCATAGTAGTCCACGGTATATATTTCTTCCTTCCCGCAGCCCGCTAAGAAAAAAGCGCCGATAATCGAAACGGCTATGATTTTTTTCATTCGCGCTCCTTTGTATAGATTTTGTTTAATTATAACATAACTTTTTGGGCTAAAATCCGCAATGTGTTATAATTGTTTGCAATCAATTCTAAAATTGCCGTTATTGAAATCGTAGCATTTTTTTTTACTAAAATCAAGAAAGAGCTAACTATGGACGATCGCGAGAGGATTTATACCCTCAATAAAAGAGAGATGGTCAAGGACTTGGATATGTCCTTAACGACTTTTTACAACTGGCGCAAATATAGGCCTAAAGTTTTTGACCTTATATGCTCATACTACAAAGGCGAGCTAGAAAGCCTGACTCCACTAGAACAAGAGATGCTGAAGTACTTTAGAGAACTTAGCGACAAAGACCAAGAGATACAAACGGCCGAGATGAAGCTTAGAAACCTCAAATCAAAACCCTAGATATCGTCGAACAAGCTTCTTTCTTGCTTAGTCTTTGCGGCGACTTCCCCTTTTTCTTTCAGCGCCCTTATCTCGCGCGTGATCTGCTCGTAGTAATTTTTATAAAGATAGATCAAAAATTTCTTCGCCCTGCCATATGAAATTCTTTTGCGAGTGTTAATATAATATAAATCCCCCTCGCGGCTCATAGCAACCTCTCCGAACCGGTTTATTTCCTCAGGCCTTTTTAGCAGCGAAATGCCGTAGTAGTATTGGCTGATGTTTAGCAAAAAATCCATCATAGCGTTTTCGGGCTTGTCTGTATCTATCTCGTAAACCCTCGTATGACCGTCGTCATAAGTTTTTTTTGCGTCGATGAGATTTCTAAATTTCTCTATGGCCAGATCGACCGTGTCGGCCTTTCTAGTCCTAAACTGCTCGAGATAGTCTTTTTGAAATTTAAACGTGATGATCTTATCCTTGCCGTGTATCTCGTAGCCGAACTGCAGCTTGCCTTGGAGATCGGGGATAACCACGTCATCAAAATGAATTATTTTGCATAGAAAATAAGAAAATCCATTTGGTAAGTTTGATAGTTTTACATCAAAAATCCCTTCCAGCTCCTCTTGTTTAAAGTCATACTCGGTTTTGTAGTTGTTGAAATTCGTGTAGTATTGGATCTTGGCCACTAAGGCCTCGTAAAATCTGATGGCATATTTGCTCGTAAAGCTATTTAGGGTCTTAAAATCCAGGTGCGTATAATCGGTCTTTTGCCAGCAGGCCGTAGCCAG
Source organism: candidate division SR1 bacterium (assembly GCA_013333605.2). GTDB lineage: Bacteria > Patescibacteriota > Gracilibacteria > Absconditabacterales > Absconditicoccaceae > HOT-345. Next base: position 1,631 of record JABCOM020000050.1, read on the forward strand.
CTCTTTTGCAAAGCTGATCTCGCAAGTAGCTTTTTTACGCTCCTCGCCCTTAGTCTTGAAATTTGGAGTTATAACAAGCCTGGTTTTTTGCCAGATGATAAATTCATTCTTTTCCCAGTCTCTGTAGTTATTTAACTCGAATGCTATATATTCGAGCTTTTCGACGGACTTTATAAAATTAGTCCTCCAATTTTTCGCATCGTCCACTACGCGCTTGAATAACTCCAATGGGATCACTAGGGTAGTAAATTTTACGGGCTGAGTGTCTTTTTTAACGCACTCTTGAAGAGTTTTTAGTAAGAAATTTAAGACCTTCAGGTCGTATATGTTGATCTTCAGCCCTCTTTTGTCGGCGACTACCTTGCCTCTAATGACGGAATTGGCCTTTAAAAGCTTGATATAACTATCGTCCTTTAAATAATCGGCCTCATAAATTCTTTGTTCCTGCGGATCTATGACCACCGGAGCGAAAAAGTCGTCTTCTAGATCGTCGTAATCCTGCTCTTCACCCGGATCGTCGTCTACACCAGGTATATCTTGAGGCATTTTCTTCCTTTTATTGAAATTCTTAGACATCGCTTTTTAATTTAGCCAAAAAATCTCCCTAAAAAGCTCCCAAAAAATGAAAAATGGGGACTTTTTTGATGACTTGCTGCAAAAAAATCTTAGCATTTTAGGGAGTTATGCTCAAAAAATGGCCGAATTCGATCATTTTTTACTTAAATATAACTTATTTTAAGCGTATATTCAGTAAAAAATATAATTTTTTCCCTAAAATGCCAAGAATTATAGCCGCAATTTCTGTTGTTGTCAAATTTTTTCCCTAAAATGCCAAGAAAAATCAAAAAATCTTGGCATTTTGATGACTTGCGATAAAAAATCATAGCATTTTGAGGAGTAAGTGCTTAAATATAGCTTATTTTAAGCTAATTATAAGCAAAAATGGCTGTTTATCTCCCTAAAATGCCAAGAAAAAATATAAAACTCCTTA
>JABCOM020000051.1 GCA_013333605.2 candidate division SR1 bacterium
ATTAAAACTGCAATTAACCGAGTCCTAGGAATCCTTGGGTTGATCACTTTTGTACTTCTTCTTTGGGGAGGATTTCAGATGGTGACAGCTGCTGGAGATGATAAGAAATTTGGAGCCGGACAGACTATTCTTAAACAGGCTGGTATTGGACTTTTGTTTATTGCAGGTTCATGGCTAATGGTAAGTATGATTTTCTGGCTAATCTGAGTTGTCACGAGATAATTTTAAAAATAAAAAGAGCTCACTTCTTTTATGAAGTGAGTTTTTTTGTTTGGTAAACAAGTTAAAAAATTCTTGTAAAACAGAAACGAATATCTATACTCTAGAAGATAATTTTTATATCGTTTTGGAGTAGTATGGCAAAGATCTGATTTCAAAAATTGAAAAAAAATCTGACTTTAAAATCTTTTTTCCTTGTGTTTATTTTTAGCTTTTGAGTACTTTGAATTTGACTTTTGGCAGGGAATGCCTTTGGGTGGTTTTCTGCTAGTCCTCAGCTAGAAAAAACACTTGCCGGAGAGAAAGTTCCGTTTGACAAGACGCATCAGTTTAATATTGAGAGATTTGATAGAGAGGTTGCGGTTAATCAGATGAATGAAGCTCAGATGAAGATTATCTGGAAAAGAGCTCCGCTTTTTAAGCCTTTTATTGATAAAAAGTTGGAGGCGGCTGGTCTTCCAAGGGATTTGTATTATTTGGCATTGGCAGAGTCTGCATTAAGAGAAACTGCTGTGAGTTCTGCAAATGCGGCTGGTATTTGGCAGTTTATTCCTTCAACCGCTAAGGGATATGGATTGAGGGTAGATGATCTTATCGATGAGAGATTCCATCTGGAGAAATCAACAAACGCAGCTATTGAATATCTCAAGAAATCTTATGAGAAGTTTTGAAATTGGGGGTTAGCTATGGCTGCTTATAATAGAGGTTCTAATGGTATCTCTAGTGATATGGCGTATCAATATCAAAATAACTATTATGATTTGTATTTGAATAATGAAACTTATAGGTATGTTTTTAGGATTCTTGCGATGAAGGAGATTTTTGAGAATTTAGATCAGTATTTTGATGTTTCTAAGTGGGGAAGTCAATATCAGCTTCCTGAAACTCAGAAGATTACTCTAGGAAAGACTGATAACCTTGCGGCATGGGCTACTGCTAATGGATATACCTATCTAGAAGTAAGAAATTTGAATCCATGGATTAGAGCAAACAAGCTCCCCGCAGGAAATTGGACCATTGAGGTGTATAAGAGGTAGTTCTCTTGTTGTATATGGTAAAAAAGGGAGAAAAATTAGATTTTCTTCCTTTTTGTTTAGATGAAAATTAAGAAAAAGCTCCCTAGTATAGAGAGCTTTTGGTATCTTCAGAGTTTATCATAGAAACTGATAAGTTTCTTGATCTCTTCGAAATCTTTGGTGTCTGCAATATGGTGGAGGTCTGCTTCCATTGCGATGAGGCGTTCCTTATGTTCTTTGAGGTAGCGTAGGTTTTTGAAGAAACTTCTTAACTCGAAGATTGTCGATACAACAACGACCATAAAGATTATTAGAAAAAATATTCTATTATTGCCTGTACTTAGTATCCCTAATGTAGTACATATTATGACTATAATAAAAGCAACTACACTGTTGGAGTATCTAATTCTTAGTTCGTTCAAAGAAGCAAGGATGTCTTTGTGTTTTTCTCTGAAGATTTCTTGAGTTGTTTTTGTGTTCATAATGGTGGGGTTTTTGTTTATTGTGAGTATGAATAGTAGTCTTTTTATACGAGAAGTCAAGAGATAAGTTTGATTCTAGTTTTTTCTAGGAGAGTTTTGTGTTAGAAATTTTTTTTCCAATCTTCTAAAATTCTATTTAGATAAACGATATTGTGGAGTCAAATGAGTGTTCCTCATAGGATTTCCTGTTCTCTGATGAGATGGCAGAGATAAGCTTTTGAGAAGTTTCTGCAGGTATAACAGTCACAGCCTTCAGTTAGAGGAGAGAAGTCTGTTCTAAATTCAGAATTTGTGATTTTTATGTTCCCTTGGTCTGAAAAAGCTATTCCGTGTCTTCAGAGTCTTGTTGCCGCTACGCAGTCAAACATATCTACTCCATACTCAATCGCAAATCTCAAATCTTCAGGAGTTCACACTCACATAAGGTACCTTGGTTTATTATTTGGTAGGAGAGGAGTTGTGTGAGCTACAACTTGTTCGATGAGTTCTCTACTTTCTCAGACACTTACTCCTCAGATGGCGATTCCGTCTCGAGCAAATTGGCTCAGGTACTGTGCGGATTCGGTTCTCAAGTCAAGGTAGCTCCCTCACTGTACGATCGGAAAGAGTACTCCTCTTGAGCTTTCGTATTTGGGTTGGAAGTGGTCAAAGGCTCTTTTTGCCCAGCGATGTGTCATTGCGATATGTTTTTGGATCGTTCTTTTGTCGGCTCAGGCAGGAGAGCAGACATCAAGTACCATCATGATATCTGAACCGAGTTCACACTGAGTATCTACGACATTTTCTGGAGTAAACATATGTTTACTTCCATCATATGGAGAGCGGAATTTTACACCCTCTTCTGTGAGCTTTATCCCGACTTTATGAGTATGTTTTTTATCGTTAAATTTTTGGTTTGCTAATCAAAGGGAAAAAACCTGAAATCCTCCACTATCAGTCAAAATGAGTCAGTTTTTTCGATTTTCAAAAGTATGAAGTCCTCATGCTTGCTGAACGATCTTGCTTCCAGGTCTCAGATAGAGATGAAAGGTGTTTGCGAGAATAAGGTTGATGGGCTCTATTTTATCTCAGATGTACTTTTGGTCTTGGAGGAGATCTAGGATCATACCTTTGATCGTAGCTTTTGTCCCAACAGGCATAAAAATTGGGGTTTTAACCTTGATACCGTTGAGTGTTATTTCTCAGGTTCTGGCATTCCCTTTTTGTTTCAGTATTTTGAAGTCGAGTTTTCACATTTAGTATTTTCTATGATTAAAAGTTTAGTTTATATTATGATTTTTCTTTTGAAAAGCAAGGTTTTGGCTGATGATTATCGTCTTAAATTCAGATTCTTTTAGTTGATGATTTGGATTTTAGTAATTTAGAAATGCATTAGAGAATGCTTAGAGAATTTCTCTTGACATTTTGAAGGAATTCTTTATTCTCTGCTTTTGTCTTTTATTTTTACTTTTAGAGATAGAAATGAACAAATTGTCAATTGTTGCTGCTCTTTCTGTAGGTCTTTTGACTCTTGGGGGAGTATATGCAGAAAATCAAACTGGAGCTGTTGCTTCAAACACTACAGGTGCAAACACTACAGGTGTTGTTGCTCCATTGACTGGAGATAAAGCTCCATTGACTGGGGATAAAGCTCCATTGACTGGGGATAAAGCTCCATTGACTGGGGATAAAGCTCCATTGACTGGGGATAAAGCTCCATTGACTGG
>JABCOM020000052.1 GCA_013333605.2 candidate division SR1 bacterium
TAAAAATAGTATTTATATGATAAAATATTTACAAAAAAGTTGAAAATCTGACTTCTTTCTCTTGATTGTCTTGGGCAAATGATTATTTTCTATCTGTTTATGCGGAAGGTGATGATTTAGTTTACTTGCTGATTGTGATGTTGCTTCGTATTGTGAGTATTGAGGGTGAGTTGTATTCAGGGCGTGTAAGGAAGGTTAGTTTCCCAACTCCTGAGTGAATAGTATGAGTTTTGCCTGGACATATCAATTTGATGACTCTGCTTAGTCCCTGAAAGATTGCCTATTTGCCTGAGTCAGGAGAGCTTACTTCTCTTGAGGAATTTATGGAAAAGTCGAAAAAGATAGACATTAAGTGAGGGCTTGCTCTTATTGAAGATAATGTCGTTACGATTACAGCAGAATAGTTTCAGTTTTTTCTCTTTACTTGTATAATCTTTGTTTTTATACCTATGGCAGATATTAAACAGCTGAAAATAAAGATTACCTCGACAAAAAATATTAAGAAAATCACTAGTGCGATGGAGGTGATCTCGACGATAAAGCTTCAAAAAGTTAAAAAAAGTGCTGAGCATTTGAGAGATTATATGAATACCTTTCTTGGTATGTTATCAAGTGTAAATGCATATACAGATATTTTCCCTCAGCCATCAGATCAGGCAAAGAGGAAGTTGGCGATTCTAATTTCTTCTGAAAAGGGGCTTTGTGGTTCGCTAAATACTTCTCTCTTCAAGCAGTTTGAAAATGAATATGCTGATCACAAAGAGGAATTAGATGTTTATGTGGTCGGTAAAAAAGGAAGAGAGTTTTGTGCTCGTCGTGGATACCATGTAGTTGCTACTAGTTCGCTGCATGATATTTTTACTGCGAAGGATTTAAGTGAGCTTTATGCTTTTTTGAGTCAGGCTCAGAAAAATGGAAAGTATATGGAGATCAGGGTTTGGTATAATTTTTTTAAGAATACTATGAAGCAGATTCCAGCTGGATTCCAGCTTTCCCCATTATCTTCTGAAAAGTTCAGTGAATTTATGGATACGCTTGAGATCAAGATACCAAAGCCTGAACAGGTGAGAAATACTAATTATATGAAGCTTGAACCAACTAAACAGGCAATTGTTAAAAAGGCGTATGATATTATGATGAATGTAATCGTCTATGGTGCGGTGCTTCATAATAAAACAGGTGAATTTGCTGCTCGTATGCTTGCTATGAAGTGAGCAAAGGATAATGCTACAACAATTATTGATGACTTGACACTTGCTTATAATAAGGCTCGTCAGGATGCAATTACTAAGGAGGTTCTTGAAATTGTAAGTGCAAAAGCTGTAATTGAAAATTAAAAGAAAAGAATACTGAAATATTTGTGATATTCAGGTTTATATTTGTTTTATATTGGATGGATTTATCTACACTTATACCAGATATATTTCCATATCAGGTTGCTGTTGGGATGGTGCCGCTCTTTCAGTCGCTGATTGCTGGGCTTTTGGGAACCTCTGTGTTTGTAATTCTGGTTTTAGTCTATTCACATCTCAAAAAGAGGAATCCGTATAATCGTTTTGTTCAAGGGGTTGATCTCATTGTAGAGTGAGTGTATAGTATGCTTGCTCAGATTGGTGGAGAACATGTTGGACGTAAGGCGATTTTGTTTACTACGACCTTGTTTCTCTTTGTGGTGTGGCATAACTTATTTGGGTTGATAGGAGATATGATTGTGCTTGTTTGGCCTGCTGCTCATCATGTGTTTAGGCCTTTGACAACTGATATTGTTTCTAATGGAACGCTTGCGGTTATTTCTATTATTGCTAGTCTTGCTTATGGATTTGCTTCGCATGGATTTGGGTTTATCAAGAAGTATCTTCCTATTAATTGAATGGGAATTGTAAAGGAAGTTAAACATTGGTATGATTATGTTACAAAGTTCTTAGATATTGTGCTTGGATTGTTGATTGGAATTATTGAATTGCTCGGAGAATTTGGAAGAATGCTTTCTCTTGCGCTCAGACTTTTTGGAAATATGTTTGTCTGAATGATTCTATTGACGCTTTTACTCTATGCGACACAGCTCTTGTTCCATTATCCAATAGTGGGTCCAATTGCGATTTTCGCCTATGAGTTTGCGGTTTCGCTTTTGCAGGCATTTATCTTTGCTTTGTTGACGACAATTTACTTTAAGTTGGCGGCAGATAGTCATTAGTGAAAAAAGAATATAAAAATCAGAATTTAAACCTTTAACATTGTTTATTGTTATTGGTTATCAAAAAAGTTTTTAATCTTTAAGAATATAGAAAAAATGAGTTGAGTATTAGCATTAGCAGCAGCTGGATCATTTGCAGCATTAGCTATGGCAGTAATTGGATATTCATGGTTGACAGGAATATCAAGGAATCCAGAAGCATCAAAGGAGATGTTTACGCCTGGAATTATTGCACTAGCGTTGGCAGAATTCGTAGCGTTGCTTTCATTTGTGATCGCGCTTATTAAGTAGTTTGTTTGATCGCGAAAATAAAATCGTTAATTTGTACTTTAGTATTTTGTGAAAACTATATTATGGGACATGAAGTATCATCTAGTGATATTCTAATCAATGTACTCGTTCAGCTTTTGAATGTTGGAATCTTTTTCTTCTTTTTTATTAAGTTTGCTGGAAATGCTCTCACTAAAGCAATTCAGTCAAAGATAGAAAAGGAAAAGGTTTTGGCAAATGCGGATGTTGAATATGAGAGATTGATTGCAGATGCTCATGAGCAAAAGAGAGTTCTTTTGGATGAAGCATTGGCTCATAAAAATCAGATTGTTGCTGAAGGAAAGGCTTTGGCTGATCAGGAATATCAGAAAATTCTTGAAAAGGCTCATCGTGAGGCACAAATGGTTTTGGATAGAGCAAATCAAGATGCTGATCTTAAGGGGCGTGATTTAGATGAACAGTTTGAACAGTGAGTTAAAACTGTTGCTCTTTCTATTGTTAGAAAGCTTTTTGCTTCAAAAAAAGATGTTCAAGAGCAGTATTTATCTACTCTTGTAGATGAATTTAGTGAATCATATAAAAAATAATGACACCATCTCTTCGTAAAAAATTTGTTGCTTCTTTATGAGATCCATGAGCTGTTAAGCAGGCTTTGGAGATTTTACAGTCGCTTTTGGTTTTGCTTAGAAAATTTGGGAAACAGCTTTCTCAGCAACCTGTAAGCGCTTTTGCGCAGGAGCATTATCCTCAAGAGTATGCTCTGTATCAGTTGCTCTGAGGAATTCGCTTGGGAATCAAGGACTGTTTGACGCTTCAGCAGAATTTGTATGGACAGCTCGGTGAAGATGCCTTAGTTGCTTTGACTACTGATGATGTTTTGCTTGGGAAAGAGCTTGGTCAGAAGGATTTGGTGATTGTGGATGGAGGAGATGAGTCAAGCCCTGCTTTGATGATTAAATCACCATTTAAGGTGTATAAAAGATCGCTTAATGATGATCTTCATAAGATATTTCATAGTTAGTTTGTAGAAATCCTTTTGAGCTCTCTGAATTTGGAAGTCGAAAGGAGAAAAAATCAGTTTTTTTATTCTTATTTCTTTAGATTATGTCTGCTCTTACACTTATTCAAAAGATAGAACAACAGATCAATGAAGTGAATCTTGCTGAGGCTTTTACTGAGCAAGGAACGATCATTGATATTAAAGATGGAGTGGCTACCGTGTCTGGTCTCCATAATGCTCAGTATTCCGAAATTGTTGTATTTCAGTGAGGTCAAAAGGGACTTGTGCTGGATTTGATGGAGGATTATGTTGGAGTGCTTGTTTTGGGAGAATATATGGGACTTTCTCAGTGAGAAACTGTGAAGACTACCGGTCAGCTTTTTTCTGTTGGTGTAGGAGATGAATATATTGGTAGAGTATTGAACGCTCTTGGAGATCCAGTTGATGGAGGAAAGGAATTGAAAGCTCAGCAATTTTTCCCAGTGGAGAAGGTGGCTCCTGGAGTGATTACGAGAAAGTCTGTTGATCAGCCTTTGCAAACTGGTATTAAGGCCGTTGATGCGTTGGTGCCAATTGGAAGGGGACAGAGAGAATTGATTATTGGAGATAGACAGACTGGTAAAACTGCTGTTGCTATTGATACTATCATTAACCAAAAATGAGAAGATGTGATCTGTATTTATGTTGCTATTGGACAGAAGGAGTCTAAGGTAGTTCGTATTGTAGAAGCTTTGAAAAAAGCTGGAGCTATGGACTATACTATCGTGATTAATGCTCCGATTAATACTCCAGCTGTAATGCAGTATATCGCACCATATGTGGGAGCTACTTTTGGAGAGTATATTATGAGTAAGGGGAAAGATGCTTTGATTATTTATGATGATTTGACAAAGCATGCTGCCGCTTATAGAGAGATGTCGCTTTTGCTTAGAAGACCTCCAGGAAGAGAGGCATATCCAGGAGATGTGTTTTACTTGCATTCGAGATTGCTTGAAAGAGCTTGTAGACTTAATAAAGATTATGGTGGAGGATCACTTACTGCGTTGCCAATTATTGAAACACAGGCTGGTGATGTAGCAGCATATATTCCAACTAATGTGATTTCTATTACTGACGGACAGATTTATCTTGAGTCAGATCTCTTTAATGCTGGTATCAAGCCTGCGATTAATGTTGGACTTTCTGTGTCTCGTGTGGGAGGATCTGCACAGACGGGAATTATGAAAAAGGTTGCTGGAACGCTCAAGCTTGAGTTGGCGGCCTTTAGAGAGCTTGAGACCTTTGCAAAATTTGGTTCTGATCTTGATAAATCAACTCAGGCGAAACTGGCAAGAGGACAGAGACTTGTAGAAATGCTCAAACAAAAGGAGAATAGCCCATTGCCATTTTACAAGCAAGCAGTGCTTTTGTATGCAGGTATTAAGTGATATTTAGATGGACTTGCGTTGAATCAGATTTCTACGTTTGAAGCGATGCTCTATGATAAGCTTGAAACAACACATAAAGGGTTGGTAGAGCAGATCTTAAAAGAGAAAAAGCTGACAGAAGCGATTGAACAACAGATGAAGACTCTGATTGAAGAGACAAGTGATGAGATCGCTGCAAAGAAAAAATAGTCAGAATTTTGTCTTTTGGCTGATAGAGATTAAATTTTTACTTTATGTTTGAGGATTATGAAAGGAAAAATTATCGCGATTAGAGGAATCGTCGTAGATATGCAGTTTGATGCGCAGAGTATGCCTGCACTGAGTAATGCAGTTGTAACTGCGCAGAAAAATGGAGCAGGAGAAGAGGTTGTTATTGAGGTTTTGCAACATTTGGACTGAGGTGCTGTTAGAGGAATTGCTATGCAGACAACTGATGGACTTAAGAGAGGATGTGAAGTTTCTGATACTGGAGCTCCGATCTCTGTTCCAGTAGGACCTGAGGTTTTGGGACGTATTATGAATGTGCTTTGAGAGCCTGTGGATAATGCTGGAGAGGTGAAGACAAAACAGCGTTGGTCTATCTATCGTAAGCCACCTGCATTTCATGAGTTGGCGACTGGTATTGAGAGATTAGAGACGGGTATTAAGGTTGTGGATTTGATGGCTCCAATTCTAAAAGGAGGTAAAGTCTGACTTTTTGGTGGAGCTGGTGTAGGAAAAACAGTTATTATTCAGGAATTGATCAATAATATTGCGAAGTTCCATAGTGGAGTATCAGTTTTTTGTGGAGTATGAGAGAGAACAAGAGAAGGAAATGATCTTTTCCACGAAATGACTGATGCGGGGGTAATGGATAAGACAGCGATGGTCTTTGGACAGATGAATGAAACTCCAGGTCCAAGAGCTAGAGTTGCGATGACAGGACTTACAATGGCAGAGTATTTCCGTGACAAGGAGAATAAAGATGTACTTGTATTTATTGATAATATTTTCCGTTTTACGCAGGCTGGAGCTGAAATTTCAGCTTTGCTTGGAAGAGTGCCTTCTCAGGCTGGATATCAGCCAACTTTGGCAACAGAGATGGGAACACTTCAGGAAAGAATTACTTCAACTAAGAATGGTTCAATTACTTCATTTCAAGCAGTATATGTTCCGGCTGATGATCTAACAGATCCTGCTCCAGCAAATACGTTTGCGCATCTAGATGGAAAGGTGGTGTTGAATAGAGCGATTGCTGAAAAAGGGATTTATCCAGCAGTAGATCCTCTTGATAGTACTTCATTGATCTTGACGGCTGATGCGGTAGGAGAATTGCATGTGCAGACTGCTGAAAAGGTGCAGAAAATTCTTCAGAGACACAAGGAATTGATTGATATTATCGCGATTCTTGGTATGGAGGAGTTGTCTGAGGAGGATAAGCTGACTGTATATAGAGCTAGAAAAATTGAGAGATTCTTTTCTCAGAATCTCCATGTGGCTGAGCAGTTTACAGGAACAGCATGACAATATGTAAAACTTGAACAAACAATCGAAGGAGTGAATATGATTCTTAATGGAGAGTGTGATCATATTCCAGAACATCATTTTCTTTATAAGGCTGGAATTGATGAGGTGATTGCTAGCTATGAGAAAGAAAAGAAATAGTTCTTTATTTTTGATGGAGTCTGAAAAAAATCAGGCTTCATTTCTTTTTTAGAGGAGTAGGTGTATTTTTTATCTCTTTATGTAGAAAAAAGATGAAAAAAATCAGATTTCTTTCGGTGTTATGAGTATTAAGTTTGGCTTTTTTCGCTGGATGTCAGCAGAAGTCTTGAGTTTCTTCTGATGAAACCTCAAAGCTTGATCTCGCTGGAAAACAGGTTGTGAAGCTGGATGCTTTCTCTGAGAAGAGAGGAAGTTTTGATGGCTATGTTCCTGATGATGTGCGTGGATATTTGGAGGGGAAGTTTATTGCTCCTTGGGTTGGCCACTGTGATAGGAGCCATTTTATCCTTTCTGAAAATAAGAGTTGGGAGGAAAATATTGCTAGCCTTCAGAATCAGATTTCAAAGGATGGAAATCAGTATAATGAATACGAGATTTCTAAGTTAGGGACTGGAGAAAGAGAGATGAGATTCAATAGAGTTCAGCTTTCTTTTCTAGATTTTCCTTTAACATTCAAAGATGATGGGCTCTTTTCTGGAAAGATTAGTTTTGTAAATCTGAATACTGTTGCTTCTGGAAATACTACAGTTATTACTGGCAAAATAGATCCAACAAAACCGAGTTATCTAGCAATGTATCAGGATGAGAATTTTTCACTAGGACTTGAAAATACTTTGCAAACGCAGAAACTTCCTTCGGTGTCTTCTCGTTTTGATGATTCAGGTCGTACGTTCATCTATTATTCAGATTATCTTTTGATAGAACTTGTGCAGAGAGGGAATATTTTTGCGCAGATGGCGGTAAAGTACGAACTAGGAGAAAAGGTCTATGATTTCCCTTCTATGCATTCAAATCGTAGTAGTTGTTCTCCAGCATTTGAGGAAGGAGAATATAAAAAAGATCAGCTATCTTCCAAGCTTTTGAGAGCTGGGAAAGAATATCAGCTTGATTTTTATCCGTTGTTTTCTGGTGCGCAGCTCAAAGATGCGAAACTCATAAAGTTTTTTTACGGTAAACAGGAATCAACTGATAATCAACTAAAACCTCTTTTTGAGCTTAGGAAGGCGTTTGGCTTCGGAGGTTCAACTCTTAATTTTGAGTGGAATGAATGGATTGATGAGAGTAAGGATGCTTTGTATAGAGAAGCTCCTTTGCAAATTACTGATGGGAAGATTCCATCAGTGAAACTTTCTGGTTTAAGCACTGGAGATTATCAGATTTTTGTGACTGATGAACTTAATCAGGTATATACTTGGAAATTTGTAGTGCAAGATAAGGTGGATGGAAAGCTTACTTATCAGCAAGATAAGATGAGGATTAAGGTTGTTCAGGATTCGTTTCTAACTGGTGCTGGGCTTAGTGGACAGCTCGATAAGATTTTTGGAACTGGAAATTATGCGTATTTTATCAGGCAGAATTGGAATCAGGAAGATTCGATTCTGACTAATGATGAAGACTATAATGAGGTGTATTCAAATGACTGAATGGGTAAGACCTTGCTTATTAACTATTTTGTAATGCCAAAGGTACGTTATACTGGTGATTTGGAGGTATTAGATATTGATGGTAGAGTTAACAAGTATTCTATTGATATTATGGCTGAGGAGATTCCTGAGGCGAGAGTTTCTCGTGATTTGTTTTCTCAGGAGGTAAATGTCTTGCCGGCAAAGGGATATTGGGCAGATAAGATCAGAATTTGATCTAAAAATGCTAAGGAGCTTAAAATCTACTCTCAGGTGTGTAAGAGGCTAGATATTGGAGATTTTTCAGACAAGAAGAGAGAAGAGATTTTTGGTCCTCGTAAGGCATATGACTGGTATGATGACTATAGAGTGATGACTGCCGAATTAGCGTTTTTTGACTGTGGAGATGCGAAGATTCAGGAGCATAGTGTTTCAGTTGAGAATTTTCAATACCGAAAGAGAATAGATCGTGACTGGCAGTTGCCTCAGGAGGTGAGAGATACTGCGTATTTCCGCTTGAGCTTTGATAAAACGATGAAGGATGCTAAATATTATATGAGAAGTCCAGTTTGACTCTATAGCAAGGCGATTCCGTATAAAGAAGTTTACTTGTGGGCTTTTGATTATGTGACAGGAAAACCTGTTACTGCATGAGAAATTCAAGTTTTGGATGAAAATGGAAAGCTGCTCAAAAAGTTTAGTGTTTGAAAAGATGAATTAAAGTTGGATCTTCAGGGAGTAGATGGAAAGTATGTCCAAGTTAAGTATCAGAGTGAAGAAGGTCAGACTTTTATCTTGGTATGAATTCAGGAAGATGGCTGGCTCGGTGATAAAAATGCGAGAATTCGTTCTCTTGTTAACTCAGAACAGACCAATCAAAACTCTGCATGGGGAAGTGATATGTTTGATTCTATCAAGGTTTATGGATATACTGATAGAGTGCTGTATAGACCTGGAGATACTGTTCATTTTGCCGGTTTTGTCCAAGATTTGAGTAAGATGAGCAAGGAAGCAAGCTGAGTGCAGACGGGAGCTGTTGTGGTAAAATATGGTGATGAGAATAGGATTGTTATTACAAAACTTGATGAATTTTGAGGATTTGAGGGAAGTTTTCAGCTTTCAGAAAATGAGAGTTTAGGAGGAATTGGATTGGAGTTTATTTATGCTTTAGACCAGAATAAGGTTTCTGTTGAGGATTTTGAGGGTGATTATTCTGCATGGGATAAGTATAGGGAGACTCATCCAATTAGTAGATATTGGACAGCTATTCATGTAGAAGAGTTTCAAAAGCTGACTTTTACTACTAAGATAAAGAAAACTGTTGAAAATAATCAGCTTTATTTGCAGTTGACTCCTACATACTATATGTGAGATCTGCTTAAAGACTATGATCTTAAGCTCAATTATTCGCTCAGTAGAGCTGAGAGTTGTGAGGATTGTCGATGGAGAGAGAGTTGAGAGTATTACTATAATCATGTGGTGAATGGTTCATTTTCTCTAGGAGGAGAATATGTTCAGAAGAATCTCTCAGGAAATGCTATTGTATATCAGATTTGAGATTTGAGCAAGCTTGGATATAAGGGAGATAAACTTCAACTCAAACTTGAGATCGCAGTAAAGGATAATCTCTCAGATGAGACCCGTGTTAACTATGAATATCTCGATATTGATCCAGAGGTAAAGATTGGGCTTGATGGCTATGCGAATGATTGGATTAATACCAAACTAGTAAAAAACTATCAGGTGAAATCTGAGATTGCTGATGGTTTAGATAAAGTGAAGGAGCTTAGCTACGAGTGGTACTTTAAACCTTATGGGTTTACGCAGCAGGTTGATACTCAAGGTACTTACTACTATGTTAATGGTGAGGAGATGAAATTAGTTGAAAGCTGATCAATTCAAGCAGCGAAAACATTCAGTATTCCTCTCTTCTTTGCTAAATATGGAGGTGGAAGTTATTTTTTGAAGGTGATTACCAAAGATAAAAATGCTGTGGTTAATGGAGAAGTGGATAAATCAATCTATTACTATGATGACTCATTTGATAAGGGATTTCAGTGAAATATGGAGAATAACTATACCTTGCATGTGAATATCCCTAGAGAAAATTATACTCTTGGTGCTGAAATTCCAATCACAATAGATCCGTATATTAAGGGCGCTACGGCATTGATCACCGCAGAGAGAGGAAAAGAAATTTTAGAAAAAAAGATAGTAACTCTGGATGGAAGTCCGCTTTCTGTTAAGGTAAGGGAGGATTTTTATCCAAATGTACAGATTAGTGTGGTCGAGTTTGTGGGAGAAGAGGTAAATCGTCAGCTTGGAGGAAGTTGAGACCAAAAGAGATCTGAGCCAGCTTTTTTTGCCTGATATGCTGAGGCAATGATTCAGGAAGATTTGAAGACTGTATATCTTAAGCTCACACCTGATAAGACAGACTATCGTCCATGAGAACAGGTGAAAGTAAAGATTCAGACAACTGATCATGCTGGAAAGTCTGTAAGAGCTAGGGTTTCTCTTAGCGTTGTAGATAAGGCGCTTGTGGATTTGTATGACGAGATTAAAAAACCGATTCCTTATTTCTTTAATAGAATTGGAAGTGCGGTTGTGAACTATTCAAACTGGAAGAATTTGTATTATGCGCTTAGAACCTTCTTTGCCAATGGGGAGAAGTGATGAGGTGGAGCTGATGGAAGTTTGAAAAATCTGAGAAAGAAGTTTTATGATCTGGCATTCCGAAATGCTGCGGTGGTTACAGAATGATGAGAAGCAGAGGTTAAGTTTAGCTTGCCAGATAATTTGACGACTTGGATGATCGATGCGGTTGCTGTCTCACAAAAGGCACAGCTTGGTACTCAGAGAGCAGAATTTAGAGTGAATCAGCCGTTCCTCTTGGAGGCGAATTTGCCGACTTTTGTAACGGTTTGAGATCAGATTTCTTTTCCATTTAAGGTAATTGCTGATAGCTCAAAGATCTCAGCAGGAACAAAGGTTACGCTTAATGGACAGGTCAAAAAACTTGATGGAACTGTGATTCAAAGTTTTGCAGAAAGTGGGGTTGTAAATTCAAAGATTCTGAGTCAGCTTTCTTTTGGTAGTGAACTTTTTGATCAGAAGGAGGTAATGATAGAAGTTGAGGCAAAAGCTGGAGACTATGTAGATGCCGTACAATGGAAAATCCCTGTTAGAACTGAGGGGCTAGTGAGTAAAGCGTTTGCACTTGAACAAAAAAGAGAAGGAAAGAAGGTATTTACCTTTGAAGATGAGGCTGATCGCGTGAAATTTACGGCTCGTTTGGCACCATTCCCAACGGTAGTATTTGCTGAGCCTCTTGAGTATTTGCTCTATTATTATCCAAAGGGAAGTAGTGAATCGTTGATTCGTACTGCACAGGCTGCCTTGCAGGCTCAGAAGCTCCAGAAGATGGGGGCTCTGACTGGAAATGTACTAGAGAACTGAGAGATTAAGCTTTCAGATGGAAGAGTGATGAGTATGACTGGACTCCTTCAGGATGTTGTTCAGACCTTGGTATTTAGGCAGGCTCCAGCAAATGGGAAAATTGGATCGTTTGCAGTGCGTGATACTTTTAATGATAAATTTGATGGTCGCCCGCTTGCAGTGGCAGCATTTGGGTTGCTCGAGGAGATGAGACAACAAGGATATGGAAATCTGATTTCTCCAACTTTTGCTAAAAGATTGGATGGGTATTTGAATACGCTTGGAGCGGATCAGTTAGAGTTCTATTTGTACTATCAAATGCAGAAAAAGACGAAGGCATATCCTGTGAATTTGCAATTGGTAAGGCAAATTCAGGCTGAGCATCCAAATAATATAGCTGTTCAGGCGATGAGTTTTGCTCTCTTGGCTAAGAGTGGAAAGGCTGATGAAGTCTTTGCTCAGGCACAGAGTCTCCAGGGGCTTTTTGATCAGGCTTTTGCTCAGGGAAAGTATTTTGATTATAAGTTGATTGATCTCAAAGGACTTCAGGCTTATTATTTGCAGGGACTTTTGTCGCTCTATACGAGAAATACAGCTGAGAAAAAGGAAGTTGAAAAGCTGATTGTAGCTCAGATCGTATCTTTGCTTAAGTCAAGGTCTGCATACGGACTGTGGAGCTGGTCAGAGACAACGAACTATTTGGTGCTTGAGGCATTGAATCATGCTTTAGATCAGTATTATATTCATCAATCTCAAGCTACCAAGTGTGTACTCAAGGTTTGAGATCAGGATTTGAATATTCAGACACAGAAGGCTTGTACTGAGGCGAGTTTGCAGTTTGAGGCGCGTAAAGATTTGCCAGTGGAATGGAAGTGTGAGTGAGCTGCATTCCTTGATATGCAGGTTGATTATTTGCTCAAGGATATTAGCAAAAAGAAAGCTGAACTTCACCAGTTGGAGAGATTTAGTTTTGCAGTGCCTCAGGAGGGAGAAATCGGACAAAAGCTCGAACTCAAGGGACAGTTTAAGGCTCTGAAAGAAGCTCAAAATATGGTAGTTGAGTTCAGTATTCCTTCTTATTTGAAGTTGGCGGCTTCGGTCCAGGGAGAAGATGGTCCAAGCATGCAATTTACTCAGGACTGGGAGTGTTATCCAGATAGTTATGAATTTAGGTTTGATCGTGTGATTCTTCGCTATGGAACGATGAGGGCTGGTCAACTTTGTACGTTTAGTATTCCTGCTATTAAGTCGTTTGCTGGGCAGTTTCAGCTCCCAACGAGCAAACTCTATGAGGAAAGTGCAACTGAAGTTTGGTGAGTGAGTAAGATAGAAAAATAAATAAAGAAAGAAAAATAAGAAAAAGAAAGGAAGCTGATCCTATGGTCAGCTTTTTTTGATTGAGGTGTTTTAGATTGTCGTTGAATTATAGATATCTGTGAATTCTATCATCGTGAGGTGAAGATTGCGAAACCAACCAAAGCTTATCTAGATTGCTTCGCAGTATTCTCCGATAATAGATAGGGCATATTCTATTGTAAAACTTTAGCTACTTCATCGGTATTTGTGTTGTTGACTTTTTCTATGAGAGCTTCTTCATTGAGTTCACAGTGATGAGCTTGAAGGCTATCCTTTGCTAATGAGAGAGATTTCTCTTTTGGAGGTTCATAGGTCCAGATCGTATCGATAAGTTTTTCTAGGACTTCTAGATCTTTGACAGGATTTCCTTCGATTCAAAAGTCCTTCGCCATGCTTCTTAGTCCTAGCTTCCTTCCTTGGATTGAGATTTTGTAGTCACTCCTTCCACGTTCTGTCATGGCAGACAGTTTCTCTTTGGTTTCTTTAGCGGTAGGAAAGTCTTTTGTGAAGTATTTTTTGATGAGTTCCTTTTTGGATTTAATCTTTGCTCAGATGATTTCAGAGAGAAGCTTTTCTCGATCTTTTTGGTAGTTGACGGGCAGCCCTTCTACTCAGTAAGCTGTAGCTATTTTATCTAGACTTTGAGATTCCCCTCAGACGGTGATTTTGAATTCTCTTTTTTCCTCTTGAGACATCATAACGAGCTTTTCTTTGTCTTCATCTGTGAAGGATTCTATATTTTTCCCGAA
>JABCOM020000053.1 GCA_013333605.2 candidate division SR1 bacterium
AAAAAAGAAGTTTAAATTTTATAAAAAATATATTGACTTTATTATAAAAAAAAGTATGATACTGTCAATGTACAAAATATTCATAGCAAAAATAATGCAAAAATCTAGTAAATAGATTATTTTTTTACTTTTCAGATTGAAAGATATAAAATGATGAAAAAAAGCGTATTATGTGCTATGTTGACTGCTGTAGTAAGTATGGGGCTAGCTTCTGCAGAAATGCCTACTTTTTCTCTTGAAGCTACAAACCTGCCACACACTTTTTCTGGCCAAATGACACTAAATCTCCAAGCAATTTGACAAAACTTACCACTTTCTGGTATGATGACAAAACTAGAGTATGATTTGACATGACAAAATAGACCTTCTGACTTTCAATTATTCTATCAAGAACAAAAGAAGGAAAATCAGATTTCTCAAAACCTTTTCCATGCTAGTGAAAAAGTGAATTTCCCAATTCAAGTAGTATATTCAGGAGTAGATTCTTCTTTAATAAATTTTAGTCTTAAAGACGAACAAAACAAGACTCTGGCAAATACTACTGTAGCCTTATTGCCTCTTAAGTGTTGAACTCCGATTGATTTTGATGAAGATAAGATACTAAAAGAGGTCGCTCAAAACAATAAAATAGTTTCCCAAGAAACTCCAGAGAATCTTCAATCTCCACTAGTATCCGAGAAGACAAACAAGAAAAGCTTTTATAAGCCTCTCTTGCCTATATATGCAAATTGGCAGTGGACTCCTGAGCTTAAGCTATCTTATGAATGGGCAATACAAAAGGGATTTTTTGAGAATAATGAAATCAATCACCAGAGTTTTCTAAAGCCTATGACAAGAATTGAACTTGCTCAGATGATTATTGCCCTAACCGAAGTTACTTGACAAGAGCCAAATATTGAGAAAAAATGTGAATTTGCTGATCTAAAGTGAGCTCCAGAAGCTACAAGAGTAGCTGCTCAATTAGTTTGTCAATTTGATATTATGGGAATCAATCAAGATGTTAGTCCTCTAAAAAACTTTAATCCAGATGAGATTGTTACTAGAGATCAGTTAACTACAGTAATTTCAAGAATTATTCGAAGAGAAAAATACAATCAAGGAGGAAAGACTTTTTATGAAAGACATATTGAAAAGTTAGTAGAAGAAGGACTACTGGCAGGTACAGCGCCAAATGATAAAAAAATTACAGATACAACACCTAATCTTGTAGAAGCGAAAGGAATTTTCTATCTTCTTCTTCAGAGGGCAGAAAAAAAGAATTTGATAACTATATCAAACCCTGTGGTAGAAGAGACAACTGTTATTCCTACCCAAACTGAAGAAAAAAGCTGGCGAAAAGTTTGGTAAAATTAATCTAAGTTGTACTTTAGTTTATTACTTGAGCTAAGTGGGACAAATTTTATTCAAAATATCTTGTAGCAGTAGAGAAAGTGGAGTCTTGATCAGATTCAAAGAGAGCTCTGTCTGATGAAGTCTAAACTTTCTTCTAAGCTATGTTCAGACCAATCGTACATCCCAATACTATCCTTAAAAGCGAATTTTTCTAATATCTTATGATCAAAATTGAGATCACAAGGGAAGAAAACTCGCTTTTTTGTTTTATCAATGATTTTAAAAAAATCTTCTTTATTAATATTAACTGTTGGACTAAGGTTTAAAATACAGTATTCATCTTCTTTTTTCTTATTGTCGTTATTAAAAGATTTTAAAAATTCCAGTAATCAAGTACTAAAATCCTGAATTAATTCAGGTTTTTCTTTGATTTCTCAGTCGTTAAAAAATTCTTCAGCTACACTATAGGAAAAGATATCTCTAAGTAATAGATTTTTTGCATTTTTAAGTAAAATACGACTCAGAAAATGGGTTCCTTTCATTATTTGACTTCAAATACCTCACCAAATCGCAAAATTCTTCTTAATAATTGTTTTTGCATATAGCAGTGGAATATTCCATCAATTATGTGGAAAAGATCTTGTTTCATCTATAACCTCACCTCCACCAAAAATCTTAAAATACTTGCTATAAGGATGAAATCAGAGGCTAATCGCTATATGAGAAAAAAATCTTCTAAATTTTTGCGGTAACCAAGAAAATCGATCATCAAGAGAAAAAAAACTGATTTTCTCCCAGTCTACAACTACTCATTCTTTCTTATATCGAGCAGTAATGAATTTTTTATTTCTTTCTATCCATTTTTTTATTCGAAGATGATTCCCTACTTCAATAACAAGGTGTTCAACAGCATAGCGAGAAAAAATCTCCTTGATTATACCAAAAAGCAGGAGTTCATCGCCAAAATTTTTATATCCGTAATAACCTTTTAAATAAATTTTCATCGCAAGCAGTTGTCTAAATCTTTCAATAATTTTTTCGCAAACTAATTACATTTTCAAAGAGAGAAACAATTGTTAATGGTCAAACTCATCATGGAACTGGAGTTATATATTTGACTTTCTCTTCTACAGATTCAAAATCGATATCTCCTGCAGCTTTACCGTTCAAATGTCCATATCAAATATCAACCAAAATCTGATTCTTTTCTTTATTAACATAGTTCTCATTTACAAGATGAATAACTCCAGTTCCTGAAAAAATATATTCAGCTTGTTGACATCATTCCTGAATTTCTTGCTCAGTATTTGATATGTCAAAGCATTGTACAATTGCTCATCTTTTGAGGCATTCTAGAGCAAGTGGCTTTCAAACAACAATACTTTGTCCAATAATGGCAACTCTTCTACCCTTAAGATTTCAGAGCTCATAATAGTCAAGTAAGCTCATAACTGCTTTTGGAGTTGCAGGGGTAAATGAGATAAAGTCAGCAAAACTTTTCCCAACAAGTCCTCATCAGAGACCATCAATATCTTTTTTCTCATTGACTGCAGATACTAGTCTATCTCTCTCATGTTTCAAGAAATCTGGCAATGGCATCTGAATCATAATTCCAACACACCTTTCATCAAGATTAAGTCTATCAATAAGACAAAAAACCTGATCTGTATTTTCATATCTTCTCACGATATCTTCAGATAAATCCTCAAATATTCAAAGGTTCTGCTCCTTATGTTCTTGTCAAAAAATGAAGGCTGGTAGTCAGATTTTTTGAGCAAAAGCTTGCTTATTTCTCACATACACAGCTGATGAACTATTTGTCCCAAAAAAGAGAATTGCAACATAATGTTTTCAATCAGAAAAGTATGTTCAAATATCAGATTTAAGCTTTTGGGTATGGAGTTCAGCTACCGGTTTTCAATAAAGCAACATTGCCTAAAGTAAGAAAATAAAATGCTATTTTTTAGTTAAGACCTCTAGTGCTTTTTCAAGTTGATTATCAATTTTCTTTTCAATATACCCTGTCATGTCAAATGCTACTTCAATATCAGGAGTGATACCTATTTTATCAATACTTGTTCACTGAGGTCAAAATCGTTTTCCGACAGTATATTTAAGTGAGGTCTGATCATCAAAATCTTTTAAAGTCTGGATAGTTCCTTTTCAAAACGAAGAAGTCCCCAGAATCTTAACATTTGATTCCTGTTCTCTGAGAGCTAATGCTAATATTTCACTAGCACTAGCACTCATCTTATCTATCAAAACTACAATCGGGAACCCTTTTAGCTCACCAAAACCCTTAGTACGATAATCAGTTTTTTGATAGGTATAAAAATCTGTTTTTACTACCAGAGTTCAAGGCTCTAAAAAATGGCCGGCTAAATCAACAGCTACTGGTAAAAGTCCTCCACCATTTCCTCTCAGATCAAGCACGATCCCAGAGACATTTTCATTGACAGAATCTGATATTGCTCTTGTTAGAAGTTTATTTGTCTGTTCTCAAAAGATAGATATTTCGATATATCAGATTTTTTGATTATTCTGAGTTAGAATTTTAGATCTAACAGAGGGTACATCAATAGTATCTCTTTCTACTTCAATCACTAAATATTGATTTTCTCAGCTATTTTGAGGTCTTTCAATTCCAAATTTAACCTTTGTTCATTTTTTCCCTCTAATGAGACTTACTGCTTCATAAGTAGTTAGATTTTTTGTTTCACCAGTCCCTATCATTATAATTCTATCTAGAGGGAGTAGACCTGCTTTAAAGGCCGGAGATCCCTTTATAACCTCTTCAATTTGGATATAATATTCTTTTTTCCCAACGACCGCTCAAATACCCTCTATTTGTCCTTCTCATTCAAGTTCATGCTGAAGCCCTGAAAATTCTACAGCATCTAAGTAGGTAGTATAGGGATCTCCAAGTCCGTCAACATATGCTTTAACAGCAGAGTTTAGCATTGATTTTTCTCCACTTAAAAGGAGTTTTTGATCAACATATTCCTGGTTTAATACTTGTTGGATTTCCTCAAAACGCTCATATTTTTTGATAAAATGTTCAATCTGACTATAAATCGTCTTATTTTGCGAAGAAATCCAAATGAGCATAATTCAGCTGCCTAAAAATATTCCACCAATTGCTGCCAAAAGACAAGAAATCAGATTTTTTTTCTTTATTTGCATTAAAATCTTGTATCCAGATTAAAAAACAATAGACTAAGTGTAGCTATTTACTCCTCTTTTGCAATGAAGAAATTAGAAAAAAAAACAATTGAAAATATCAGACCAAATCTCTATGATTATCTCAAAGTTTTTGCAATCATAGCGATGATTATTGATCATGTAGGATATTATCTTTATCCAGAACTTGAAGTCTTGAGGTGGATAGGAAGGTTTGCTTTCCCAATCTTCTTATTTCTTGTTTGATTTAACGGAAAATATACTTGGAGTCGAAAAGTTTTTTATTCTGCATTGATTGTTCAATGTGTTATGCGGGCAATGCTGTTTTATACAGGACCTGGAAGTTTTACACTCAATATTCTTTTCTCAATTCTCTTGGCAAGGGGAATATTAGCTCATCTTGTTCCAAAACTTCAGAAGAAAGATAAAGTTTTTCTGATCTTTTGTGTCTTGTTCTTCGCTTGTGCTCATCCTTATTTGAGTCAAATATTAGATTATTGAAGTCTTGGTTTTTTCTTTGCTCTTGCGTGAATGATTGCAAGATATTATTCATGATACTTTCGAGTCGTTTGCGTTGTGTTCATCTGACTGCTGGTAAATACTCAAGTAGTCTTTCGCTTCTGAGATGGAAGTTTTCTGAATCCTCAAGTAATAGGACTTACATTAGGATTTTCTGTTCTAATTTTACTTTTTTATCTCCTTTACAAAAATAATTTTCCACTAAAAACCTGAACCTTTCTTGATAGAATTATCCTTTGGATTTCTCGCTATGCACTCTGGATTTATGTAGGGCATATTTTGATTCTTTTAATATGAAAAATACTTTGAGAAATTTGATATTTATTATTTATTTAATAAGTTCTTAAGTCCAACTTCTCTAGATTCGCTAATAAAATACTATCATAAAAGTCGAAAAAAGAAATCTGAATTATTTACCTTGTATTTATTCAGATTTTTTCTATACTAAAATATCGTTTTAATCACTAAAAAATATTAAAAAATGCAAGAAACTGTATGTACAAGTGTTAACTGATGCGCAAGAATTGAAGATACATTGCCAAATTTTGACCTTACACTTTATAATCCTCTTACAGATGATGTAGAGAAAAAGACAATCAATGACTTTAGAGGGAAATGGCTTGTACTCTGCTTTTATCCAGCAGACTTTACCTTTGTTTGTCCAACAGAGCTTAAAGATCTTAATCAGAAATTTGAAGAAATCCAGCAAATGGGAAATGTTGAAGCAATGGTAGTAAGTGTTGACTCAGTATTTTCACACAAATCACGAATTAACTCTGAAGAGCTCCTCAAAGGTTTTAAATTCCCAATGGTCAGCGATAGAACAACAACTTTATCAAGATATTTTGGAATTCTCAATCATGATTCAGGAAACTCAGAAAGAGGAACTTTCATTATTTCTCCAGATGGGGTCTTGAAGACTATTGAAATCCATACTGATGCAGTAGGAAGAAGCGCAAAAGAACTTGTTAGAAAGCTCTATGCACTTAAATTTGTGACTGAAAATAAAGGGCATGCATGTCCAGCAAGTTGGGAACATGATATGAAGACAATGCAACCAACTATCAAAAAGGCTGGGAATGCTGGAGAGACACTCTCTTAATTCAGATTTTTAGTTACTTACTATATAAAAGAAAATGAAAAAAGGTTTTTACGCGAATATTGAGCAAGAAACGCTCGAAAATCAGAATTTTAGAAAGGTTCTTTATACCGCAAAGGGATTACAGCTTGTCCTTATGGCATTACAACCAAATGAAGATATCTGAGCTGAGATTCATCATGAGAATGACCAATTTTTTAGGTTTGAATCAGGAATTGGAGAGGTACAAGTTAATGATACTGTTTATGAGGTTGAAGATGGAGATGTTATCATTGTGCCAGCTGGTGCAAAGCATAATGTAATAAATACTTCAGACAGTGAATTATTGCAGTTCTATACTATCTATTCTCCTGCTCACCACAAAGATGGAGTAATCCACGAAACAAAAGCAATAGCAGAGGAAGCAGAAGAAAATGGGACAGATGAATTTGAAGGAGAAACAACTGAATAATTCTTTTAAAAGATAAAAAAGAAACCTGAATGTGATTTCAGGTTTTTTTCATATTTTCTCTAGAGAAAAATAATTTTACTCTTCAATTTCAACAACAATCTTTTCAGGAACAAGTGCTTTCGGAATAATAATCTGAAGAGTATTTTCAGGTGTAAGTTTACTATGAATTTTCTCAAAATAGATCTGGGCTGGCAAGTCTATAATCTGATGAAGCTTCCCCCAATAGCATTCCTCTCTAATAGAAACAAGATTTTCTTTTACTTCAGGATTACTTCTTTCTCCCTCAATCAATAGCTTATAATCTTCAATTTTTAGTGATAAAGATTCCTTTTTTACTCCTCCAAGTGGCATAATGATTAATAATTCTTGAGAGGATTCATACATGTCATAGGGGATGTGTGGGATTTCTTGCATATTGCTCAATTATAATGATAGTAAAATTAAAGAGGAAGCTTCATGATTCTTATGATTTCTTTTTTGGCTCATTCTGGATTTTTAATATAGTGAAGCACAATTTCTCACTGGTCTGCTTTATCTCCCTCAGAGAGAAAGATAAGGTCTCCATTATTAAAAATATTATACAAGAAAGAATGTTTCTCAATTGATATAGTTTTGATATTCATGACATTACTTGTTTTGATATCTCTTGCCATGATTCAGGACTGATTGTATCTTGTTAGGTATTCTGGAGTAATGATTGAAAAGTCCATAGTATAGTCAATATAATACTTCAATAGAGGGGAGATAACAATCAGATAGCTTAAACTAAAAGCTCCTAGAAGTCGTCGTCTCACCTGTCAAAATTCACTCAGTCCAAAAAAGATCGTCAAGTCTAATACTGTAAAAAGCAAGGTCCATCCTAGTACGGGAATCAAAAATTTTACAAGCAAAAAGAGGAAACTCTTCTTGAGAACAAAAATATTTTTTTCTCCAAATCTCTCAACAGCTTCACTATAAGCCTCTTTTTTCCGCTCAGTATTAAAGTTGGAAAAGATCTTCATAGCTAGTATCCTTAGAGACTAAAAGGTCTTCCAATCAGGTAAAAGCCTGAGGAATACTTTACCTATCATATAGTTGTTTGGAACAAGATAATTTGCTCATTTATAGCATTTTGCATGAAAACAGTGAAGAGAATCTGTTGTATTACCTCTATTATCTCCCATTACAAAGTATCCATTTTCCACTGGAAATTCATCTCGACCTTCTTGAGGAACTGTTCTAGCATCTGGAGCAATATAATCTTCCTTGAGTGCAAAACAATACTGTCCATTGCGTGATTGAATAGCTCCTGTTTGGGTTTCATCATTACAAATATAAGTTGCATTGTCTACAAATTTCACAGTTTCTCATGGAAGCCCAATAATTCTCTTGATAAAAGGAATATTCTTCCCAGGAGGGACAAATACGATTACATCTCCTCTTTTAAGAGTTCAAAATCTCTGAGAAATCTTTTCGACAACGATCCAGTCTCCTGGTTCAAAACTTGAAGCCATACTATACCCTACAACAGTATATGGAGTTCCTACAAAAAGTCTAACAAACAAAATGATTCCAAACACAAAAATCAGGAATACAATAAGATCAAAAGATTCAAGTCAGATTTTTTTCACTTTAGTCAACAGGTTTGCCATATGAATAATACTATGATAATGTATAAAATTTTCTTAAAGCTACGAGGTTTCTAAAAGGGAGTCTCATCTTCACTCATTTCAAGAAGTGGGTCTCCAGCGATTTCATCGCTATTTGCCAGTTTTGTATCCAAAAAGATGAAATTATTAAGCAAAACTTCAGTAGAAAATCTATCATGTCCTTCAGAATCTTGCCATTTTTTAGTTCTTAGTCTTCCTTCCACATAAATTTTTTTACCTTTAGTTAGATATTTCCCAAGGATGTCAGCTTGATTTCCATAAGCTACACATCTATGATATTCACTATCCTCTAGAATATTTCCTTCAGTATTCTTGTATTTCCTATTGGTTGCGAGTGAAAAATTAATTACTGGGGTATTTGTGCTTTCAATGAGTTTGAGCTGTCCGATACTAGTGGCTCTTCATATTAGCATTACTTTATTTAGATCCATAATCTCCTATCAGAGAAAAAAAATAAAAATCACAAAATCTCAGCTATAACTTAGCTATTTTCAGATAAAAAGCAACAGTTTTTTGCTTTTTTGAGAAGATTTATGTATAATTAGCAGTGAGTTTTACTTACTCTCAAACAATAATATGTCTGCTGCAGAAATACAGAAAAATGAACTCCTTAATGGACAAGATAAGTTGGAAAAAAAACTGAATCAAGCCCCAGAACAATTTCAAAATGAGATTGAAGCCAATACTGCACTCAGTGGAGTAGAGAGTCAGATTACGACTTCAAGTGCTAAAAAAGAAGCTTCAAAAATGGCTTATGCTATGGAAAATCAAAAATTCGAACAACTTCCTTTAACCAACTATAATGAAATTATTCAAAATACGCCTCTCCATCAAAAAATCCTCACTGTAGTCGCTATGCCTGAATTTAATGATCATCCAGAGTTTAAAGGCAAGACACCAGAGCAAAGAGCTGAATATTTATTTAGAAAGATTAATGTCTGACTTCTTCATTTTTATACAAAAAAACTTGATATTTCTGCTGGAGAGCCAGTTCCAGAGTATCTTCATAAGGTAATTCTCCCAGCAAGTGAATGGACATTGATGACGATGTTGAAATACAATAAACATGAGAACAATGTTAATTTTCTCTGAGAATTAACTAACTTTTCAATGAATAGTATTTCGACAATGTTTACAGGGGTAACTTCACTGGCTAAAAAGTTTACCTATCCTTATCAACAGGCAAAAAAACTGATGAATGTTTCAGATTTTCTTTGTTTGCCAAAAAATAGATCTGCATTACAAAATCTCAAAAATCCTTATGATTTCTATGAAAAAGTAATGCAAAATCCTATCTGGGAAAAGGATAAATTAGACATCAATAAGATTACTTGGTCACAATTTAATCTTCCAGATTTAAATGGACAGGAACTCTCTCAAACAGAATTAGAGCAAAAGCTTGCTTCTCAAAAAAATAAACTCCAAAAAGAAATCTGATCTATCCAAATGGTAGAATCTCCAGAAACAGTAAAAAAGCTGCTCTGAGTTTTGAAAAAATCTGATACTTTTTTTGAGCAAACTAATGCATTATCTAATAGCTTACTTGACAGTTTAGACAAGTATAATTGAGTTGATGCAACACTTAAAAATACTTTTTGATTTGATATGTTTGAAGCTGTTAAATCTTCTAAATTTTTGACTGGAATTTTAAATTTTGTGTTGAGTTTATTAGGATTTTCAGGTGGAATTACTGGGCTAGAAAGATCATGGAAAAAGAGAAAAATTGACAAAGAGATGACTGCTCCAAGGAGAAAACTCATTTCTGAATCCTACGAAGAATATGTTAATAATAAGAAAACTGATGAAAATACTGCAAAAAACTTAGTCAAAAACTACTGAATTGAAAAGCTTCCAGAAGATCAGATTGCTAAATTTAATCTTGATCTATCAAAAATTCAGGAGATTATGGATAAGAGGTTTCTGTCTTGAGATGGTGCAGGGCAAATAAATCCTTATACTCTTCTCGCAATAAAAACTGATCATTTTGATGGAAAAGATTTTTTAGTTGAAACAAAAACAGCAACTGGAGAAATAAATTACAAAATAAAACCAGAATTATTTTCTGATTCCACAAATAAAGAGCTATTTCTTGATGCTTACATGACAGTAATGTTGACAAGTTTTTGAAATAATCCAGCTTTCTTAAAGCAGGCTAGCGATGCTGATAGTTTAGCATTTTGTCTTTTTTCTGGTCTCGTAATCCAAAAAGACAATATTATTGATGGGATGAAGGCTGAGGCTATTCTCCCAGAAACCTTTTATAAAAAACTAGAAACTCAGCAGGAAAATAATTGACACTCAGAAAAAGAAGAAAACTCTGACACTAATCAATGAAAAAATACCAACAAGATTTCTGAGTCGTGAGAATCCGTAGACAAAACTCTTGTTGATACATTAGCAGGTTTGATTATCGAATGAGAAGCTAGGGAAAATTACTGAGCTGTAAATAAAAAAGACATTGATGGAGTATCGATCGGACTTATGCAATGGCATAAAGTAAGAGCTGGAAATCTTCTTAAAAGACTTAAAGCAAGAAATCCAAAACTATTTGAAAGTATTATGACTGATCCTCTTTTTGATAATCTAGCGCATGCATGAGATGTAGCTTGGCAAGATAAACATGTAGATCAATTTAAAGAATTGATGAAATATCTTGAATTTCAAGACGAAATGAAACAGCAAGTGAGAGATGATGTTTTAGTGTATGTGCATCAGATTAAGAGCCGAGGTATTACTGCCCCAAGAGCTATTTTAGCGATGGGAAGAATTTATAACGCGGGAAATTGATTTGCTGAACGTATCAAAAATAGCATACTAAAGAAAAACTGAAACATTAATGATTATCAAACCATTATCGCTGAATATAATGCAACAAAGCACGGTAGAAGTTATAGGATCTTTGATAAAAAAGACAAGACATGAGAAAGCTATGCTCAAGTAATAGGAAAGTATACCATGGACAGATCGACAGCAATCGTTTAAGAGAGAATTAGCCATATCAGAAGATAAAAATAGTAAAAATAAAAAAAAAACTAATTCAGAATTTTGAGAATTAGTTTTTTTGATCAGAATATTATAATGAGATCGTTATATAATATTGACAACAATCTTGATGATTGCACTTGAGAGCATTGCAATACAGAGTCCAACAGCTACACCAATTAGTGTCCACTGGGCTTTTTTCATAGCTTTTTTGTCCCCATCTCAAGTGATAACCTCATAGCCAGCATAAATTGTAAGGCCCATAGCAATCGCTCAGAAAGACCACCATAAGTAATCATTGATAAGATTTAGTGTAGAATAAAGAGTCTCTTCATTCCCAACTACAGCATTTGAGGTTTTTCAAGCGGTCTTGATATTCACATCATCTTGTTTTGTTCATTGATCCCAAGGTACACTTACTCTAAGTAGTCATTGATTACTCGATGCCTCAGTGATTCCCCCAAAAAAAGGGAGTAAAGCAATCCCAAACAGTAGGCTCCAAGAAAAAAGCTTTTTCATTATTTGCTGAACTAAAATAAAACTAGGAAATACCAGTCAGTGTTGTCTGTCAAATAGAGCTAACAAGTCTGATAATGATTACACTTGAAAGCCCTAGAAGAATTCCAAACACAATATACAGAATATTTGAATAGATATCTTTTGGGTTTTCTCCTTTTGATGCCTTAACGACATACATTACTCCATTATAAATAACCATTGTAATAGAAAGAATAATCGTTAGCCTCAATAAAAATTTAGAAAACTGAACTAGAAGAGATGGTCTTCTTTTCTTTTCAAGTCATTTATCTAGGCTCAGACTAATTTCATTCCCTTCTCTTAATACATAACTTCCTACTTGATCTTTCGTTGTACCGATGTCTCCTCCTCCAATTACGCTATTTGCTTGGATAGCAGGATTAAAGGCTTGTTCTAACAGGTCATGAGCGTTACTCCCCTCAGTAGCAAAAGAAGAATTTAGTGTTAGCAGTCAACTTCCTCAGAGAAGTATTCATGAAAGTAGTAAAAATTTCAGTTTTTTCATTTTTTAGATTTGAGCAAGTAAACTATCAGCTTCTTCCAATTCTTTCTCTCTACTTTGATTTTCCTTAGCTCCGAGTTCTGCTTGAGCTCTGTAATAAGCTTCAGCGTTAAAAGCTTGTTGATATTTTTGATTAATCTCAGCTTGTTTTTGAGCATATTTTTGATTAATTTCTTCAAGCTTTTGTTTCTCTCTAGTGAGAATATCTTTTAATTTTGCTACCTGTTCATCATTCATCATCTGAAGAAGATTAAACCAATTCTGTTTTTCATCTACGCCAGCGAGTGACTTTGACTCCAAAATGAGTTGGATGAGTACAGGATCTTGACTCAAAACTTCATCAGCAATATCAAAATTCTTAGCTACTTGCCAGAGGTTTTGAGGTAATAGTTGTTCAATAAGTGATACAGTTGTCATTGTAGATGCTAATTTATCAAAATAAAGCAGATTTTATTTTTCCCCATCGAGTTTTCTTTTTCTCAGTGGGAGACTCAAGATGAGGTTTATTTATTTCTTTTTTCTCGAGAGTTGAATCAAGCTGGGTTGCTAGAATATCTTCAGCTGCCACTTCCTCATTGCGATGATAAAGCTCAGATTTCTTTTGAATTTCTGGCACTTTCCTCATATTTTCTTTCATTTTCCTTATTTGAGAAGGGGAAAGTCTTTTTACTCTACCTCCTCATCAATAACTTTCTTGCATTCTATTAGTGCTAGTAAATAAAAGCATTAAGACTGAGATGGTTGAGCTTTGAGAACTAACTCAACTTCTTTCATATGAACAAGTCCTTTGTCTACGAGTTTTTTCGCATACTGTGAGATAGATATCATTCCAAGAGAACTTGAGGATTCAATTAACGCTTCTACTTGACTAATATCTCACTTCTTAAGATGATTCTTGACTGCAATAGTATTGAGTAAGAGTTCAAAAACTCAGATTCTTGAATCAGCATTTGCCATTTTTACCAGCATTTGAGATTGTACTCAGAGGAGAATATTTGCTAGTCTAATTGCTACATTTTCTTGCATATTTGCTGGGAAAAATGAGAGGAACCTAGTCAAAGTATCGCCAGCAGAACTGGTATGCAAAGTACTAAAAACTAAATGTCAACTTTCTGCCACACTAAGTACTGTTTCTGCAGTTTCGGTGTCACGAATCTCTCAGACAAATACGATATCAGGATCTTGTCTCATTAGTCCTTTGGGGGCATTCTTAAAAGATCGGCTATCATGTCCAATTTCTCTTTGAGAGATAATGCACTTATTTTGTTTAAATACGAATTCAATAGGATCTTCAATAGTTATAATATTTTCATTTCTAATTGAGTTGATATATTCCAGCATTGAAACAATTGAAGTTGATTTTCCACTTCCTGTTGGTCAAGTAACGAGGAAGAGTCATTTTTTTGCAGTTAAGATACTCGATTTTAGTGTATCTGCCTGATTAGAAAACATCATCTCCTCAAGTCTCTTAACAGTATTATTGATCTTTCTCATCACAATTCAGATCTTCCCGGTTTCAAAAAAAGCATTCACTCTATAGGTTGTACCATCTTTCCCTTCATAGGCAAAATCACTCTCCCTATCACAGATAAATTTATCAAAACTCTGAGTATTATTTTGAAACAGTTGCTTCAAAATGACTTCCATCATCTCCATATCTAGGAGGGGAAGTGCTTCATCTTTGATGATATCTCCATTGAATCTATACGAGCTTCTTCCATGACAGGTCAGATGAATATCAGACACTCATGGATTCGATGAGATAGTTGAAAGTATAGAGTCAATATCAATTCTAACAGTATTCATATAATCAATCAGAAGCTAAAATCTTCACCCTAAAGTATACTCATAACTCTAGATTTGTCAAAAAAATCGCCACAAAGAAAAACCTCTTTATTTACATTATCAGATTTATATATTTAATAGGAGTTTTATTGTATATAAAGGATGAAAAAAATCTGATTTCTATGAGTTATCTTTCTAATTTTCTGTTGTTTTTTGCTCTGGAGAACATGTTTAAAAACTACTTCAGAGTATCATCTCTCAGATTTTTTTAGTTTCAAAAAATCGGATGCTATTAGTGTGCAGCTGGAGATAAATAGTTCTACTGCTCATAGCTCTTTTGTTTGATATCTAAGCTGAGAGTTTGCTAGAGATTCAGATGATCTTGATTGAAATATATCAATAAATCTTCAGCAAAAAACAGATAAACTCTGATCAGATCTTTCTTTCTCTACTGTTAGCCAAGTCTCTTTGGGAAAGGATAGTGTATATATTTATCCCTCAGCGCTAGAAATTTTTTGATGAACTGGTAATATTGCAAATAGCTTTTATACGAAGATTTCATCTGATTTAATTGGGAAAGTGTGGGAAATTTCCCGTAAGGAGATTAATCTTCCCTCTGAAAATATACAGCTATTGATAAAACTTCTTAATGCACTCGGTAATAATGATCTATCAGGTGTCGTAACGATATTGCAGGAATTACCACAGTTTTCGTGATGAGTACTTGTTACAAGCTGATATGAATCATCTGTCTGATCTGATAAACTCTATTCATTTACTTTGCAATGAGATCATCATATCTTTTGATTGAGCCTTCTGAATTTTCCGCAGCTGGTTAAAATCACAGGAAAGCTTAATCAATTTGATTATACACTTGATCTTTCTGAGAAAAAAGAGCAAAAAATTTGATCATTGGAGATAAAAAATCGCTTATTTTCAAATGAAAAAATTCAGATTTCTTTCTCTCTATTCCCCCTTAAAGAAAAAAAGTCTTTACAAATGCTTCCAAATACCTATAGTTCTTTGCAACACTATTTAGAAAATCTGAATAGAACCTTTTAATTCTTATGATTAAATAAGATGAAAATTAAACAATGATTGTATCTTGCTGGAGCTGGTCTCTTAACGCTCGTGGCTGCTGCCTGCGGAAATAAAGCTCCAGAGCTTAGCTTTGAGGAGACATTAGCAGTCTACAATAAGCAAAATGAGTCTATTTCTAATCTTGTTTCTTTGATGACTTCTGATGAGCTTTCTCAGACTTCTACAAAGGGGACTATTAGTCTAAATGTTGCTAAGCAAGGTGAGGGAAAGATCGTAGTAGATAGTGAATCTTTTACAAATCCAAAGACAAAAGAAGCTGAGGCGTCTTTGGAACTTAATGCAGATGCAAATATTTCTGATAAGTCTGCGGGTATTGCAGGAAAGATTGCAGCTAAGCTTGGATTAAATGTTTTGATTCAAGATGCGAAACTTTATCTTAAGCTCTCAAATCTAGATATAACTGCAGATGAAAAGAATCAACAGGAGATTGCTTTCTTAAAAGGAATGGTTGAAGGATTCAAAGGAAAGTGGATTAAACTTGATAATCAAGAATTCGCTACACTCCTAGAAACTTCTCGAAAATCTGGCGCTCAAAAATTTGATCCAAAGGAGTTTATAACAAATGATCTTTATAAAAATCCAACTTCAACAACCTACGAAGGGCAACCAGCTTGGAAAGTTGATCTTGATCAGGATGTTCTAAAACAGCAGATCAAAAAAGTGATGGAGTTCAGTATTAAGAATGCTGCTTCTGCTCTAACAGGAGAACAGGCTGAGGAATTCAAACTGCATGAACAAGAATTAAATGCTCAGATTGAAAAAACTCTTGTAAATCTAAAAATTGAAAATACTGATGCATATTTTGTGATCTATGCAGCAGATAATGTAAAATGGGTTGCAAAAAATACTGATATTAGCTTTGATGGTTGAAAGATCAATATTCAACAATCAGTTACTGCTGATAGCTCAAAAGGAAAGATCACAGTTACTCCAGCTAGTGAGCAAAGTAAATCTGAAACTATTCTAATAGATTACACTGTAAAAGAAGTTAATAAGACAAAATACGACTTTACAGTACTTGTTTCTGATGGAACAGCGAACTCAAAAGTAGTAAAAATTGAAGGATCTTTAGCTCTTGCTCTTTCTGAGAAGGGATTCTCTATTAAGCCAGACTTCTCTGTTACTTATCAAGATGTGACTGCAAAGGTTCAGTGAGAATATAAGGTAAATCTAATAGATGCTCATACATTTACTGCTCCAACTGAAACTGTTGATGCTGCAAGTATTCTTGGAGGATTAGTTCCAGGTTTAGAGAGTAGTGATGCTGATTTCTCAGGAGATGAGGAAGAAATCATCGGTCTTGAAGAAGTGTCTCTTGCTACAGGAGCTACAACTACAGGGGCTTCTAAAACTAAATAATTACATTCGCTAAAATAATTAAAAAGCTGACTTTCATTCTTGAGAGTCGGTTTTTTCTATCTATTAGTTTATCTTAATTTCCAAAAAATCAAAAAAGAAATCTGATTTCAGATTCTTTTTTATTATAGAGTATTTAGTTTTCATCTTTTTTTATCCTCGGAATGATTAGACTATTACTTACACAGCCCATTGGATCGATCTCAGCGAGGAGATAACTAAGTAAACTACTAGCATATGCTCCCGTTGGTAGTCCAAACTTGAGTAAGAGATCTCAGCTATCCCATTTCCACTCTAACGATTGAGGAACTACTCGAAGTGGTCTTCTAAAGCCATAGAGCTTATAAAATCTAGAGACCTCTACCCCATGAGGGAGAAATTTGCTCTGTTTGATCAGTTCTTCGTCCCACTTTCTTGCCTCACTTCCACTTGGTGCTAAGAGTTGGTTATCTCCTAGGACACATCCGGTAGAAAACCACTTCCCTTCCTCATAGTCACTCACAAAACTGAAATGATCAGGTTCAAAAAAATCTGATTTTTCTTGTTCTTGCTTGCATCTCCAATAGTCAAAATGATGGAGTTTGCCGGATTGGTATACAGCAACTTTTGTGCCAAAGGCATTGTACTGATTCACCATAATATCTCATTCTAAAATCTTTTTCCCATTATTAAATCTTTGGAGTAAGAGTTCATTAAACCATAAGCTTCCAAATGCTTGGAGTTTAAATCTTACTTCATAGCTGAGTTTCCCTCTCACTCCTTCAATAAAGAGTGGTTCAACTTTTTTATAGTTCTTGTTTCCTTTTCAAAATCTTTGCACTCAAAAAGCATTGGGGAATCCAGATCTTTTTACCTCTTCGATCTTTTCTTCGAGGGCTTGTATTTGTTTATTATTTAATGCGCTCCTCTTTCTCAGCCTAATTTCAAAAAGGTTCCCCTTATTCTTTCCGACAGCAAGAGGTTCTGTGTGCCAGCTTGAGCTGAGAAGTCTTACTCTTTGTTTGAGAAAATGAGAAATCTGATCAATGCCTCAGCATTGCTTGATTTTCTTTTTATAGATACTAAGCCGCTGTCTAGTGACCCCAGCTTTATCTTTGAGCCCTGCAATACCGATATCTTCTCTCTTAAGTGGAAGGTTCTGTATGAGGTGTTCAACGACCTCCATAGTATTGATTCCTCTCTTTTCAAAAAAAATATAGTAGCTCTCGCCATGTCCACACGGAACTTCTTCTAAAGCCTCCTCAACAATAAAATCTTCAATCTGTTCCTTAAATACAAAATGCATCAGCTAAAAACTATTAGGACCATATAAATGCTGTCTTTCATTAAAAGACTCTTGAATCCATCTTTCATTGAGGCGCTGAAATCTACTAATTGAACATGGTGTCGTGACTGCACACATTGAATCTTCTTTTCACAATAAGAGTGTAATCAGATATGAATTTATAATCGGGCTACCCACTACTAATACTTTTGCTGTAGATGGATATTGATGAGTCAGATCGTGGAGAAATAGTTGAACACGAGATAAAACCTGATTTTGACTTTCACTTGTATTTTGAAGTCCTCCAATACTATCCTGCTTAATAAAAAGACGATTGAGGATTTCAGTATTGTTGGATTCAATGGTTTTTTCTTGTTTGAGAAGGTTTTCCTTGGTAAGATTATTGCAAATATCCGCATCTTTTTCTCTGAGATTTGGATCTACGATAATCTGAAAATGCTGATGTACTAATTCCTGTACGATAAGATCTGCAGTCGTCCTTCTATATCAAAAATCACTGCAAAAAATAAAGTCAAACTCCTCTTCTTTTAGGGCTTTTGCTAATCTAAGTGACTCTAAGATTCATTTTTCAGAGAGTCTATCATTACATTTCCCTAGAGTAGCATAGTGGGTATTGATATGGTCTCCGTTACAAGTAATAACAAGTTGCATCCTCTCTTATCAACTTACAAAATAAATAAGTGCTAGTATTCAGATAATCCAAACAAATCCAATAAGGTAAAACTTCCACAAAAAAGCTGATTTTATTGTTTTATGTCTAAAAAAACCAATTGCCCCGATTGCTCCTATCCATCCTCATAGGAGACTTAGTATAAGAAGTGTTTTTTCGCTGATTCTCCATTTCCCCTTTTTAGCCTTATATTTATCGAGCCCTCGTATACAAAAGGTGATAACCGTAATAGAAAATAGATAAAATCATAGTATCTCCAATAAAATTCTCTCCATTTACTTACAAAAATCTTAAAAGTTTTTTCGTTTTGGATTCTTCGTCTCCTATTATAGGAATACTTCAAAAAAAATCAAATTCTTTCATTAATCAAAAAAAGATAGTATTTTATCTTACAATAATAAAACATCTTAAATCATGAGAAATTATAGGTAATTATTGTAGTAAAAGTCTAAAAAAGCAAAAAAGACAAGAAATCTGATTTTTCTCTCATTTTTTTGATTTTTCTGAGAATTAATTTTTTGATATGACCCAAAAAGGAGAAAAATACCAATTTTAACCTTACTTAAAAAAAATGAAAAAAACTCTTGCATTTAGGGGGGAGATTTGTATTATGATACACGCAATCAAGAAGCAAAAGATTTGAAGTGATACAGTGTGAGTGATTGTGATGTGATCCTTAACAATAGCATAATATATTACACTATTTCTTAGTAGATAAATCTATTTAAAAGCAATAAACGGATGCCTTGGGTAAAAAAGAGGAAGAAGGACGTAGCTGGCTGCGATAAGTCTTGATGAGATGCCAACAATCGCTTGGAATCAAGAATTTCCGAATGGGGTAACCTATTCTCTATAGGAGAATACAAAGTTGACAATACTCGGTGAAGTGAAATATCTCAGTAACCGAAGGAAAAGAAATCGTAATGAGATTCCCTTAGTAGTGACGAGCGAACAGGGAAGAGCCCAAACTCCATTAGTGTAAGCTTCTAGGCGTTGCTAATGAGAGGGTTGTAGGGTTGTTTGTGAAGAGCTAGAAATCTTCAAATGGAGAGATGTTATATTAGGAGAAATATTTGGATGATATACCATAGAGGGTTAAAGTCCCGTATCTAAAAATATGACACCACATTAAACAATACCTGAGTAATGTCAGACACGAGAAATCTGGCATGAATCTGCCCAGACCACTGGGTAAGGCTAAATACTTTTTTACACCGATAGCGCAGAGTACCGTGAGGGAACGGTGAAAAGAACCCCAGGTAGGGGAGTGAAATAGAACCTGAAATTTATTGCTTACAATTGAGTGGGAGCCTACGGGTGACCACGTACCTATTGACGAATGGGTCAGCGAGTTATTAGTAGTAGCAAGGTTAAGGCAGTTATAGCTGGAGCCGTAGCGAAAGCGAGTCTGAATAGGGCGATAGTTATTATTAATAGACCCGAAGCGGTATGAGCTAGACATGGGCAGGTTGAAGGCATAGGAAACTATGCTGGAGGACCGAACGGGTTGGTGCTGCAAAACCTTCCGATGACCTGTGTTTAGGAGTGAAAAGCTCATCGAATACCGTGATAGCTGGTTCTCTCCGAAATGCATTTAGGTGCAGCCTGTATTTTAAGGTCTTGAAGAGGTAGAGCTCTGGAAAGGCTAGGGGGATCGAGAGATCTTACCAAACCTTACTAAACTTCGAATGCTTCAAGGAATAATACAGAGTGGGACTGCGGGAGCAAGTTTCGTAGTCAAAAGGATAACAGTCCAGACTTCTGATTAAGGTCCCTAAAGTAATGCTAAGTGGAAAAAGAGGTGTCTTTACTTATACATCCAGGAGGTTTGCCTAGAAGCAGCAATCCTTTAAAGAAAGCGTAACAGCTCACTGGACTAGTGAAGATGCGCTGAAGATGTAACGGGGCTAAGCATTATACCGAAATCGAAGACCAGTGTAGTAATACACTGTGTGGTAGGAGAGTGTTCTTACAGGATGAAGCTACATCGTGAGGTGTGGTCGACTAGTAAGAAGTAAAAATGCTGACATGAGTAACGCTTATTGATGAAAATTCAATATATCGAAACCCTAAGGATTCCTACGCAACGTTCATCGTCGTAGGGTTAGTCGGGACCTAAGGCTTATCCAGAAGTGGAGAGTCGATGGATAACTGGTTAATATTCCAGTACTTATATATAGAGTGATGGGGTGACGCATTGAGATTTGTGAGAGCTTATTAAGGATTTAAGTCGAAAGAACAAGGTTTTTATAGCGTTAGCTATAAAGGTAGTTGCAGGAAAATCCACAGCTATTGATACTGAGTTTGATCGGGATTCAATTCCTCGGAATTGGAAATTCTCATCGTTTTGGTGCCGAGAAAAACCTCTAAACTTAATCTATATGTAACCCGTACCCAGATCAGACACTTGTGGGGTGGTAGAGAATACTAAGATAATCGAGATAACTAATGGGTAAGGAACTTGGCAAATTAGCGGACGTACTTTCGAAATAAGTCCTGTCCCGAGCGATCGGGATCGCAGCGAAAGAGATGGGGGGAACTGTTTATCAAAAACACAGCTCGCTGCTAACTCGTAAGAGGATGTATAGCGGGTGATGCCTGTCCAATGCCAGAATGTTATGCTCTCTTGTGCAAGCTCGAGGGTTAAGCACTGGTGAATGACGGCCGTAACTATGACGGTCCTAAGGTAGCGAAATTCCTTGTCAGGTAAGTTCTGACGCGCATGAATGGCATAATCATCCCCATGCTGTCTTACCCTTAGACTCGGTGAAATTACATTCCCGGTAAAAATGCCGGGTAGTCACAGTTAGACGGAAAGACCCTGTGAAGCTTTACTGTAGATTGATATTGGATTGTAGCATGTTTTGCTCAGTATAGGTGGGAGGCTTTGATGTTTCGACTTCGGTTGGGGCGGAGCCAATAGTGAGATACCACCCAAAATATGTAGCAATTCTAATCCCTAGGTTGGGAGACAGTTTCAGTTGGACAGTTTACCTGGGGCGGGTGCCTCCTAAAAAGTAGCGGAGGCGTGCAAAGGTTTGCTTACTACGGATGGAAACCGTGGTGAATGTGTATTCGCATAAGCAAGCTTGACTGTGAGACTGACAGGTCGAACAGATACGAAAGTAGGCGAAAGTGATCCGGATCTTCCGAGTGGAAGGGGATCCGCTCAACGGATAAAAGTTACTCCGGGGATAACAGGCTAATGGAATCTAAGCGTTCACAGCGACGATTCCGTTTGGCACCTCGATGTCGACTCGTCGCATCCTGGGGCTGTAGAAGGTCCCAAGGGTTGGGTTGTTCACCCATTAAAGCGGGACGCGAGTTGGGTTCAGAACGTCGTGAGACAGTTCGGTCCCTATCTACTGTGACCGTAGGATATTTGAGAGATGCTGACCCTAGTACGAGAGGACCGGGTTGGACGAGCCTCTGATAGTACCAGTTGTTCCACCTAGGAGCACGGCTGGATAGTTAAGCTCGGAAAAGGTAACCGCTGAAAGCATCTAAGTGGGAAACTTGTCTCAAGATTAGATATCCCTCTTCTTTATGAAGTTAAGATCTCTAGTAGACTACTAGGTTGATAGGCATTATGTGTAAGCCCTGTAAGGGGTTAAGCAGAGATGTACTAATTGGTCGAGCGGGTTTATCTTTTTTCTAAGAAATAGGTAATATATTATGGTATTGTAAGGATACAAAGAGAAAAAAAGTCAGAATTCTATTGCATTTACAAAGTAGATCGCTATAGTCTGACTCGTCATTTCTAATAACGGTGGTGCTGATGCGGTATATGGAAACACCTGTTCCCATTCCGAATACAGAAGTTAAGCATATACTGGTCGATGATACTGGTTCTATCAGGGCTGGGAAAGTAGGTTAGTGCTACCATTAATAGAGATGGATCTCTATTGAACAAGTGATCTTTAATAGTACTAAAAAGAGATAAAGTGTGAAACTTTTTGAAGAGTTTGACCCTGGCTCAGGATGAACGCTAGCGAAATGCCTAACACATGCAAGTCGAACGGATCTTGCCTCGTAGTAATACGGAGTAAGATTAGTGGCAAACGAGCGAGTAACGCGTGCTTAACCTGCCCCGAAGATGGGTATAACTGCAGAGATGTAGCTAATTCCCAATATGCTCACGATGGTGAAATTCCAATGTGAGGAAAGATTTATCGCTTCGGGAGGGGGGTGCGTCCTATCAGGTAGTTGGTGGGGTAATGGCCTACCAAGCCTATGACGGGTAACCGGTCTGAGATGATGTCCGGTCGCGATGGGACTGAGATACGGCCCATACTCCTACGGGAGGCAGCAGTGGGGAATCTTGCACAATGGACGAAAGTCTGATGCAGCAATTTCGCGTGAAGGATGAAGCATTACGGTGTGTAAACTTCTTTTTTGGCAGAAGACGAATGACGGTATGTCAAGAATAAGAGACGGCTAACTACGTGCCAGCAGCCGCGGTAATACGTAGGTCTCAAGCGTTATCCGGATTTACTGGGCGTAAAGTGTCCGTAGTCTGAATTGTAAGTCTGTTTTCAAATCCTACGACTCAATCGTAGAAAGGGAATGGATACTGCAATTCTGGAAGTATCTAGGGGTTAGTGGAATTTCCGGTGGAGCGGTGAAATGCGTTGATATCGGAAGGAACGCCGAAAGCGAAAGCAGCTAACTATAGAATACTTGACGATGAGGGACGACAGTTTGGGGAGCAAACAGGATTAGATACCCTGGTAGTCCAAACCGTAAATTATGCTTGCTAGATGTTTTTATCAATTTATTGGTAGGAGTGTCGTAATCTAACGAGTTAAGCAAGCCGCCTGGGTAGTATATTCGCAAGAATGAAACTCAAAGGGATAGGCGGGGGAACACACAAGCAGTGGATTATCTAGATTAATTGGATAATAAGCCAAGAATCTTACCTAGGATTGACATGTATTGTGTCTGCGGTGAAAGTCGCATATCCGTAGCAATACGGAGCTTTACACAGGTGGTGCATGGTCGTCGTCAGCTCGTGCCGCAAGGTGTCTAGTTAAGTCTGGAAACGAGCGCAACCCTCGTGTTTAGTTAGTATGTCTAAACAGACTGCTCGGGTAACCGAGAGGAAGGAGAGGATGACGTCAGATCCTCATGCCCCTTACACCTAGGGCCTCATAGATAATACAATGGGTAGGTACAGCGAGAAGCGATGCCGCGAGGTGGAGCAAATCTTTAAAACTACCCCTAGTTCGGATTGTAGTCTGGAACTCGACTACATGAAGTTGGAATTGCTAGTAATGGCAGATCAGCCATGCTGCCGTGAATACGTCCCTGTTCCTTGCACTCACCGCCCGTCAAACCATGGGAGCTGAGGCTCTTTGAAGACTCATTATATGGGTTAAGGAGGGAATCAGTGACTGGGGTTAAGTCGTAACAAGGCATCCCTACCGGAAGGTGGGGATAGACCACCATTCTAAAACATTCAAAAATTATACACTTTGTTCACTACTTTATCTCTTTTCAGTACTATTGATTAGAAAGAAATCTGATGGAATATTCAGATTTTTTTTCTTTTTTTGTTGTTGTAGTTATCTTACTGTCTTATTCATTACTCCCCTCTCTATGAGGATAGGGTATATTCATTATGGTGGTAGTTATTACTAATATTGTTATTGCTGACAATAACAGGATTCCTCGGATTTACTATCTTGAAAAGAATGATAATGACTTCTCATTTTAGTTGTAATCTAGAAAAAAATGATAAATAGTTGGTTTATAAAGTTGGTGTTTTATAGAT
Organism: candidate division SR1 bacterium; assembly: GCA_013333605.2. Lineage (GTDB taxonomy): Bacteria > Patescibacteriota > Gracilibacteria > Absconditabacterales > Absconditicoccaceae > HOT-345. The sequence goes on from JABCOM020000053.1 coordinate 24,222, forward strand.
ATTGTTTCGTTACTGCTGATAATGACGATATAGTTTATTACTAGAAGCTCCTTAGGTGTGATTTATTTGATAGCTCCTCTAGCGGAGACTTAAGAGGTCTTGTCATCGATAGATAAACAATAGCAAGTCATGAAATCTGGCTATAGTTTAGTAGTTTTGGTAAATACCTAGATTGCTTCATTGCTGTTTGTTATAGCTCTTGGTCATCACGAGTGTGTGAAATAAATATTATGATCTCTCCATGACTCTCCAGAGTTGTTAGCAATTTTAAGTACTTTATTATATTTATAATAATATTGAGGACTAATTTTTTATTCCTTCCTAAAGAATAAATCGCTCTACCTTTATATATGTATATACATAGGGACTTATAAAGATATATTATATCACAAAAATCAGAAAATGGTGGTCTTTAAATTCAGATTTTTTGATTTCATATAATTGATAAAATAGGCATATGGACTTGAGAAAGTAAGATTTTTAGGACAAACAAACATGAAAAAGAGAAAAAAAATGTCACATAAAAAAAACTTCATCGTAAACCACAATGCAAGAATGTAGCTAGTAGAAATAGAGAGACCTAGATATCAAGAACATTCTTACTAGAAATGACACAACTTGTCAGAATGGTAAAAAATGTCTTGATTTCAGACTTGATATTCCTACACTCAAGCACAAGTTGTCTATGTGGAGACATAGAAAACAGCTTAAAATCTATCTTGAGAATTCAAACCTTAGGGTAAGAAGAAACGAGAAAAAGAGAAATCAGAGTTTTTTTATTTTGGTGTATGCCAGTATAGAGAGAAGATGATTACTCTTGGACAAGGAGTATGACTACTTTAAGTAGAGAATTTGAAAGATACTACATTCTAAGATGGGCTTTGTAAATGCTCATCGAAAAAGCTTTTTATATTTAATTTACACAGAGAATGAACGTTAAAAAAATGTTCGCTGCTACAGCTGGTATGTTGATAGTAGCAAGCTCTCTTCCTGTATCAGTACTTGGTGCTGCTTCATACAGTGATGAGTTGCAAGGAGCATACAATTACGCTTACTCAAAGGGGATCACTACAATGTCTTCTATTGACAACGCTAATATGTATGGAGAACTTACAAGAGGTCAGTTGGCAAAAATGATTTCTAACTGGGCTGAAAAAGAACTTGGAACAAAGGCAGATGAAACAAAAGTTTGCTCATTTGCTGATGCTCAAACAGCTGAAGGAGACTTGGCTGCTTATGTAAAGAAAGCTTGTCAAATGGGATTGATGGGGCAAGGAATTACTTCATTCAGACCAAATGATAAAGTAACAAGAGGTGAATTTGGTACTACTCTTTCTAGAGCAATCTGGGGAACAAAGTATGATGGAGCTACTCCATACTACGCAAATCACCTTCAAGCTCTAAAAGACAAGGGTATTATGACAAAGATCGAAAATCCTAGTCAAATGGAGATTAGAGGATATGTAATGTTGATGCTTCAGAGAACTACTGACGTAGAGAAAGGAGCTAAATGTAATGATCCTGTAACAGTATTGGCTTGTACAATGGGAGCAACTTCTTGTCCAGCTGAATGTAAGAAGACTGTTACTACTGGTGACAATAATCAATTTAGTGGAGTAAGAGCTGGAGATCTTTCTATCGCTTTGAACTCAACTAATGGAACTACTTCTATCCCTAATGATGGAGTAATCAAGGTTGCTGAACTTAATATTAACGCATCTCAAGATATTCAACTTCAATCTTTGAACGTTACTAGACTTGGTCTTAGTCAAAATCAAGGATTAAAGGTATGGATTGAAAAGGATGGTAGAAGAATTACTTCTTCATCTAGCTTCTTCGGAGATTCTAAGGCTAACCTAGTTTTCAACGGAGGATATGTTGTTAAGAAGGGAGAAAAACTTGATCTAGTTATTTCTCTTGATAAGAATAAGGTTCAAGCAGGATCTGAATTGTCATTCAAATTGTCTGACGTAACTTCTTCTGCAATGAATACTACTGTATCTCCTGATACAACTGGTATTTATAGAACTACTAACTATGCAGTAACAAGTCTTAGCTTCTTGTCTATGACTAATGCTGACAGAAGTTATAACATTTCAAAAGATTCTTCTTTCTCATTTGGAGAATTTAAACTTCAAAATGACTCTCCAGCTTCTATGGAAAAGAATGTTCTTATTAAGAATATTACTTTCAAGGTAGAAGGTGCTGATATCAATAACTTGAAGGATTTCAAACTTTTGAGAAATGGTAAAGAATTGAAGACTACTTACCTTGTTAACGGAAGAGATGTAACTCTTACAGTTAACGATCAGTTAGATTCAGGAAAATCTGCTGTATATAAGGTAGTAGCTACTCCTACAAACATTGAAAATGCTGATGGTGATGGATATACATTCGTTATCAGAAGAGCAGAAGATGTTATCGCTGAAGAACTTGGACAGAACTCTGTAGGATATAGAGTTGCTATCAAGGGATGGAATAATGTAGACCTTAAGAAGACTACAATTAAGGGAGGAACTATTACTCTTACTAGAGATGCAAACTTCCCATCAGTAGTTAATGCAGACTGGGGATACTCAGATGTAACTATCGCTAAGGGTACAATTAAACTTAATCAATCTACTAAATTTGAAGGAGGACTTGTTCTTACTGGTAAGGCTGGTTCTAATTTGAATGCAGTTAGAAGAGCTTCTCTTGTAATTGGTGGAAGAACTTATCAAGCTACTGAAATCGCTACAGGAGGAATTAAATTTGATTCAGAGATCTATCTAGAGAAGGGATCTCACAATATTGAACTTAATGTATCAATCGCATCTTCTGCAATCGCAAATCTTCATGCATTTGAGATTGAGAATATTGCAAATTCAAGTTTTGTTAAGGGAGCTTACCTTAATAGTGATGAAACTGCATTCAGACCAAGTCATATGGTAGGAACAGTTAGAATCGCGAAGGTAAATGTTCAAGCTCAAAAACTTGGATTCAAGAAGACTGGACCAGCAGAAAATGTAAAGATCGTACAAGGAAATACTGATGAAAAGGTAATCTTTGCTGGAGAAATTACAAATGCTGGAGATAAGACTCTTGAAATCAGTCAGATTGCTTTGACTGGAGTTGACGCTACTGCTGGAATCCCAGCTAATACAAAGCTTGCTGATGTATCTCTTCACTTAGCTGATGGATCAACATCTAGTACTGTTGCTATCAATAAGGATGGATCTGCTACTATTGATTCTATCACTACAACTATCCAACCAGGAAAGTCTCTTAAGTTTGAACTCAGAGCTATTAATAATGCAGATATCGCTGCTACTAATAAATATAGATTTGACGTAATGGCTAAGGGAACTCTTGAAGGAAATACTGTAACTACAACTGTTCTTAAGTCAGCTTATGTAGAAGTTTCTTCTCATGCTACTACAACTGTTGTTGGAAACTCAAGTGCAAAGAACTCAATCGTATTGCCTGGTCATTCAACTGAAGTTGCATCATTCAACTATAATGTAAAGAATGATACAGTTGATATTGATGGACTTGCAATCGCTGGAACTAACTTTGCTGCTGGAGATGTAGATGATGTAGTTGTTAGATTCGGAGATAATGTTCCTGCTGTAGATTCAGTAGTTACTTCTTCAACTGGAGTATTTGTTAAGTTTGCTAACCTTGTAACATTGCCAGCTAAAAACTACAATGTAAAGGTTGCAATGAACTTCTCTGAAAGTGCAGTTAATGCTAATAAAAAAGAACTTACTGCTGTAACTGTTTACAATGGAACAGAAGCAAAAGGAAATGGAACTATTTCTTACGGACATTATGTAGCAAAGGCTTTCCCTATTCTTGCAGTTAAGGAAAAGAATACTAACACAGGAAACGAAAGACTTGATCTTAATGTAACTAAGAATACAGATGAACATAAGGTAGTACTTGATGCTATTAATGCTACTGCAAATGGAAGTCCTGTAACATTCAACAAAGTATCTGGAACTCCAGGAGCTTTCGCTACAGTTGAGCTTAGCAAGGATAATGCAGAAGTTGCAAGATCTACAACTGCTAAAACAGCTGTACAGTCTGTTAACTTTACTGTTACTGATGATAATGGACATGCAACTGCATATACTAATGTAGATGCTTCTAATATCGCAGACTTTGCTTCATTGGCATTGTAGTAGTCATCTTTATGACTCAGATTAAACTCTCACTTCGTGGGAGTTTTTTCTATTATAAAAAAGTCCGATTTTAGACAAAATAAAAAAGCTATATGATCTGATTCATATAGCTTTCTACTACCACACAATTCATCAGAAGTTGTGTACAGAACTGATTGTTCGCTCAGCTCAAGACAGAGATTTATTAGGCGCCCATGGGATTCGAACCCATGAACCGAGGTTTTGCAGACCTGTACAATAGACCACTCTGTCAGGGCGCCATTTTTCTCATATCCAGCAAAGAGTATAGTGTTTGGATGCGAGAAATCAAGTGATTTTTGATCTTAGGAATTTTTAGTGAAATTCACTTGAATTTTTGAGGAAAACTAATATAATAACACTCGCTATATTGATCGGAATGCGAGTTTCAGATATGGGAGTGTAGCTTAGTTGGTAGAGCAGATCCCTCTTAAGGATAAGGTCGTGGGTTCGAATCCCACCCCTCCCATACTTTGTACTCAAAATAGCAAATATACTAAAACATCTTCTCAAAAGATGTTTTTTTGTTACATGAAAATATAAGAGTTTTCTTATCATTCCCTTAAATGAATAATTGGAGAGATATTTGAATGCTGTGAATATGCATATGTTCGTCAGCTTTTTGCCTGATTTTCTCTTGCTTTCCTCTTTTAAAACTTTACTCTTAAAATACTTATCTCAATAACTTTTTGTATGGAAAAGAAAAATAGAGCTCAGATCAATATTGCACGAGCTGGAGGGGGAACCTGAGGTCATGTTTTCCCTATTCAGAGCCTGATCCAGTATGCAGAATCATTGCAGAAATATCACTCAAAGATCCATCATCACTATCGATTTGGTACTGAGAAGAGTCTAGAAAAGCAGGTTGCAACTTCGCTTTCAGAAAAAATAAAAAATCTGACATTTATTCCTCTCTTTTCTGGAAAGCGAAGGAGAGAGAAGACACTATCCTCGTTGATGAAAAATATCCTTGATATGTTCAGATTTTTAATTTGAATTTTCCAAGCGATCTACTATCTGAGGAGATATCATATAGACATTGTCTTTTGTAAGGGGGGCTATGTTGCGCTTCCTGTTGTCCTGACCGCTAAACTCTTAGGGAAAACGATTTATGTCCATGAGTCGGATACTCGCCCATGACTAGTAAATCGTATTGCTTCAAAGTTTGCAAAACACATATATACAGGTTTTTCTCAGGTATTACCTTGAGCAAAAGTCGTTTGACAGCTGTTGTCTGATGAGCTGGTAGTTAACACGGATTGACTAGAAAAATCCTCACGAACAAATATTCTCTTGATGGGATGATCGCAGTGAGCGATGACGCTTTATTCCGCTATTTTAGAGCTATTACCAGCATTAGAATCAGAAAACTTCCATTTCACAGTAATTCTAGGAAAATTAAATACTCAGCTAAAGTCTGACTTTGAAACTTTCTCTAATGTAGAAGTGAGGGAATTCTGTTCGCAAAAGGAGCTTTGAGCACTTTATATGCGCTCTGATATTGCAATAACAAGAGCTGGGACAACATCGCTAGCTGAGCAGGATCTCTTTGATTTGAAGCTGATTATGGTGCCTATCCCTCGAACTCATGATCAATTTGCTAATGCAAAACGATATGTTGAGCAGAGAGACGGGATATTGCTTGATCAAGACTCCCCTGACTTCAAAGCTAAGTTACTTGCTGAGCTTTTGAAACTCAAAAACTTTAAAAAAACTATAACGCAAAAAGATATTAAAACAGCAATTTTAGAGCCAAAAAAACAAATTTTATCTGATATGCTTGGCTAAAATAAAAAGAGAAAAAATCAGATTTTTATCTCATAGTAAAAAGCAAATGAAAATAGTACTTGTTGGGGCTGGAGGAAGTGGAATTTCAAATCTTGCCTATATTCTGCAGGAACTCTGATATGATAATCTCTTAGCGATTGATGGGTTTGAGAGCCAGATCACGCAAGCTCTTGAGAAGAATGGTATTAAAACCTTGATTGGACATTGACAGTATCAAATAAAGCCAGATGATATTGTCATTTATTCTGAGGCAGTGGTTAACTCTCCAGAGGTCCAGTCAGCATTTCAGCTGAAATTAACAAATCAGCAACCTCTCAAAATCCGAAACTATTTTCAGTTTCTTGGTGAGATGAGTAAATATTTTCGTACGGTTGGTTTTTCTGGGACTAATGGAAAGTCAAGCTCTTCAGCGCTTGCTATCACGACTGCAAAAAAGCTGATTCCTCAGCTTGGAATAGGGATTGTGTGAGCCCTAATTCCAGATTTTGACTCGAAAAGCTATTATCTCAATCAAGAAAACAAATCTGAATTTAGGCTCCTTTTTGACGCAATTTTTACTGGAAGACAGGTTCCTTATCATCTTATCAAACAGCGATATTTCTTCCTTGAAGCTTGTGAATACAAAAGACATTTTCTCAATCTTGATCTAGAAAAACTTGCTATCACAAATATTGAGCTTGATCATACGGATTATTATCAGGATTTAGAGGATTATACCTCAGCTTATTTACAAATGATAGACAAAACTTCTCATGAGGTTTTTGTCCTTAAAAATCTTGAACAAAAAGCTATTCTCTCAAATCCTAAAACTAAAATTCTACCAGTTAAACAGCGAAAGCTAAAATATATTCGATGAGAACATACCAATCAAAATGCTTCACTTGTTGCTGGAGTTTTGCAGAGTATTGATCCTAGGCTCTCTGATGAGCAGATTTTAGAAGCTATGTATGAGTTTAAGGGAATCTGGAGAAGAATGGAGTTTCTAACTACCCTCCCAACTTGAGCAAAACTCTATACAGATTATGGTCATATTGCATCATCTCTAAGTGTTGGTTATAATATGTTGCATCAAAAATATCTAGAAAAGAAGATTATCGCACTTTTTCAACCTCATCAGATGCACAGAGTACTTGTCGGATGGGATGATTTTTATCCAGCCTTGGCACAGTTTGATCAGAGAGCAATTTATCAAATTTATGCTGCGAGAGAGAATATTCAAGACTTTGCTCAAGAACCACTTTTTCAACAGCATCATTTTAGTTCAGTAGATGAGCTCGGAAATTATTTTGCAAAAGAGCATAATGCTGAGTATCTACAGAATTTTGATCAGGTGATGACATTTCTTGATAAGACAACCTCTGATGATATTCTCGTAGTATTTACAGCTTGAGATCTCGATTTTCTACTCAGAAAAAAGCTCTGACTACTTAAATAAAAAAGCTGAAATCTTTGTCTATAGAGATTTTGACAGAATAACTTTGTAGAAAATCAAAAAAGCCTGAAATTAATTCAGACTTTTTCTTTTAATTTTCCCCTTATTTAAACATAAGTTCTTTAGGTAATTGCTTGCTAAATGCATCCCAACTTCCTTTGTCTTCAAAGTTGTTAAAGAAGGTAATCCAATTTTTGAGTGTTGTCAATTGTCCAATCTTTGCAGGAGGGAGATGATAATTCTCAAGTCCTTTCTTTACTTCATCAATCATACTCAAAAGCTGGTTTGGTTCGCTTCATGCCGTGGTCTTGATTTCATATGCTTGAGCAATAGATCCAATCCTAGAAGCAATAAGTCTATACGCATTTGAAACTTTTTCATTGTCTCCTGAGAGTTTGGCTTCATAGAGAGCTTTCATATCAGAGAGTAAGAAACCTTTATTTAATGCAGCAGTGATCTGACTGAGCTGTGCTTCAGTTGGTACTTTTTTCTGATCAGTTTGGTATTCAAGTTCTTGACTAATTTTGGTCGCTTCTTCCTGAGTTAATATTGGTGTCACAGGAATTGTTGAGTTTCCAGTAATGAGTTCAGAAACCTGACTAATAAACTCTTGTACATTAGGCAAAGTATTACCTGTAGAGAGAACGCTCGTATGAGTAATGTTTTCTTCCTTAGTTAGTAAGTTTCCAAGTACCTTAATGTCCTCAATCTTACTAATGTCATTATCTTGCATAGTTAATACCTTTGATTTTTCAAGCTTAGTGATAGGAGCATCTGCTTTGTTCGGAGTCTTAGCTTTAACAAGAAGCGTTGCTCAGGTATTTCTAATCTGGGTTTTTTTATTGTCCTTTGAAAGTTCAAAGGTTGTTTTTTGATGTTGTTGTGTCTGGATGGTCATTTCATCAGTCTCAACCTCAAGAACTGAACTTTCCTCATTTGCTTCAATTTTTAAGAAATCTCAGTTAATAAGTTTCAAAAGATATCCTCATTCAGTTTTTTGTGAAAGTCTAAACTGAGCAGGTCCCTGAACCTCAATTTGGGTTTTTTCATTAATGTCAAAAATAATCTTAGCGTTTTCCTTCAATGTAATCAGATCTCCATCAAAAAGTTTTGAGTTCTTGAACTGTTTTCCTTCTTTTTCAATAATATAATCACCATTTACCTCAAGGATAGATGCAATCTGATCGGCATTTGTAGTGTTAAAAAAAGGGTTCCTTTCTATAAAAAAGGCTCTATAGTTTTGGATGTATGGATTGTCCCAAAAATATGATCCAAAAAAACCGATGATCAGTACCAGAGTGATACAACTATAGACAAGTTTTTTACTGAAAAAAATATGAGTCCTCTTGAGAGATTTTTCTGCTAAAGCTCTCTGCTCAGATATTCTCTGGTAGAGGGAAAATTTCTCATGGTCTCTGAGTCTATTTTCTGATAACTGATTAAAATATTCCTGCAATTTCATTGTGTCAAAATGTGTCCAAAAATAATAAATACAGCCAAAACCTGTCTATTTGTCCATTATCTTTAGTCCCTCAATACTCTCAAAATAAATAAACCTTCACTAGAAATTTCTGAGTCTTGAGGTGGTATTTTCTCTACACTTAATACTACGAATGATTTTGACATTTGTGACAAAATCTTCCTAATATTTTTTGGTTGACTTTTACAAGTATTTTGCTACACTTTTTGCTATATTCGCCAGTTGCGAGATTATTTTTCTTAACAATTTGAAAGTATGCAAGCAAAAAATGGGTTTAAAAATCTGATTATCCTCTTGATAGCTCCAATTCTTGCTCTTGGTCTCTTTTATCTGACGCATGATTTATCTGGCCTTACAGCAAGTGTGCTTGATGTCCTAGAGCTTAAAGCTATTGAAAAAAATTGACGAGGGGTGGCATATAAAACACAAAATCAGACTTTTGAGCTTTTTGGTTCTGAAGTTGCAAAAAAAGGAGAAATGCTGACTTTTCAAATTTTTTATAATCCAGAGTCTATCAAATTACAGCTTGATCAATTACACCCATCAACGGCAAAGATAGATGCCTCTGAGCCTTGAAAACTTAGTGTTAATCTCGTAGTTGCCACTAATGCTCCACTTGAGAGAGAGTGGTTTTCACTGCCATTCTCAGGAGAAGAGGAAAAAGATATTCTTCTTGGATCTGCAACACTAAGGTCAGGAGAAGTGCTGACTCCTCTGTCAATTTGAAATCTGAATATCCCCATTAATGATGATATTTTACCTTAATAGCTCCCAAATATAGCAATGAAAAGAAGTCTTTTGCTCCTTTTATGAGGAATGGTATTCTCAGCTCAGGTTTTTGCAAGTGGCGATCCTGATTCTTTTCAGATTGAGGTCAATCCACCTACTTTTGCTGTAAATCAGTCTGTAGATATCACTATCAAGGCAATTAAAAATAATCAAGTTATGAAAAACTATGTAGGACAAGGATTTCTAGAAATTAATGGAGTTGCGGATGGGAAAGAGATAAATTTCAAGGACTATACTGTGCCAAGTGATGGAATTATTGAAATGTCCGCATCTGATCAAGGAGTAAAAACATTTTCAAAGGGATTGAGACTTAATAAACCAGGAAACTTTACTGTGAATATGTCGATACTAAATGATACAGTATCTGGATCAACAACAATTATTGTAAATTGAGCTTCAAAAACTGATCAAAAGGGGATTACAATTATGGAGCCAGCTGCTGGTACTAAAAACAATAAAAGTGTTTTAGATATCTTAGCATCCGCTCCAGAGCTTCCAAATGCGCGTATGCAAATCCTTCTTAATGATCTTGTGATAAAGGAATGAACAAGTGATGCAAACGGAATGCTTACTGATAGTATCCCAGGTCTTAAAGTCTGAACGAATTATGTGCAAGTAAAAGCAATTTCTGTAGCTGGTGAGGTGGTTGGACTCTCAGATAAGGTAATTTTTACCTATGAGCCACAGAGTACTGACCTTTTCAAAGGTATCTCTGCGACGCCAAATCAGAATTTAAAGCTTTGAGATAAAGTGAGATTTGAGGTAATGACTGATGATAATGTTAGTTCAGCAAAGCTGATATTCTCGTGAGGACAAGAATATCCTTTAGATAAGGAAAAAAGCTGACTTTTCGTGAAAGAGGTTAGTCTGATGCAGACTGGTGATATTCTTGTATCTGCAAACTTCTCTTCTCCAAGTATCAATAAAGACTACGATCAAATTCTAACACTTAATGTTAAAGATAATCTGAAGATTTGAGAGGTAAAAATTATGACTCATCCAGATTTCCCAGGAGCTTTGCAGTTGAGCTGGGAAACGCTCGGTTGAACAAGTGAAAAATATGGAATTAAATACGGTATTGCAGCAGATGCACTCTCAGGACTGGTTCTAACAACATGAGATTCAGCGATTCTCTCTGGATTTACCTATGGAAAGGAGTATTTTTTTCAGATCCTAGCCGTAACAAATGACAATATTCCAGAGGGGCTTGCTTCTGAGGTGATTTCGTTTGTAATGCCAGTTGCTACGGGAACTGAACCAAAAAAAGAGGCGCTTTCAGGTTCTCTCTTGGTAGAAGATCAGACGGGAGCGGTTAGCGAACCAGAAATGCCAGCAGCACCTAAACTTCCTACCTGTATCATTAAAAATATTAAGGTAACAACTGAGAAAATCTGAAATAAATACTATTTGGTGCGAAAACCATGAGAGAATATTCAAAAGTACCGTATCTATAGATCAGATTTTGCAGATATGAGTGATAAGACCTTTCTTTGAGAAACTGAAATTCCAAGGTTTGAGTATCCCTTTGATAAAACGGTAGAAGAAGATATTTATGCTTATTATACTGTTGAGGCCATTTGTACTGATGGAGAAAAGGTTGAGCTCACACATGCAAAAAAGGTTCAGGTAGGACCTCTAGAGGATATGTTATTGATTCTCGCAGCTACAGCTTTGCTTTACTTGATCTATAGGGTGTATACCTACAGAACTTACTAATCCCTCTTTTAATCAGCTTGATGCTAGTATGAAACTTAACAAAAAATATCAGCCAAATCATCTCACACAGCTAGGAAAAAATAATAAAAAAGACTGAATGTATCCAATTTTTTTGCCATTAGTAACAAAGTTCTCAGATGAAGAACAAAAAAGTTTCTATTACCAAGAACTGATGGCAAGAAATTTGCTCCAATTTACAGGGAAAAATTATCAGCCATTGATTATCAAGAATCTGCATAATCTCGATTTTTCTGTGGCTCTAAAGGGGAAGGAGAAGCTTCCCTTTTTTGCTCAATATGAGAGGCTCCAACGCCTTGGACAAAAAAATCAAAAGAAAACAGAACAATATCTTAAAAAACTATTTTTTGATGCTAATCTTGAGGGGCTAACTTTTGGTAGAGAATATATAAAAGGGATAAACTCAGTATTTTCTCTTCTTTGAGAAAAAAAACTCTTGAAGAAAACTCCTCAGCTCGTCTATCGAGATATTTCAAATCAAAGTATTGTAAATACTGATGATATTGAGTGGAGAACTGAATCACAAGTAGTACTAGAAATTAAATGTTTTGTTGAGACCAAAAACGAGGTGCTAACAGTTATCGTGGACGATATTATGAGCTTTTTTTCTGATGTTGGAGTGATTGTTCATTCAAATGACAAAAGATACAAAAAGCATATTGGGAAAAAAATTATTCTTCCGATGATCAATAAATCGATACCTATCTTTGGGGAATCGACAATTGATACGGTAACTGATAATTGAATTTTTAGAATCAATCCACTATTGAGTCCGGCTCATCTTATCAAGGCTCAGGAATATAAACTTCCAATTGATGAGAACTTTGTAGATGAATCAGGGCATTTTCTGGAAAATGTAGCAATATTTGCTGGGCAGTCCCTCTTTGATTTTACAGAAAATATTATTGAAACTTTAGATACCATAGGAAATCTCGCTTCAAAATCTGAGAAACTTCAGCAAGTGCCTTATTCTAAAATAACAGGTCAAAGACTGATAAAGAAGGTTATTCCTTTATGGGTTATTGACTATAGCTCAGAATATGAGAAATTCATTGATTGGGTGCATAATACCGCTCCTAAGCTAGAGTCACTTGTGCTTTCTTCTGGACAAAAGGTGCTACCGATTGAGGCAAAAGATCACTTTTGATGGCATTTAGCAGGAGATCCATTAATGGAGAAAATCTCTTTTGCAAGACCAGATTTTCTTGGTAGCTATGAAAATACTTATGAATATCTTTTAGTAGCTTTGATACTAAATCATTGGATTGCTTCAGATTTTTCTATTTCTGATTTGATAGATACGCTTTATCTTCTGCCAGTAGAGATGAGAGAATATCTGATTGATATTGACTCAGAATCGTTAAAAAAACAAGTAGAAAGTCTGCTTGAGTATACGCTGAATACTGAACCAGAAATCGCTATAGAAAACTGGATATCAGAGCTAAAAAAACTTCAGCGAGTGGAATATGATGCAAAAACAGAAAAAGCTAAAATTCTGCTTGCAAAAACTCCCTTTTCTTGTCGAGATACAACATGAACTATTGGCGAGAAGTTTTTAAGATCAGCTATCCTCGCCATTCTTTGCAAAGAAAAATCTGAGTCACTTGTTCTTTTTTCACCCTACGCTGAGAATTTTACAAAAACATTTCTGTTTTTGAGCTATCTATTTGAGCAAGAAGCTAAGCCTATTGTTATTAGTGAAATTCAGGCTTTGCGTTACCAATATCCAATTCCAGAAAAGGCAGAATTGTTTGCTAAAGAGTATGGACAGGATGCTCTAAGATTAGCAATTGCTCAGAAGCAGAAGATTGAGGAGACAGTCTTGCAGCTGAATTTTGAATACCTCAATCATCTTCGAAATCTCTTTAGACTTCTATATGAAAAAGAAGCGTTCCATGTTGAAGAAATCTCTCAACTCGAACCAATAGAATTGTGGATATATTCTGAGCGAGAGGAGCTTTTAGAAGAATACTACCGTTATCAGTCTTCAGGAGTAGGACTTGAGCATTTAATTCAAAAGATCCAAGCTTTTAGTAAAGGACAGTTCTCACGATACCTAGAATTTGTCAAAAAACAAAAAAAATCTGAAGCGTATTGAGTGGCTGGACAGATTTTCGTGCAAATTTTGCAGGTTTTGATGCCGTATATACCAGAATTTGTCGCTCAGATTGAAGGTATCCTGACAGAGCAGCTTCCAAAACATCTTCAGAAAAGTTTGCATCAATGAAAAAAGGACTATAAACTTCACCTTCTTTTTGATATTATCAAGTGAATCACCCAGCAAAAGGCTCTCATAAAGTTAAAAAAACATCAGCCAATTCATCTCGCAGTCAAGGCAAATCAAGATATCTTAAGGCTTATAGAACAGCATCAGGAGGTTTTTCATACTCTTTTTAAGGTGGATGATATCCAGATGGTAGAACTCAACGCACATCTTCCATCAGGTTTTTCGTGTTTTTCTATATTAGAGATTGAAATCTGAATCAAATCAAGCGAAGAGCAGGTGATCGGAGATGATTTACTGATATTGGAGAAACTTTATAAATCTAAAATACAACAGGCAGAATATCTTAGATCTACGTTGATGATGCTCTCAACAAATCCACTCATCGCGCAGGAAAAAGTTAAAGAAAAGCAAAAAGAACTTGAACTTCTCAAGGATGAAATTGATACTCTTGACATTAAGATAAAAAAAATTAAAATGCAAAGAAGAGCGTAGCTCCAATTTTAGTAATGTTTTGTGTGCAGACAGATATGAGTGATAAATCAAAAACCATCTTAAAGTATACGATGATATTTTTCCTATGTTTTTTTTGAGTCTTTGCATTAGTGCTATTTCTAAATTCTAAAGCAGAGCAACCACAAGAAAAAACTGAATTTACCATCCAAACAACGACAATTGATAAGATAGATTCTTCTATTAGCTTGGAAAAGCCAGGGACAATTCTCTCTAGTCAAGATATTACAGTAGCTGCTCAAGCAAATGGTAAAGTAAGCCGTATTGCTTTTAAGGAGGGGAATCAGGTAAAAGGTTGAGATCAGATTGTTTATCTGTCTGATACTGTTGCTAGTTACGAGCTTCAGGTGCAAAGAGCCAAAAATAATCTTGATAGAGCGCTCCTTACTAGAGAACAAACCGAAAATAGCCTTAAACAGCAACTTGATCAAGCTGAAAATAGCTATAAGACAGCATTGCAATCTTTTGAGGCGGCTCAAGTAAGTGCCGAAAATGCCGTTAAGCAGGCGAATATGGGGGTGACTTCAGCTGATGATCAAATTTCTGCATTAAGAAAACAGTTTCAACCTCAAAAGCTTGCTCTTCTTTCGCTATTAAATTCAGTAATTGAAGCAAGTGACAAGTGGTTAGGAGTGACAAAATATTATGATGACTTGAAGACAGGATTTGAAGTTTATGTTTGAGCAAAAGATCAAAATCAAAAAAATCAGACTGAACAGTCGTTAAGAGATCTTTATGTTCTCAAGGAGTCAATCACAAAACTTCCCTCTTCACCGCAAACTGATGCCGAGTTAAAAGATTCAGTGCATCAAATTGATGCCGCATATACCCAAATTGAAAATTTTGCAGGAATGATGATTCAACTGATGAAAAATTCTATTCCATCAGCGGGAACGCTTGATCAAGCTACAATTGATGGGGCAATCAGAAATTTTGAATCAATTCAAGCTGGACAAGCACTCATAGGTTCTAAGGCGAATTTCATTTCTTATCTTAATCAGGTAGATGCTCAGCTTTCAGGTTCTGGAACTTTAGCACAAGACAGTGCAAAGATTACTTATGAAGATGCTCTAGCCAGAAGCAAGAATACTCTTTTCACAAGTGAAATTGCGGTCAAAAATGCAAAGGTAAATTACGAAACACTCCTAGCAAATAATCCTGTTCAGTTAAGACTTCTAGATAATGCAATTGTTGATGCAAAGATCGCCTATGAAACAGCACTTACACAGTACAATAAACTTGTCGTGAGGACGCCAGTTTCAGGGGTTATTGGTGAGATTCTAGTTTCAGAGGGACAAGATGTTGCAGCAGGAAATCCAGTTTTTAAAGTCTCAGGACTCAAGAAACATCAGATTGAGGTTCATGTAACCGCAAATGAGTATAAATATCTTCAACAAGATAAACCAGTTTCAGTAACTTACCAGGGACAAAGTCTAACTGGAGCAATTAGTGCAATTAGTACGGTTGCAGACAAGACAAATCTCTTTAAGGTAACGATTGAACTCGATTCAGATTTGGAACTTGTTGGAGATGTTGCAAAAGTTAATTTCCCTATTCTCTTCACTCCTCATACCTTGCTTCCTCTAGAAAGGGTGAAAATTCTAGAAGATAATCTTGCTGCAGTGCCAGTGATGAGTGGAGGGACTCTTGCAGAGAAGCTTGTAAAAATTAAAACAATATGGGGAAATTTCATTGAACTTGAAGAACCATTCCCAGCTGATCAAACTATTGTTACAACTGATATGAGTTCCTTTGATGAAAATAAGTATGTGATCAAATAAGGAAAAAAGCTCAAAAATCAGAATTTTATTCTCGTTTATTATTCGTTATGGCTAAAGAACAAAAAAAAGCTACAGGAAGTAAAACCATGCTTTTAGGAGCTAGCGGAATATTGCTGCTCGCTCTGATTTTTACAGTGATTGCTCTATGGAATCCCAATAGCAAGGCACCAGTTTCTGAACAAATATTTTCAGAAAACCAGACATGAAGCCAAACAGATTCATCTGATCAAATGAGTACTTGAGGTCAATCATTAGATATCTCAGGGCAAAATTCTTTATCTCTTAGCACATGAAATACTATGACAGCAGAACAAGCAATCAAAAACTACCTCGCTTCGGCAAATCAAAATATTCAGTCAGAAACTGTAAAAAGTGGTGATACAATTACCGTAGACTACATTGGAAGACTCAATGATAGTGAGGTATTTGATACGAGTGTTGAGTCTGTGGCTCAGGCAAGCGGAAAATATAATCCAAATAGAAACTACTCTGAGGGACTTTCTTTCAAGGTCGGAGCTGGTCAAATGATTGCTGGGTTCGACGCAGGAGTTGTTGGTATGAAGGTTGGGGAGACAAAGACTGTTAAAATCCCAGCTGCACAAGCTTATGGTGAGAGAAGTGAGGAAAATATTGTTCGTTTCCCAATTAAAGACCTTGGAGAAGACGCTAAAGATGCAAAGGTTGGAATGCAGGTATATCTTGGGGGAAGATTCCCAGCTGTGATTACTGAAATTACTGATACTGAAATCGTTTTTGATGCGAACCATGAACTAGCAGGAAAGGATCTAATTTTTGATATTACGATCAAAAATATCGCTCCAGCTACAAAATAGTTTAAAAAAGATCAAAAATCAGATTTTTTATCTTTAATGCTTTGATAATTATGAAGCTTTCCATTTATAATGGTGAATTTTACCAAAGAAGCAAGCGATGGTATCTTGCTTTTTGATTGACAGTCCTTGGAATTGTTGTGCTTTCTATTATCTACGATAATATCTTTGGTGCGGTGCTTGTGTTAGTGCTTGTATGAGGGTATCTCTATATTCAGACTAAAATTGGGATCGAGACGAGTATGGAGATCAAAGATGAAGGTATTCAGGTCCTAGATAGACTATTTCTTTATGGAGAACTTCAAGGATTTGTTCTAGAAATGGAGAAAAAAAGCTGAAAATTGATAAATATCGTCCTTGTAAAAACAAAGGGCGCAGAAGCTTTTACCCTTAGAGCAAGTTCTGAGGAGTTGGAATCTTTTTGTCTTGTTCTTCAAGAAAGAATTCCTCAACTTCAAAATTATCAAGTTTGACTTCTAGATAATCTCTTTAGAAAGTTAAAAATCTAAAAAACAGACCACTGGTCTGTTTTTTCTATTGAGTCTGTTTGATAGATTCTGTCTTACTTCTCCCCTGATAGGGGGAGATGTTCGAAGGACAGAGGGGGTGAGTATAAAATTCTCAGTCTTGCTTACGCAAGGCACCCCCCTAGCAGGAAGTTAGGTTTTCTATCATCACGAGGCGAAGCCGTGGTGATCTCGATATTCAAACTATCCTCTATACAATCTCCAAAAATTCTTTTCAACCTGAGCCCAAAGTTGCTCTTCACTTATTCCTAACATCTCGGCAGCAAATTTTCCAACAATACTTACCTTTGCAGGACTGTTGATTTGTCCACGAAAACCCTGTGGAGAGAGATAGGGAGCATCAGTTTCAAGGAGGATCTGAGTAAAATCAGCTTCTCTCAGACTTGCTCTAATTTCCTCAGCCTTTGGATAGCTGATATTACCCGTAAAACCAATAAAAAGCTGATTAAATTCAGATTTTAAAACTCTGATTTCGTCTGGTCAATATCCCCAGCAATGAAAATAAATCACGAGATCCTTAAACTCTCTTAAAATCTCTAGTGTCTCAGAAAAAGCATCTCTAGAGTGAATTACTATTGGTAAGTTGAACTCTCTTGCCAGCTCGCATTGTGCTCTAAAAAAATCTCTTTGAAGTCCGAGAAAGCTCGCTCCTTCTGGATAGTGAAGGTCAATTCAACATTCTCAAATAGCCACAATCGAGTCTCTATTCGCCTCAATTTGTTGCTTGATCAGGGTGATTTCTTCCTCAACATTCCCAATTACATTCCCGACATCACAGGGGTGAACACCAAGGCTCGCTTTTATCCAGAGATCTGGAAAAGATTTTTTGCTTTCATTTGAGATAGTCAAACCATTGGTATTATATTGGCGATTTGCTCAAATATTTACGAGTCCATGTCCTCCTACTCCAGCAAATGCTTCCAAATGCCCTTTTCGATTAGGGAAAAGGTCTTCTTGATTGAGGTGGGTATGAGCATCAAAAATACGCATTATTAGTACCGCAAAAAAATAAAAAACCAGATTTTTTCATGATTATGCAATATCCCACTATACTCAATTAAAGAAAAAAAACAACCCAACTTCACATATTTAGGCTGTCTTTATTATAAATTGCCATCATTTACAGCAATCAGATTTACATCTTAAAAGAGATTCGCAAGAAAAATTTGCAAAAATAGAGAAAATCTATATCATTCCACCTATTTATCTTGAGAGTGATGAGTGCTTTTAGTTATATATTGAGAAATATGTTAAGAGGTTTTTTGAAGAAGCATATGAGGATTGCCACTTTCTGATTATTGTGCTTGTGGCTATCTTTATTTGGGCAAGTAGAGGCCAGTGGAACTGGAGAGGTTACCTACTATACTACAGAATGTTTCCCTGTATATGCCGGATGTGTAGATAAAATTACTTTTGTCGTGAATACTCCGGGGGGAGATATTAATTGGATAGAGACGGAGGCTCTTGAACAGAGAATTCTGTGACATACGGGAGACGCTTCATATTATTTATCAGGGAATGAAAAAAGAGAAGTTCAGCTTTCTTGAGAAAAGCTTATATTCCTCGAAGCTTATGGACTATTCTTTACTAAGGAGGATTCAATCTATAGGAATGCATTTACGCAGCCTTGGCAAACTAATACGTGAGATATTATTTATGATATTGATAATGTGTTAAAGGGAACTTGGGACATTTCTCCAGTTATCGAAAAATATCTCCCTGTGAAAAATGAACAGAATGAACTGATTGGTTATATTTTACGTACGATCACTGATCCTTTTACTGGGTTTAATGATCTCTATGCTCCACTGTATCAAACGACTCCTTTCTTTACAACAAATGGAACTACACTAAAGACCGTTCTCTCTGGAGAAAATACTCTTAGATTTACTGGAACAAAGGAGCTTTTGGCTCAGCAACTTCCATCAATAATAAATCTAGAAGATAAAAGTCTAGTCCAAGCTTTTCTCACTACAGGGATGCTTGCCGGTTCTCAGCTCCACACACTTGAGTGAGAAAAAATACTCTTCTTTGATCTAGGGACTGGAACACTGGTATTGATGTCTGGCTCTTCAATTTTTCAGTGAGCTTTTACTGGAGGAATTGCAGGAACACCTAACTACGATCCAAGTACCCTCAAGCCTACTTGAATATCTCTTGGTTCAGTCGTGGCTTACAATGAGGTTAGAAAAAACTGAAATCTCGTGGGGTATGCCCTAAAAAACGAGTCAAATCAACGATTTTATGCAGCAAGGAGAGTTGTATATAGTGTTTCTGGATGAGGCTCTGCTTGGATCGTTGCTAAGCCAGTAACAAATACTTCTACAGGAGATAAACAAGAGGAGAAAAAGGAGGAAAAGAAACCAGAACAACCTCAGGAAAAGCTCCCAGAGCAGACGAAGAAAGTGTATTCGTGAGTGGTAGATATCCCAAACTGTTCAATTCAGGATTCTCAATTCGCTTCTGAGCAGAATGATGCTTATCTTTGGGCTTGTCAACACAATATTACAACGATGAGGACAATCCAGGAGGCGAGGCTAGATCAACCACTAACTAGAGCAGAACTCGCAAAAATAATGTCTGTATATGCGATGAAGGAATATCATCTCAAGCCTCTCAGAGAAGGAGCTGTAAACTATAAAGATGTGAATGCTGATCTTGGAGATTTGGCAGATTATATCCAGCTCGTCTACCAGCTTCAGATTATGGGAATCAATGCTGATGGAACACCAATACAAGCTTTTGAGCCACATAAATTAGTGTCTAGAGCAGAATTCGCAACTGTCCTTTCTAGAGTGATCTGGGGAAATAAACATAATATTTCTGGAGATGATCGATATTCTGCGCATCTTCAGGCGCTCAAGAAATATAGAGTTATTACGTCTGATGTACCAGCTAATTGGTGGGAGCTGAGGGGGCGAGCACTTCTTATGCTACATAGAACTGCTAAATCCTCTGTTGAAATAAAAAACTAGTTAAAAAATAAAAAAATCTGACCTTTTGAGTCAGGTTTTTCTTTTCTTTTTTGAGAAGATTTTCCTTTAATTCCTCTCTAAAAAAACAAAAAAGCACAAAAAAGAGAAAAAATCATTGCAATTTGTTGGCAAATCACTATAAGTTATCTCCAGTTAGTGTTTTACTTATCTAAAAGTACTTGTTAAAATGCCAAGGAGAACAATTAAAAACAGAAACATTGAGGTGATTTTGCTTCAGGATGACAAGCATCTCGGTGAAAAATATGAAATTGTAGCTGTAAAGCCAATTTTTGCTAGAAATGTACTTTTGCCTCAAAATATTGCTGTTCTTGCAGACAAGGCAAATAAGAACAAGTATGAACAAAAGATGCAGGCTGCAGTAGTAGCTAGAGCAAAAAAGGCAGCAGGTCTTGATGATCTTTTCGCTAAGATGGCAGAAAATGGAGGGGTAACTATTACTAGAAAGGTAAATAAAGATAATGTTCTTTATGCAAAGGTTCACGAATCTGATGTTGTTGAAGCGATCAAAGAGACTTATGGAGTTGATGTAGATTCTCATCTCTTCAAGCTAAAAAAGAAGATCAATGAAGCAGGAACTTTCGTAGTGCCATTTATGTATAAGGACATGAAAAAAGAGGTAACAGTTATTGTTAAGCCTGAGCATGTAGAAAAGGTACAAGAGGATAAATCTGAAGAGGCTCCAGTTGCTACAGTTGAAAAGACAAAAGAAGAGCTTAAGGCTGAAAGAGAAGCAAAAAAGGCAGCAGAAAAGGCTGAAAAGATTGCAAAGCTCAAGGAAAAGTATAAATAATCTATGCTTGAATAAAAAAAGCTTCATCAAGAATTGATGAGGCTTTTTTCTAAAATCTCATCTTGAAAAACTTGATAAAATCCATATTAACAAAGCAATCTAATCTCTTTATATTCTACAAATGATAATGTTGAAAAAGAATCTTTTTTTCCTCGTGATATTTTATTTATTTGTGCTCCAGGTTACACTTATCGGTTTACTCTTTAGTGTCCCTCAGTTTTATACTCTTGCAGGAGTGAATCTAGGAGCATTAGTCGTTCTTTTAGGGCTTCATAGTTTCTTCTCAAAGAAAAAAGATGAAGAAATCTGAGATAAACCATTTGTCAGAGAAGTAACCTACACTGACAAAGAGGAAGGCACAGATACTGAGAAAGTCTCAGAATCAAATATTGAAAATATCAAGATTAAAATTAATAGAACAAGAACTAAGCCAGTCGCAAAAGGTTCTGCTCTCTATCGTTTTCTAGCTTTTCTATTTGCTCTTGTTGGTTTTTGAGGAATCCTGTTTATTCTATGGGATATTGTAGACTTTGGTGCGATGATCCTCTGAGCATTCTGTATGATAATTTTTCTCCTTGTTGCTTTCAAAGGTGCGAATCTCCGAAATAAATCATTTTTCGCCTCAGTATATGTTTTGATCTTTTTATGCCTAGGAATCCTTGGGGTATGGGGGCTCTTTACGCCAGACTCAGTGACTTTGAGAGAAGATATAAAAGATTCAATAACTACTTTCATCGCTGGATTAAAATGAAATGTTCCTGAGAAAAAAACAGAAAAAACTGATCAGAATCAGCTTTCTGGATATGTATTTGAGGGGACAGGAAGTGTGACTAATGTAGTCCTTTCAGGAAAGGAATCATCAGAGGAGTTAACAGGAGATATCCCAACAACACCTGTTGTCTTAACAGGAACTCAGACCCCAGTAGCGCAATCTGGAACAACTACTCAGGCAACTGGACAAACCGGAGCCTCAGTTCAGGCAACAACGGGTGCACAAAATACAGTTTCAGCTACAGAGACCCAAAATTCAGCGAAAACTTCTAGTGATGAGACTGCTGAAGTAACTATGATAGAAGCGATCAAACACCTTATCGTTGCAAATGCGATTCCACTTTCTACCTCAAAAAGCGTAAACTTTACTCATGTGGCAAAGACAAGTAAAGATTATCCTTACATGAAAACTGCACTAGAAAAAAAGATGATCTGATCAACGACAAATCCTTATACCGTGCTCAGTTGTGATGTGTATATTGTAATGAGAGGGCTTGCTGAGGGACGATCTGTTGCAAAGGGGGATGATGTAAAATGAAATTATCGAAAAGTTGCAACTGCTAAAAATGAGCTTAATGGATGTCAGCAGGGTGCAAAGCTTACTGTTGCAAATCTGTAAAAATAAGAAAAAGCTGATTCCAGAGATAGAGTCAGTTTTTTTGATTTGTCATCGCGAGACTCTCCCAACACTTCCTCATCGCGAGGCTCACGAATGTGAGCTGTGGCAATCCAGTTGAAATCAAATTGGGAACTTTTGTTGTCCTGGATTGCGAAGCAACCGCTTTGCGGACATTGCTTCGCTGCCGCTCGCAATGACAGGTTTGTTATAATAGGTATATATGTGTTGAGGTACAGGTATATATGTGTTGAGGTACAGGTATATATGTGTTGAGGTACAGGTATATATGTGTTGAGGTACAGGTATATATGTGTTGCTCCTCCCTTATGTATAATTTTCCTCAGTTCTCTAACTAAACAAAAAAAGAAGTCCTGGCAGTTCAGGACCTCTTTGCTTATTTGATTGATTATTTACTGTATTTTTCATACTTAACGGTTGCGAGCATTTCTCTCAAATCTGCTCCAGGGCGAAATTGAATCTTATTTCCCTTGATATTAGACGAAGTGAACTTATCAGCACTTGCAACTCCCTCGCTAGTGATTCCAATCTGAAAGCTTCAAAAATCTCAGAGCTTGACAATCTTACCCTCGGCGAGATGCTTTGTCAAGATCTTCGTCAAATCATTAAGTACTGCGAGCATATCACTATCAGATACCGTAGATCCAGCAGCTGCAATTTCCTTTGCTAGAGCCTTAAAGCTGACCTCTCCATCAGCCTTTGCTGAGGCATAAAACTTTGGAGCTTCACTAGGCTTGAGAATGTTTTTTCTCTCGACGATGTTGTACTTTACCGCCATCTTGTATTTTGGTTAAAGAATAAAGATAATTTCAGTCTAGGAATCCCTGAGAGCTTTGCAAGGGAAAGTTGAATGAAGTTGTTTGAGTGCTTGAAAGGAGGCTTAGGAGCTGATGATGCAGAGATGATGATGAGAAATGAGGTAGAAAAGCTAGAATAAGTCAAGAAGAAATTAAAAAGTGGGCTTGCAATGCTCAGGAGAATTTGTATTATATGCCCTATAAATAAAATCTTTTTTTATGTTAAAACAAAAACAAACATTCAAAGGGTTGCTGTATTTAGCAGTATTCCTCTTCGTAGGTTTCAGCTTTGTTGCCTGCGAGAAAAACAATGATGAACTTGTTGCTACAGAAACTCCTGTAGAACAAAAACTAGAGGCAACAGCTTCTGGTATTGGTGACACTGCTCTTGAGGTTGGTATCACAACAGATACTACTCTCCAAAATGAGCCAGTATCATCAAATGCTGCACGGCGTTGGTGGTGGGATAATAATTTGGTTGATACCGAATTCTTCCCATTAAATGCAGAACGCTATACTAATGTTTCAGTTCCTGCGGGGGAGACACGGGTCGTCAAATTCCGAGTTTCTGATGTGGGTAAGTACAGGGTTGTTTTCCGTCATTCGACGGTAGGTGTAACACTTCGTATGAGAAGGTATCGGGGAAATAAATATCTCGCGGGACACGGTATACCTGGTAATACTAATCCGAATGTATACACTGAAACTAATGGGAGAATAGCTGCATATCAAGGTTCTTCTGCCGATGGTGATGTCATGAAGATTGAAATTGAAAACACATCAAGACGTGATGTAAATGATTTGATTGTTAATTGGGATCCCTTTGCTTATGGTAGATAGGTTCGTCACCTAGTTTTGAAAATATCTTGAGCATAATGGAGGTATTCCTTCTTTATGTTCAAGATATTCTTTTTTTTAGATTTATTCTCTAAAAATAACGAATGAAGCTACGAAAATCTTTGCTTTTACTCCTTCTCGGTATACTTGTTGGAACGATAGGAACTGCTCTTTTCTTACTTAAACACCCAGATTATGATCCTTGAAAGATTAGAAGTCCTGAAAAAAATATACCAAGAACTTCTGAGGAGAAGCTTAATATCTACTTGGAATCAAAAAATGCAATGCTAAGACGAAATAATCAACTGGTAGGAGTTTTTCCGTTACAAGAAGATGTTTTTCCCAAAACTCTTACTCAAAAATCTGATACGCTTGAGCTGAGATTTGGAGAGTGGCTTGATTTTAGGGCGATAGAGTTTCCTTGACAGCAGTGAACAGGAGCGATACTGACACTCTCTGCACTTTCTGGAGATCTCGAAGCAAAGGTTATTTCAAAGCGTCATCGTTCACTCAAAGAGAGACAAGAAGCCCCAGACTATAATGATGATAAATTCGCTTATCTCCGAATAAAACAAGGCGAGGAAAAGGTTATTGACTTAGATGATTATAGAAACTTGCACTCTCCAGAGCAGAGGGCGACGATCGGTTGGGTTGGCTTTGATATAGAAATTCGCCCAATCGGTCTTGTGTCAACTATGAAATATAAACTAGATTATAAATCAGATTAAAATACTAAAAAAGAGAAGCATTCAGACTTCTCTTTTTCTATTAATACAAAACTGTCGTATCCCAAGGTCTCCAGCCTGCATACAGAAGTGGAGACTTCCCCTCTTGGATGACCTGATTGTCAAACAAGTTTGCTAAAAAAAGATATTTCTGCCTCAAAATCCAGCTTTCATTCGTCATCGTTTTAAAAAGCTGACGGTTATTGAGATAAAGATTGTGACATTCAGCAAAATCCTCAAAGGGATTCGTCATTCAGTATCTACTGCAAAAGTCTTTTTCTTCAGAAGTTTCTTTTCTAATACTCTCGCTATCCCATGAAAGGCGATAGTACTCGAGTGAACTATCATCTACCGAAAATTTTACCTTCCCAAATTCAGTATAATTCTGATCTTTATATTTACTGAGTCCTCTTAGTGCTCAGAGATCCACCACATGTCAAAATTCATGACTGCTTACTCCCCAATATTCTTCAGGTGCTCCAAGAGAGGCAAGGTTAATTCTGATTCTTTCAGCTGTTGCTCCTCATCTTCTTTTCCCAGGTTCTCAGTTGATAATATAAGACTTTAGTGCAACACTCACTGGCGTCCCTTTCATAAGATGTTTCTCTATAAATCAAATAATAGAGAGGTATTCACTAGTGTATCTCATCTTATCATCAAAGTTTACCCCTCAGGTATAGATAATCTTTTTACAAAAAGTCTCTTGTCCACTGCATAAACGATCTAGAGGAGAAGAAATGAGTTCAATTGTGGGACTTGGATGTTCAGTGTTTTTTTCTTTTTGTTCTTCTTTTAGATAGTCAACTTGGATCATCGTAGTTGGAATATCGACTTTCTTTGCTGTTAAAATCAGCATTAAAAAAATAATTACGCTTGCTCAAAAGAGCTTTCGAAAATCGTATATTGTCAAATTAAGCCAGATTTTCTTTTCCATATCGCAAAATATCACTAAAAATAAGGTCTTGTTGTTTCCCCTTATTATTATATATGATTAGCTCGGAAATTGCAACTTTTTGAGCAAAAAGTTGAAGTAAAAAAGCATAGCCTCAGATAATGATCTTTGTTCCTTGTTGTTTTGCCTTAAAGAGATTCTTTCAGCTACCACCAGTGATATTTTCCACAAGAAGCAAAAAATCCTGATCCATTCCCTTTTTTATCAATGCTTCAAAAAGTTCTTTAGATTCCTCTTTTTTTACTGATAAGATGAAAATTGCTCCATTGGGAAACTGCATTTTGTCAAACGCCTCAATTGCTTTCAATACAGAGGCTGTTTTAGAGAGATGAAAAATCTGATTTTCTCCCTTTTGTTGCTCTTTATTTATCTTAGAGTCTTCTGGCTCTGAGATCAAGCAAGGAAGTGTTGTATCAGTGTGCGAGAGGAAAAGTGCTTTTCTCTCTCTGAAAAGTTCTAAAAACTCATCCCAACTGCTAAACTTTACTTCTTCAGAATAAATAAAATAAAAAGCTGATCTATCATACATTTTCTTTTCTACTTGTAGATTGCCATCAAAGATTTTGATCATATGTTCAATCTGATTCCAAACACTTGAGAACTCTTGCTGAGTTATGATCTCTCTTAGTTGTGGTTCATAATCTGCAAATTTTTCTAATAGTTTATTTGTCTGGTAAAAGGCTACATTTCCCTTGATAGGTTCTAAGGTTAATTGTGTCGCTTCAGTATGAGTAAAAAATTTCTTGGTTTCTTGTCCTAAGATACCAATAAAAACGGTAAAAAACTGCTTAAATTCTATCAATTGAGTCAGTCTTTTTTCTTCTATTTCTCCATAGCTAGTGATAAGACGATATTTATACTCGAGCATTTCTAAATAATTGAGAGTATAGTTCAAATCATAAGGACGAGAAAGATAGAGATTAAAACTCTTGTATCGCCATTCACTATCAAAGAAAAAAATCTGATATTCTTCATACTTCTCTTGCTGTTCCAGAATCGAGAAAAGCCCAGCATGTGTTGCTAAAATAATTGGATAATCAACTTCCTGTCTTGTATCTTTGAGTGCAGTATAGATTTCATAGTCCTCTTTTGAGTTCAAGTCAAGCACTCCGAGTCCCTGTTCAAGATGGGAAAAGTATTTTAAGAGAAAACTGATTTCAGCTCCTGTAAAAGAGCCTTTATTTGCAAATTTTTTGAGTGCAGAACGACTGAGTGTTTGCTCTTCTTTAACAAATCAAAGATTCTTGATACCTAAATCATTAAGCAGATTTTTTGCAATATCTAGTTTTGATTTATTTGAAAAAGCAAAGATGCTGTGTTTGTGGCAAGCCAGACTTGAAAGTAATTCCTTGAAGGAAATATCTCAAACTCCATATCTTTTGTAGTTATCATACTTTTCAAGGTCAATGTTATAGCTTCCTGAAAGCATTTGTGTATGTGGTGGTGTGATCTTTTTTAGAGGAGGAAGATCGATTTCACTTTGTTTTTTACTTTCCTTAATAGCAAAAATTTCTTTCAAAAAACTCTCACTTTCTCATAAAAATACTCCCAAAACAGGATAAGCAGAAATCAGTGTTCTGATTCTATCTATTAAATACAAAAATAGACTCGCAGAGAGTTTTGCGTCATAAAAAGCGTCGTGAAAATGCTCTTCTTCATCAATTTTTAGCTGAACACTGAGTTTTTGATAGGATTGTTTTGATTTGAGCTGTTGGATGAGAACTTCCTGTGCATAGCTTGCAGGATAGTGAATCAAAGTCTGAGAGAGTTTGAAAGTATCAAGCGTTGTTTTCCGCTTTAGTCAGGGGAAGAATTTTTCTAGAAAGTGAAGATCAAAACTAATATTATGCCCTACAATAATCGTATCTTCTCAAAAAAAACATTGAATTTCCTCTATAATTTCCTCAGGACGGGGCGCGGATTCTAGTTGTTGGATTGAAAGCTTAGTTATAAATCAGACAATACTTTTGAGTTCAGTTTCTTTTTTCACAGGGCGTAAGAGTGATTGAAATCCTCACAAAACCCTCCCATTTAGGTCAAACTCCATAATTCAAATCTGGATTGGTTCATCATTATGGAGATCTAAGCCTGTTGTTTCAAAATCTAGTGCAATATAGCGAAAATTCCTTCCTCCCATCTGTTCAAAAAAGCTAAATCAACGATTAAATCTACAGATTCTTTGGCTTTTTACAAGTTGATTTCTTGAATACAATATATCGTTTTCCAAAAATGGCAAGGAAAAGTCTTATGTTCTTCCTTCAAAAAATACAAAAATAAAAAAAACTGACTATACTTGATGATGAGTATTTTATATCTCTAGTATCTAGGGGATGTTTACTAAAATCCTAAAACAACGATCATTCAGGAGTTTCAAAAAATTGCTGTTAAGATCAGTATTCGTATTTTTTTGATTATTTTTGATTTCTCCTAATGCAGGTAATATTGCTAGTGCTACAAATAATAATGAAAATGTTGCAGCAGTACAGCAACAAAATCTTATTGAGCGAAGCACGATATTGGATATTGTGAGTAAGGCAGCGTATATTATTGTTTGGCCACTCGTAACAATTGCTGGAATTGCAATGGACAATCAGATGGTGTATGGATCGTTTATGTATTTAGATGCTCCATTACGAAAGCTCTGGAATCTTATTAAGAATTTAGGAAATTTCGCTTTAGGATTTTTGTTCCTTGCTTGAATTTTGTGATATGTAATTTCTCCTTGAGGAATAGGAAAGATAAAAGCCTTTAAAAATACTTTTAATAGTCCTACGGATTTGATCAAAAAAACCTTGATAGCTGGAGTTTTGATACAGATGAGCTGGTTTATTATGATGGTTTTGGTTGATTTATCAACAATTCTAACCTATTCAGTTGGTGCATTACCTTCAAGTGTTCTGAGTAAGATAACGACAGATAATGATTCCAAAGTTATGACAACAAATGTAATTGTTGATCTTTGAGATGCACAAAAGTGATGAACACAGGCTGAAAATGAGTCTTTAAAATTCTATTCAACCTTAGCAAAAGAGGATGGGAAAGGAGAGATGCACATTGCTCCATGTGAAATCTTTAGTTGATCACGTGGAGCTTATGTGATTGAGAGAAAATATAATTTACTTAGAGATCCGCATAAAAAAGGCTTGATAGATATGGAGGATGGATTCTGTACTTATAACGGAGCGCTTGTCGCCTTTTCTCCCTATGGTATATCCTCTCAAGATAAAACTATTACATCTAAGGACGGATTCTCAAGTCGTGTAACACTTATAAAAAAAGTCCTTGCACAAGCTACTGAAGAGCAAATTAAAAAACTTGAAGATATAGGTGTTATAGTGCCACTTTACAAGCCTTCTATAGTATCTGCTCTGACTTCACAGAAAGAAGTTACAATAAAAGACACAAAAATTGTAGCATGAGTAATTCCTTCAGAAGCAACACTAGGATTTATTAGTAGTAGAAAAGAGTGTAGTAACCAACAATGTAGTGAAAAAAAATATAAATATCCATACTCAGAATATTGACTAGAGGCTTCAAAAATTATGGAGAAAGCAAATTCTCGAACTGGACCATTTGTTACTTTATATAATGGTTTAATGGCTTATTCAACATCTATTGATTTTTCAAAGCATGGAATGTCGCAAAAGCTTCTTGTTCTAGTTTTGAATACAGGTTTTGCAGTTCTTTTAATTTTGCCGTTGTCAGCATTAGTTGTTGTTTTACTTCGAAGGGTAATAGTGCTGTGGGTTGCAATTGCTGTATCTCCTCTTATCGTGCTAAAAACAGTCTTTTGAGGAGTATTTTGAAAGTGGATTGATGGGGTTGATTTCTTCGATCTTGAGGAAATTATAAAATTACTTTTTGCTCCAGTATTGGTAGGATTTTGTGTAGGAATTTCGCTGATTTTTATGTCAGCATTGAAAACTACGCTTCCAACAAATGGAATGATTGAGCAGTGAATGGAGCAGAGGTATAGAGATTCATTTAAACAGGCTACAGGAATCGAAATTACTTCAAATGAACATGGTGATAGTCAGGAATTAAATATTCTCTGATTTATCAAAATTAAGGCAAGTATTGCGCTTGTTAATTTCTGATGGCTTATTATTATGATTTTTGGTATGGCTATAACTCGATTCCTTCTTTTTGCTGCTATAAAGTGAACAAAGATTGGAGAAAAAGTCTGATGAAAACTACAAGAATTATGAGAAAGTCTTTTAGCTACTACTCCGATTATTCCAACATCAAGCTGAGGTATTGGTTTCTGAGCTATTGTAAATAAACCACAACAATTACTAGATAGTAAGATGTCTGAACTCAGTAAGTCTAGAAATTCTCAGCTTACATGACTTCTAGAACCAAACTCAGACGCTGCAAAAGAAAATAGAAAAAAGTATAATGCTGAGAATTTTATAAATTCAGAAGTTATTTCATACGTTGCAGATGAAGATAATAAAATTGAAAGATTAAATGAATTGCAGTGAATATATGATGCCCATGAAAAATATACTTATTCTACTGATGATATAAGAAATCAGAGACTTAATGTTCTAAAAACAGAGTATTCAACATTGATTTCCCAAGCGCTAGCAACTGCCAATGTTGAGCAAGCATTATCTCTGGCTAATTCTCCTAGGGTTTCAGATTTGTATACATGAAATAGGGAAGAATTGATAAATGATATGAGTCAAGAAGTAAAAAAAGCAATTGAGTTTAAAGATGGAAAATATCAGAAAAAACAAGTAAATTCTTAAAATAATTCAGAAAATAATA
>JABCOM020000054.1 GCA_013333605.2 candidate division SR1 bacterium
AAAATTGCTGATATTTTTCTTTTCTAGGGTCGAGGAATGGTGCTCGTTTCATAATCACAACTAACACTAGAGCAAGTGCGGGCAAGGTAAAAACAGAAATCAGACCTTTTCTCTCAAGGCGATCTGCGACGCCATCGATGTTTCGACGCATTGTAATCATCTCAGGCAAGCGATCATAAAAATATCGTCCAAGTGCGAACATTCCGAGCAGCATTACGAGCTGAATTCGATGAAATTTTGATTTAAACATCTTCATATCTAGTAGGGAATAAAAAAACTATTTTTGAAACATCGTATAGAGCGCTCCAAGAAAACTCTCAATCACTGAAGTATTCAAACTATATCGGACAAATTGTCACTTCTTTTCAGCAATTACTAAGTCTGCTGATCTCAAAATCTCCAAATGATGGGAAAGACTCGCCTGAGTAATCGAAAAATACTTGAGCAGCTCATTTACGTGCATATCTTTTGTTTTTAGGAGATCAAGGATTTGCCTCCTATTTGGGTCAGCAAGTGCTTTGAATACTTTATTCATTGTTTTTCTCTAATATATAGATGTATGTCTATATATCTTTTTTATAGAGAAAATCAAGAGCATTTTTTCAGTAAAAGAAAAAAACTGACCGTCAAAAACAATCAGCTTTTTATTTGTTTTTTTATTACTTCAACAAGAGACAATGCTCTAGTTTCTCTTTTCTAGTGCATATCCAATTGTAAGGCTGAAGATTAAGATCATAAAATATCTCAAGCCTGTTTGTATCATATAGTCTTGGATACTTATTCCCGACATTGGTATCAAAATGATAAAATCAAGTCCTCGGTTGATTCCAAGCCAGATTAAGCCTAAAAAGAGAGATTCTCTTAGGAAATTTTTCTCTACTTTTGAGAAATATTTAATGAGCAAAAATCAACCAACTGAAGCTCAAACGATAATCATAATAGTCTTGATCAAAAAAATATCAACCATCGGTATTCCGCCCTTCCCATAAAAAGGCATTGAAACAAGAAATGGAACAAGCCAAGTCAAGATTCAAAATCAAAGGACCCTCTTTGGTGATGTCATACTAAAAGCTCTTAAAAAATAAATATCTATCCCACAAAATGCAAGATTACACCTGCGACTTTCTGTGTTCCAACTAGATGAAGTTTTTCTCCACTATCAAGGATAAGCGTTCCAGAATCTCACACCTGACCTCACATCTCTGGATAAAACGGAGTTTTATCAAAGATTAAGACTCTTTGTCCATCTTCAGTTTGGATATCTTTTAGGAGTTTCATATTTTCCAATTCAAGACTATCATATCCAGTAAAAATTGTTGTCGGAATTCCCTCCAAATACTTTGACCAATCAGTTCCCTTTTGGAAGAATTCTTTTCCTGAAGTTCTCGATCTTTCTCTTGCTTCTTCTAGAGCCTTCTGAAATCCTTCAACATCAACATCAAATCCTCTTTCTGCTGCGATTTCCTTCGTTATCTCAAGCGGGAAACCATAAGTATCATAAAGCATAAAAGTCTGACTTCATCAAAGCACTTTTTCTCCTTGAGCTTCAAGCTTATTGAGAAAATCATTCAGATTTTTTTCTCCATTAGCAAGCGTCTTTTCAAACTGAGCGATTTCAGCCAAGAGAACTCTTTTTATCGTCAATTCATCAAATTCACGAAGCCCCTTAAATGCTTCCAATGCCTTTGAAACAAAGAGTCCAAGATCACTCTGAGAGAACTTTTTGAGCAAGAAAAGATTATAATATGCTCTTCTAATAATCATTCTCAAAACATAACCTGCTCCAAGATTTGATGGTGTCAAACCATCATTGATGAGCATAAAACTTGTTCTTAGATGATCAGCGATAATTCTAAATCTTCTCTTATTGTCCTCATAGGAAAGTCCTGTATTTTTTTCTAGCATCTCCAAGAATGGAGTGAAAAGATCAGTCTCATAGACAGATTCCTTATTTTGCATAACCTTACACATTCTCTCAAACCCCATTCCGGTATCAACATTGTGCTGTGAGAGTTTTGTTAGTTCCCCTTTTTCATCTCTATAAAACTCCATAAACACATTATTCCAGATCTCGAGCCAGTTATCCTCATCAGTTGCAACATTACTTCACTCAGGAGGGAATTCTGAATTTCCCACTCGGTAAAAAATCTCGGTATCTGATCCACAAGGTCCTACAGGACCAGGGCTCCATCGATTATTGCTTGCATCAAGGAAGGAGATTCTCTCCTTTGGAATACCAGCTTCTTCCCAAGCCTGAGCAGTAAACTCATCTCTCGGTGCATCAGCATTTCCCTCAAAAACAGTTACCGCTAGCTTACGAGGATCAAACTCTAGCACATGAACAAGAAATTCATAACTTCGCTGAACGGCTTCTTTTTTAAAGTATTCTCACAGCGACCAGTTTCCCATCATCTCAAAAAAAGTCAGATGAGAATTATCCCCTACTTCATCAATATCAACAGTTCTCACACATTTTTGAATATTAAAAAGCCTAGTTCCCAAAGGATGCTTCTTACCAGCAAGATAAGGGATAAGAGGCTGCATTCCTGCAACATTAAAAAGGGCTGTTGAATCCTTATCTGCGATTAGAGAGGCTTCTGGCAGGTGCTCGTGTTGTTTGCTAAGCCAAAAATTGTGTCGTTTTTCTCTAATTTCTTGAGCTTTTAGTGGTTTCATCTAACATAATAAAGAGTATAAATCAATTTCACAGGGTTTAAAGTTCCCTACAGCAACCAGATAATCTCCAAGAAAAAAAGCTGATTTTTGCTTTTTATCCCCGTATTTTGAGTGAAGATACTCATAAAACTCAATCTAGAATAGAAGTTTACAAAAGTATTTATTATCATTCTAGCATTTTGAGCACAGTGAGAGGCTAAAATCAGATTTTTTTGTTTTTTCTATTACTCTGTCACCGCTTTTAGTGATTTCTGAGATTTGAGTGAGTCAATAAATTCGTAGAGATTAACTTTGTTAAGTCCATCAGTAGTCAAAATATAGAGTTCTGGTCTATCATTTGTGCTCTCTGGCACTGCCACATCAACTACACGAGCATTTGTCGCAGACAAATCAAACTTAAATCTAAACATATAGTAGAGTTTGAATGAAGTTTTGTAGTTATCATTAACCTTTGTCGGACTAGATTCATAAACAGTAAAGGTTTGATTATCTCTATCGAAAAGGAAAATATAAGGTGAAGAGCTACTTACTAGGACTTTCACATTATTTGAATAGTTAGATGAAACTTTATCTCCTCAGACAATAGGTACCTGACGATAATCAAGTCTAGAAGAAACATTTGAACTTCTCCAGAACTGGTATAAAGCACCATCTCATCGTGCCATAAAGTTTCCATCAATCGCAAATCCCTCCATCTGGCTAGGCAGGCTTGCTCCAGAAGCTGTTAAAACAGTATAATTTTGACCGTTTTTATATTTTGATTCAGAACCAGCAATATTGATATATCTAGTTAGGAATACAGATGCGAAATTAGCAGGTGAATGCTGGAAAAGGTAGATACTTGTTTTATTGTAGGTACTAATACCTCCAATATCTTTTGTAGATCGCTCACCATCAGTTGTTTCCATAGTCTCAATACCAGTTTTTGAGACAAAGAAGAGCTCTCCTCCTGCTGTATAACAGAAAAGTCCCTTTTTACTCAAGCTTAAACTACAATCTTTAGCGTCAGAACCCACATTATACTCAACAAGTGTTCCTCTAGTATTTTCATTTACACTACCTAGCAAAGCTCAAAGCTTACCTCAGATATTAATTTGAGAAGCAACATTTATACTGATTGGAGTTCAGAGTTTTGCTTTTTCCGTCTCAGAAAAGGTAAGAAGTCAGGTTTTTCTTCCTGTTTGTTCATCATCAAACTGAGATAATGACTTAATTGTCATCACATTAAAGCCTTGCTCATAGCTAGCATTAAGACTTTCTCTAAGATTTTTCACATCCTCTGCCCAAATTCCTTTTTGTTCAAGCAGGCCAAGTTTTTGAAGAATTTCATTGTATTTAACTGACTTTTCATCACTATTTGGATCAAGCGTTTGGAATGCAAAAATATCTGCTTTGATCTGATCTAAGGTTAGACTTGCCGTTCCTCCTGTAGCTGTTGTATAGGTTACGCTTTGTGTACCACCTCTGAGCTGAGAAAGTACCGCATATCCAAGGAATAGAATAACTATTCCTAGTCCTCAAGCCATTAAATAATATCACATATTTCCTTTAAGGTACTGTCTTGCTTTTTGGTTGAAGGCTCAGAGATTAACCTTTCAGAATACTTTTGAAGTATATTTTGAAGCAAGTGCAGTGAGTTTTCCTCCTCTTTTTGAAGGAACAGTTCTTGATAAGTCAATACCTGTAATACTAAAAGAAGACAAAAATCAGATTTGAGATTTTTCAACTCTTGCCCCAAGGATATCTCCAAGCACATCAAGCATTGCTGCTGCATTTTCATTGCTCAAGACCTGTTGAAGTTCATCAAGGTCCTGTTGATCTAGGATATCAGAGAGCTTTGTTCCTGCATACATAAAGACATCTCCCCTCTCAATCTCTCCTCCAATAAAGTCAGAAAACTGATCAATATTAGTTTGTTCCTGATATGAATTTTCTAAAACTGAGTAAACTTTTTCATCACGGAAAATCATGAGTGTTGTCTTTCCAATCATCCAAGTCTTAACTGTCTGATCCACAATAACTTGCACATACCCTCTTAAATCACACTTTGGAACATCGCGAAGTTTATCTGCGAAAGATTGGAGTTTTGTGTTAAGTTTTTGGAGTTCTGACTCTAGAAGCTGCTCAATTTCTTTTGAAGTTAGAGGTTGATCCTTGGTCTTGTCTAGAAAATCAGCGACAAATTCTTGTAAAATTTCCTTTTGATATTCCAAGAATTTCTCAGAATGAAGCTGAATATAAATATCTAAGAGCAAGCCATTATCTAAGGTTTCACTCACTTTATAAATTCTCTCAGCATCTGAATACTCCAAAGCAGCATATACCGGTCTCATCTCCTAATTCTAAAAACTAAAAAAGCTGACCCTCTCCTCTTTTACCTTTTATTTTTTCACAGAAGTCGACTTCTTTGTTAATAGCAAAACAAGAGGAAAAATCAAGAGAAAGAGGACTTTTTTGAAGAGAAATTTTAGAGTAAACGAAGCAAATTTTATATCAATATCAGAAAGTTCTGAGGATAAAAGGTTTTGGAAAATTAGAGAAAAGGAATCTGATTTTTTTCTTTTTTCACAGTAAATTGGATATTTTCTGGCATATAAAACAAAACATAAATCTTTTGTTCTGCGAAAAAGCTATGCTCTTTGCTCAATCTCTGTCAATACAAATTATCAACCGGGATAATCGCAAGTTCTCAAGTAGAATATCTATTATTGAAGCAAGTCATGATACTTCCGCGTTCGATACCTGTTTTGAGATAGACAGTTCAATGCTCTCTATCTGAGTAATCAACTTGTTCAAAGAAATCTTCTGAATTAGAATCTGTCTTAAAATAGACAAAGCCAGAAGGATGACGAGGACGATATCATCCTCACCACTCCTCTTCAAAAACTGCGATTTTTAGCGGTTCTATTTTGTATCTTCCAGAGTCAACAATAAAAACCGACTGATAGAATTCTTCCTGTGTCAAAGTTAACCTAAAGAATCTATGGTCTTTATTGGTATTTATTGGAGTATCAAAGACGATATCTTGATAACTTGGATGATTTGGTATTTGACCGAGGGACGGAAAGAACGGAGGTTCAAAAATACACCATGGAGTGTCCATCGGATTTCGTGGTGAATAGTATTGTGCCTCTGTCCTCGTATGAAGCCATCTGGTAGAAAAGAATCCATCACTATAGAAATCATGATAGGGTAAGAGATGAGAGATAAACCGCATCATCGGAATATAGCCTCAGAAAATCCTAATACTTAAAATAATAACTGCTAATCCTCAAAAGAGAAATCAACAGATTTTTCGAAAGAGATATTTTGTTTTACGGAGTTTTTGAAACATAGTTTACACTTCACAGATAAATAAAAAAGCCCTTTTAGAATAGTAAAAAAGGCTTCTTCCTGAAAAAATTACGAGGACTTTTTTGCTCCTCAAAAAAGACAATACTTAAACAGATAAGGGAAAAGGAGAAAGGAATTTGCGACTTTTTTCAGATTTCTTTTTGGATCTGTGATCAGTCTATAAAGTCGCTCAAGTTTTAAGGTTCTCCAGAGCTTTGGAGCCCTTGATTGGACTTTTGCAATAAAGTCAAGCAGTCCTCAAGTATTGAAAACAAGAAGCTTCCTCTGCTGGATTTTTTGGTAATTTCTACTTGTCCAGAGTTCCTGAAGAGGAATTTTTGGTGTTGATCTTGCAACAAGCAAAACATTGATTGTATCTTGATATTCCTCAAGTGCAGCATCTGCTTTTTCCCAGTCAAAATCTGAATATCCATCTTGAGAATAAATCACATTATATCACTGAAATTTTAGAGTATCCTCAGCTTTTTGGAGATACTCAGGACGAGTTCAGTATAAAAGTAGACAAATTTTCTGACTTCAGTATTTTTTCTTAAGGTCTGAGAGGAAATATGGCACAAAATCTGTTCCGTTTAGATTCTTAAGCCAATAAGGATGGGGAGATTTTACCTTTCTACAGAGACGAGCAAAGGCATAAAAAAGCTGAAGTGCGATCCCATCAGGTAATAAAAAATCTGACTTTAAGAGGATTTTTTTGTATTCTTTTTCTTTTTCAGTTTTTTCTCCATCCTCAAAAAGATTTTGAGAGACAATCACTGCGAAATAGAGAAAATTTACAACAACAGCCTCTCCTTGGTCATAGAGGGATAAAATTTCAGAGATTGCATCATCTCTTGTTTTATCATAGAGTTTATCCAAGATACTCTGCATGAAAATTGCTAAAATAAAAGCATTTTTTAACATAGGAACAGTAGTATATCTAATTCCCATAGAAAGTCAAGTAGATAGACGGAGAGAAAAAACCTGTACAACAGAAAAAAGAGAAAATCTGATTTCTCTCTCTTCTTGTAATAATTTTTCTTCTTTCTAACCCATCTTCTGAGCCAAAACCTAAGAAGATTGAACAGGTTTTGTCTTTACTTTTGAGTTTCGCTGTTGAATTTCTCAGAGGAACTCCACATATTCCTGGAGTTTATCCTCGGAAATATATTTTTTAAGTGCGGTGAGGAACTCTACATTTACCTGCTCAATCTCTTGTTCTAAAGTGGTCATCTCTGATGTACTGAGAGAAGCTATTTTTTGAACTAACTCTTGCATAGCTTTCTGTTTTTTCATCTCCAAAACTCTGATTTCATATTTTTGCTCAGAAGTTAGTCCATTTTGATCCAAAAGAGACCACAGAAAACCATAGCCCTCTTCTCAGTTAGTTGGATTGGTATCTGTTTTTTCTGTCTCCTTACTCTTTTTTAATTTAGTAGCTGAGAGTTCTTTCAGCTGATTTTTATGTTGCTCTGGCAAAAAAGCTAAAAGCTGACTTTGAAAGTCTATTTGCCTTGCATCTCGTTCAATCCTCAAAGATTCCTTTTCTTGTAAGGTAGCTGCCTTCTGCATTTTTTCAATCACCTGTTTTTGTGCAAGCTTGAACGCTGTCCATAACTCTTGGAAATGACGCTTTTGACCTGGGTTGAGATCTAAATTTTTGAATGGAAGTTTTTTTACTATAGACGGCAAAAAAGATCACTCTAACTGCACATCATTTACAATCTCTGGCAATAAAGGAATACTCGACTGCGTAGCTTGTCCACTGGCAAAAACACCACTACCAGTCACAGCAAAGCAGGAAAATGCAATCACTGAAACAACAAACTTATTTTTCAATTTCATTCTCTACAATTTTAGTAGATAAAAGTCCAAATACAGAGCCATAGCTCTGAAGTGAACGCCAGCGAGTATATCCATATACCTTAAATTAATCTTAAATCAAAAAATAGCAGTTATTCACTACTATTTTTATCTGATATCAATCTATATCCATAGCCCTTGATCGTCTCAATCATCTCTTTTCAGATTTTTCTCCTGATTGTAGAAAGATACACATCAAGTTTTCCATCTTCCTCAAATCCCGCATCTCAACCCCGAATTTCCTCAATAATATCTAATCTCGAGAGCGCCATCCCCTTATTACGAATCAAAAGCTCTAAAATCTGAAATTCTTTGAGGGAGAGCTTAATTTCTTCTCAGCCTTTAAATATTTTTTTCTGCAAGTTATCCAAGGTAAGCACTCCATAACTCACAACATCTTTTTGCACAGATCTTCTGAGTAAAGCCTCAATTCTAGCCACCAGTTCTTCCAAATCAAAAGGCTTAACTAAATAATCATCAGCTCAAACCTCGAACCCTTCAAGTTTATCTTCTAGTTGCCCTTTTGCTGTCATCATCAAGATACGAGTCTGCTGCTGATGTTGTTTAATCGTCTTTGCGACAACAAGACCATCGGTTCCAGGCAGCATTAGATCAAGCAAAACTAGATCAAACTCCTGATGTTTAACAACCTCATTTGCGTATGATCAGTTCTGTACCCACAACACAGAATACCCTTCTAATTCTAAATACTTTTGAATATTCTGACCTATAGTTTGATTATCTTCTACAAGCAAAATACTTGTTTTCATATTTAAGAAGTATAAAAATCTAAAATAAATCTGACTCAATTTTCAGTTTTTTCATCTAATCTTAATTCAAAATTCTGTTTTTGTGCAAAAAGCTGCGCTAAGTATAATCCCAGTCAAAAACTCTTAGTGTCGGTATGAGAGTCCTCAGCCTGCCAAAATCTCTCCCAAATCTTAGCTCTAAACTCAGGCAATATCTGCTCTCCAGAATTATAAATACTCAAGTATTGAGAAGTTAAGTGGATATGTATTTCCCCTCCGTCTGGGACAAATTTAAAGGCGTTTGAGAGAAGATTGCTCACAATCCTCGTTCGTCATTGTGGATTTACTTCTTTTTGCAAAGAATGTGGAATCTGAGTAGTGATCCTCAGATTTTTTTGCTGATGAGTTAGTTGATACTGATGTATCAAGCTCTCTAGCGATTCTGAAATATCAATCTTTTCCTTTGGAAGCTGAATCTTTTCTTCAAGCTGAGTTATCAAGAGCAAAATCTCTAGTAGAGCATCCATCTGCTTTGCCTCAGCTTTGATTTTGGAAAGCGTTTCTTCATACTCGTGCGTCTTTTTAGAAATATCGATCAATGTTGAGATCGTCATTAGTGGGGTTTTCAGCTCATGAGAAGCATTTTTTACAAAATCCTTGAGTCCTTGAGCCTGCTTTTTGATCTTTAGAAGTGCAAGATTAAACTTCTGACTGACTCTATTGATTTCATCATGTGGACTCCCAGATATATCTATCGTAGTATCCAAATGATCCAAATCTAAGTTTCCAAGAAAAGCATTGAGCTTGTTCAGTTTTTTTAATGCGTTTTTTACAAAGAGAAGAGAAATCAGATAAGAACCGACTCCTCCTAGAGCAATCAGCCAAACCATCACCCAAATCAAAGAAAGCTGAGCCTCGACCTGCGAAGTTACATTACGAACAAAAACCTGCCTTCACCTAATTGTATAGTGCAAATAATAGTCTCCAAACTTTGAAATTGACTGAACGACGCGAGCATTCATGAGTTCTTGCACCTCTGGACTTTCAACTGTAAAACGATGCTCGCGATTAGGAAATTCTTTTTCTAAGAAGATACGAATCTTTCTAGGATCCGGATCTGGATCAATAATTTTTTCTCATGTTATTCCAATGAGATCAGAACTTGGTTCCCAAGGTGTATATCGACTCCAAAAATAGATTCCGTTTACCAAAAATCAAAAAATCAATAAAACTCCAACTGAAAACATTGTAAATTGAAGACTGATTTTTTTGGAGGTTGTAAGCGACTTCCACATCAGATACGATAAAAAATAAAGAACTAATGCATCACTTGTTCAAGATGTTGCTCGATTTGTTTGATACTATCTGCGATATCTTTTTCTAGATATCCACTGCCCTGGATTTTAAAGCCAGCCGCATTGTGATGTCCTCATCATCAGAAACTCCTTGCCAAAGCTGCGCAATCAACTCCTCCTCTACTTCTCAAAGATGCTTTGAGATAAATTCCGACTTTTTTGAAAAGAACGACAAGATCATTATTTCTAATATCCTGCATGATATAAAGCCCATAATCAGCCTCATCGTGATCTACAACATACTGCTCCAACTCAGTATCTTCATAAAACGAATAAATCAAATTTACTGTCTCTTTTTCTGCAAAAGGAAGTTGAAATTTTACCTTTTGCATTCTAGAAAGTAGCAGCTGCATAAACTGGACACTACGGTAGGTTTTATTGCGGAAAATTTCGTCAATAATAACTTTTTTTTGTGCTCAGAGTTTGAGAAGATTGGCTGCGATCTGAAAAACTCTTACTGATTGCTCACCCTCATCATAACGGAAATTCCCACTATCCGTTGAGAGTCCCATATATAAATATGTTGCAACCTCAGAGTCAATCAAGTCCAGCCACCACTCCGAACACAAACCATATAATAATGAGCAGGTACTAATCTCCTCTGGATCACGGTAGATCACAGTATTAACTGGCTCTAATTCTGGTTTATGATGATCTATAATTACTTTTTGCATTGGATCAAAGTACTCCTCTCTCCCATTGGTAAAAGCAGAAATTCTTTTATATGAGTTAAAGTCTAGGAAGACAAGAACATCGTATTTTCAATAATCAAATTCAGTTTTCACTTTTTTTTCCCAATTGAGAAAAGAAAAAACACGACTAGGCTCATAAGGCGTGAAATAGCTTACTGTTTTTCACTGCTTTTCAAGGAGTCTTCCTAGTCCTAATATTGCTCAGAGTGCATCTCCATCAATATATTCATGTCCAAAAAGGGCAAAAGTCTGATTTTTTTGTAATATTTCTCTAATCTCTGCTGGCGTATTCATCTACAAACAAATAGTGATAAAGCAAGGAAATAATAGGAGTTTTTTGATAAAATACAAGAGGAATTAAGCCCTTAGTCTAAAGCTCCATTCATCGTATATAATACCTTTGCTTTAAGATATTCGAGGTCTATTTTTTGATTTATGAGTCCAGAGTTCTGCTGTTTTATCAAAAAGGAGAAAAAGTCTGAATAGAGCTGAATGTTCAGATTTTTTTCTATTTGAAGAAGAAAAAGTCAAAGTTGCTCAATATTTGAGGAGAAAATAATATGCTCATCCACATTCCTTTTCCAAACTCCGATTTGATCAAAATCTCCGACAAGAAGAGAGACCTTCTGATCGTGAACTTTCAAAAAACAAGCATCCCAAGCTAAGGAAAGTTTATTGTCTCTCGATTTTTGTATAAGAGAAAAAATATCCTGAAAGAAAAGTTCTTGATCATTCAAAAGATTGGGACTATGTTCTTGTAAAAACACTTTCTCTTTTTCTCAAAGATTATGTGGAGAAATAAGCATATCTTGATCTTTATTACCAAGCGTCATGAGGATTTGTTTTTCTCCTTTGATTGGTCTGTAAGTCTGCCAAGTCGGCAGCCCCGCACTTTTTAGGCGTCTTCGCATATCTAAGCTATGCTGGAATTTTGAAAACTGAACAGACTTATCTGGATTTTTGAAAGTTTTTTTGGCAAAAGCGAGCTTTTTTCCGTTAAAATCCAGCTCAACTTTTGAAACTGTTGCATAAAATCACTCCCCTATTGGACTTTCAGCGAGGACTTTGAGCAATGTTCAGGAAGTTTGTTCTCAATTTTTATCAAGGCGATAAGCAAAAATCTCTCTTTTTGATTCTGTTTTTTGATTTTCTGCTCTGTCTAAAGACTGTTTCATCGCTTTCAGAATATATAAAATAGATACTAAACTAAGTATAATCAAAAAGACGAAGAAATGCAATTTTTTAACTGCACCTGAAAAAATATTAGTACATTTACAGGCTTTCAGAGATACCACCAACACCTAAAAAGATAAAAAATCTGACTCGAAAGTCAGACTTTTTTTATAATGAACTATTAATCTTGGTATCCTTGTTCCTCAAGTGTCATCCCGATAATTTCATCATTTGGTTCAACTTGAATATTTTGAACAGCTTCTCTATTGATATACACATACATGAGCATAAGCATAGGAATTCTGCCAATAATCTTTGTAATATATTCTCCAAGATCTTCTCTAATAGATTTAAGATTATCCTTAATCTCCATTTTCTTTTTTGAGTTATCTCTATATTTTGCTCTTGCAAACTCAACAATTTGTGTATGAATTTTCTTTACTTCAGATGAATATACGAATCCTCTCGACTCGATTTGGATATTTCCAACGAGCTCCTTAGTTTTGGTATCAACTTTGAAAATCAATCCAACAACACCACTTTCTGCCATAATATTTCTCGCTTTCATTACGTATTCTCCTGAAAGATGTCCCTTTCCTTTACCGTCAATCATTACGGTATCAAGCTTGATTCTCTTTTCAGAAGTGAACATCACATCATCATACATCTCAATAATTTGCCCATTATCTGGCAAAAGCACATGATGTTCTGGAATTCCCATCATCATTGCAACTTTCTTGTTTGCATGTCTCATGTATGGTTCTCCATGAATAGGACAGAAGAAATCTGGATTTAAGAGCGACATCATCAGTTTTAGATCTTCTTGATATCCGTGTCCAGAAGTATGAATATCCAAACCTGGCTCATCAATAACTTCAACTCAAAGTCTGATTAAATCATTAATCATTCCGATTACAGCTTTTTCATTTCCTGGGATAGTGTGAGAAGACAGGATAATTCCATCTTCAGGCTTTAGAGTAAAGTCTTTGAAATCTGACTTTGACATTCTCACTAAAGCACTAAATTCTTCTCCCTGAGAACCTGTACAAAGCACAAGCACTCTTTCATCTGGAAGAGTTTCAGCTTCAGCACTCAGCTGACGGATCATTCCTTTTGGTGCAGTGATATATCCTAACTCCTGACAAAGCTGAACATTTGCCACCATAGATCTTCCAGCGAGGAAAATGACTTTATTGTATTTGATTGCACTATTGATAACTTGGATAATTCTACCAATATTTGATGCAAATGTTGAAACAATCAGTCTTCTATGTTTATGTGCATTGATTATCTTATCAAGATTCTCTCCAATGAGTTTTTCTGATGGAGAATGTCCTGGTTTTGTTGCGTTTGTTGACTCTCAAAGATAAAGTCTAACTCCTTCCTGACCAATTCTTGAAATTTTCCCAAGGTCTGCGGGTCTATCAATAGATGGAGTAAAATCCACCTTAAAATCTCCAGAAAAGACGATCATTCCCTTTGGGGTGTGAATAGAGAGTCCCATTGCCTCTGGGATCGAGTGATTTACTCTGAAGAATTCAATGGTAAATACCCCAAGTTTCAAGATCTCAATATCTGGATCTATGAGCTTATATTTCAGATTTTTAAGATCTTTTTCATCTAGACTTCTCTTGATCATTCCGAGAGTGAGTGGAGATGTGTAGATTGTTGGATAGTCTAGCGATGAAAGGATAACTTTGAGTGCTCCGATATGATCCAAATGTCCGTGGGTAATGATAATTCCCTTAATTTGTTTTTTCTTTGCTATAAGATAGCTCACATCAGGGATAATATAGTCTACACCAGGCATATTATCTCCTGCAAATTCTTGTCCAGCATCAATCACGAGAATATCGTTTCCGTATTCTACGACATTCATATTAGATCCGATTTGTTCAAGTCCTCCAAGTCCAAATACCTTAACTGGAGTCTCTCCTTTTTTGATTAGCTTTGTCGGATCCTCGATTTTCTTTGCTACAGGCTGATTTCTGTGCCTCAAAAAGGCCTCAGAAGTCATTTTCTTTTCTGTATTAGGTTTTTTACCTCTAGGAGCGCGCGATTTAGTGTTGTTTTTTTCTCATAAATTAATAGAAATGTTTGATTGCATAATTGTTTCCATTTTATTTTTTTGAATACTAAAGTAAAAATGATTCTTAATTTTTTAGAACAATTAAGGGCTTCTTGTGAACAAAGGAAAATTCCACTCATCTCTCGTGAAACTCAAGCAATATTGGCAGACATACTCAAAAAACATCAACCAAAAACCTGTCTGGAAATAGGAAGCGCCGTTGGTTATAGTAGCATCTTTATTGCAAACATAATCCAAGAGTGGTGAGGTCAACTTACAAGTTTTGAAGTTGCCTATCCTTCGTATCTAGAAGCACAGTACAATATTCATCAGACCAAGCTGACTAATATCACACTGTATCCATTTGATATCACA
Source organism: candidate division SR1 bacterium (assembly GCA_013333605.2). Classification (GTDB taxonomy): domain Bacteria; phylum Patescibacteriota; class Gracilibacteria; order Absconditabacterales; family Absconditicoccaceae; genus HOT-345. Next base: position 14,282 of record JABCOM020000054.1, read on the forward strand.
AAACTCCAATCAAGCAGAGCTATATTGCCAAAGCAAAGTGATTTTGTATTCATTGATGCTCAAAAAAGTCAATACGGAAGCTATTTAGAGAAAATACAAGAGAAACTAAGTTCGGAAAATACAATACTACTCGACGATATTTTAAAATATCAAACAAAACTAGATTGATTATATAAATTTCTCAAGGAAAATCAAATCAATTATGAAATTTTTGAAAGTGAGCCTGGTGATGGAGTGATGCTAATTCATAATTTACCTATCAAATAATAGTAAAAAAATCTGAATCGAAATTCAGGTTTTTCTTTTTTTTTGAAAAGTAGTTTTCTGAGTGTCTTCTCTTTCATGTAGACTATTTCTCAGTAGAAGAAGTCTTATTTTCTAAATTCTTTCCTTTTTTTATGATACACTGCAAGAAAATTAATTCCAATTTTCTCTCTAAGAAATATAAAGAAGGCTTCCTACTCCAAAAATTCATCGATAAAACTGAAGATTTCAGACTGCTTATCGGCTAATAGTTTTTTTTCCTCTGGCTTAAAGCTACTCAAAACCCAATCAGAAACCTGACTACTCACAGCCGGCCTATCAACTCCGATTCTCAACCTCCAAAAATCACGAGTTCCGAGCTTCTCTATAATACTTTTGAGACCGTTATGTCCAGCGGCACTTCACCCCAGCTTGAGTGCTATTCTCCCAGTAACAAAGTCGATCTCATCATGTAATACTAAAATATTTTCAGGAGGAATCTGGTAAAATCTTGCAAGCGGAGCGACTGCTTCGCCTGAGAGATTCATATAGGTTTGTGGCTTACAGAGAAGAATCTGCTCTCATCAAATATTACCTTTGATGATCTCAGCTTTATATTTACTCTCAAACTTCCAATTTCAGAGCTGATTCCAGCTTGCTCGCTCATCCAAAAAACGAAACCCAATATTATGCCTAGTATTCTCATATTTTTGACCAGGATTTCCAAGTCCAACTAATAGTTTCATAACTATCAACAAACAAATAAAAATCTGATTTCCTTCTTTTTTTACTATCTCTAGACAAATCGCGCCTCTCCATCCAAATAATATCCACCATTAAAGGTATCAGTCTTGACCCTACCAATTGCAGATATCTTCTGTGGGATCAGGTTCGCATCAGCTCCCTTCCCCCAGAACATCATTACGATGGTTTTTTCTCCAAAGATTCCATAAATTTTTAGATGAGAATTGTTTTTTCAGACAGTTTCTACTCTTTCTACTTTGATATTTTCAAGCAAAAAGCTCGGCTCTTGATTTCCTTCTCAGAAAGGAGCTAAAAGCTGGATTTCTTTGAGTTCATCATCATTCCATTCATGATCCCAGAGTTTAGTATCAATGAGGGTTGTTTTTTCTAGGTCCTCAGGTGCGATTTTCTCCTGACAGTAATTTTGGAAAATTTCTAAAACCTTATCCAATTGATCTAGATCGACCGTTAGTCCTCATGCTCATTTATGCCCTCAAAACCTCAAAAGATACTCTCCAGCGGAACTGATCATATCAATCACACTAAAATAATCAGGCCCTCTCAGTGAAGCTATCGCCTGATGTTTCTCTTGGTCAATCTTGAAGACTGCAGATGGTTTATTATATTTTTCAGTAATTCTCCCAGCTACAATCCCGACAATACCTTCATGGAATTCTTCATCACAGACAAAAAGAAAATTCTGATCAGGATTCACTTTTTTTTCTGCCACTCTGAAGGCTTTATCCTGAAGCTTTCTTCTTTCAGTATTTATTGCCTCAATTTTTTCGATATGCTCGAGCTGTTTTTCTCATTCAGTGAGAAGAATTTTTAAACTATCATAAGGACTTTGAATTCTCCCTCCTGCATTTATTCTCGGTCAAATGACAAATCCGATATGAAAAGTATCCACATTATCTTTGATATTCAGATATTTCAAAAAACCAGCCAATCCCTTAGGAAGAGTTTGAGGACTTTTATTTATCAGCTCTAGTCATTTCTTTACAATCACTCTATTTTCATCTACTAGTGGCACAATATCTGCTACCGTTCCGATCGCAACGATGGGCAAAAAATAATTAAAAATCTGATTTTTTTTCTCTTTATCAAAATTGGTTTTGGTTAAAAGTGCATTGATGAGCTTAAAGGCAACTCAAACTCCTGCTAATCCTTTAAAACTATAGTTTGGTGAGACCTGAGGATTAATTAACGCATAGGAATCTGGGACTTGATCGAGCTTATGATGATGATCAGTGATGATCAGATCAATCCCTAGCTCTTTTGCATATTTGGCCTCTTGAACTGAGGTAATACCATTATCTACAGTAATAATAAGACTCACTCCTTTTGCCTTAATTTCATCAAGATGTTTATTCTTTAGTCCATAACCGTCTTTCAATCTATCCGGATACATAATACTAATATTCTTATAACCAAGAAATTCAGTGATAAACTTGTATACACAAAAACTTGAGGTAATCCCATCCACATCATAATCTCAGAAGATCATAATTTTTTCCTTATTTTTGAGCGCCTGAATAATTCTTTCTACTCACTTCTCCATATCATTAAGAAGAAAAGGATCTTTCCAATAATGAGCGATACGAGGATCAAGAAAAAAATCAGGTTTTTCACTGATATTTCTAACTCAAAGAAGTCTTTGAATTAGGGGAAGATTATTATCTTGATTGAGAATTTGATATTTCATAGGTCTGATATGTTTTTCCAAAGATATTTTACACGCTAATTGCAAGTAATCAGTGTATGCAATCATTCGACGTTTTCAAGAGAAAATCATTTTGCTTGATTGTGAAAGAGTTGAGAATTAACACTTAAGAACGTTCTCTATATCTCTCTTTTCTAGCGAGAGAATAGCCAAGCTACCAGCTTAATCTTTGACTTGATTTTTAAGAGATAATCTTGATTATTAGGGAGGTTGTATTTTCTTTTATTATTTCAAACAATAAAGATGAAAAAACTTCTCAAGGTTTTAAGGAATTGGGGGAAAACTTTCCAACTCGCTCCGATTTCTTATCTTTTGTTAGCTGGCTTGACTGGCTATGTAGTTTGGCTAATTTCAACAAAATTTATGCCTTTTGGCAGTAGAGACGAGACTCATATAGCGGTTATTTGAGGTCTTATTTTTGCTTTTATTTTTAGTTGCTATGGACTTTTATTCCAGATCAACAGAAGCAAGAAAACAACTAAATACCGATGGATAAGTTTCTGACTACAGACACTTGCATTACCAATAGGATATGGAATATATAGATGGTTTCTTTTTTTGATAAATGTATGAGATGAAAGCTGAAGCGGATTTTATCAAGTTCAGATAATGACTGCTTGGGGCTTGCTAATCCTCGGAATCTTCTTGCTTATTGGGTTCCTTTGGAGGGAAAGAGAAAAAGGCACTTGGCTCTCTTGGAATATCTTTCTACAATCAATTTGGCTCGGAGGATTAGCATCTTTGGTGCTACGAATTGGAATTAGTGGAAGCATTTTCTCTATTGATAAGCTGTTTTTTGAGGGTTTATTTCAGGGTAGAATCTACGAATATTTAGCTGCGGTATGCTTTATCTTCGTGAATGGAACTTTCATTCTTAACTACTATAATTATAGCTTGGAGGAAACAATACCCAAAGATGAAAAATCTGATTTCACTTTTTTACCATCAAAAGCTAGGAAAATATTTGGAAATTATATTTTCTTGCCACTGACAATCTTGTATCTCTTGATCTTATTTGCATACGTGATTAAAATTGCAATTACAGGGATCTGGCCTAAAGAGATCGTTGTTTATATGGGAACTGGATATTTTGCGTTTGCGATACTCTGCTATTACTTCATCTATCCAGAAGAATCTTCTTTTTTCGACAAGCTAAAAAACTGTATTTTAATCAGCTTTTTCTTTGTTGGCGGTCTCATGAGTTATGCAATTGGGGTGAGAATCAATCAATATGGATTAACGATGAGAAGAGGTATTATTATGCTTATCGCAATATGTATTTTGCTCTATCCATTACTCGGCTTACTTTTCAAAAATCATAGATTAAGTTTACTTATGTACACTATTGTTTGAGTATTTGGAGTTGGAATTTTTGGGCCAGTAACTATAGATCAGCTCGCACTCTCAAGCCAACTTTCTAGATTAAACCATCTCTTGGCTGAGGAAAACATCCAAACACCTCTTGGAAGTTGAGCTTTAAGTTGATTGACAGGAGAAAGTGTCTATCAGATTTCTGAAAAAATTAGCTATATTGCTGATAACTACCTTTCAGCCGGGATGAACCAGATTCTCGAAGAAAAAGATATTTGTAAAGAAGATTTTCGAAGATGTAGTCCATATGTGAAAGTTTATTTAGGGATTGATCGTAATGATATTCAGTATGATTTTGATCGTACTCCTTCAAGAGCATCGGAATATTTGGGCTTTGTTTCTAGAGATACGATCTGAGAGAGCTGATTGGATATCAAGGGATATAGCAAGATCTATGATGTTTCAAAGAGTCCTTTTGAGGTTGAGTACGCTGGAAAAACGACAACAATAAACTCTAGAGAGCTTATTATCCCTCATCTTGATGAACTTCTTGCTATTTCAAAAAAGGAAGGGTATAAGGATTACCCTCCTTATGAGATTTCAACTGGGAATATAAAGCTTCTTATTACGAGGGTTTATGCTGATAAGGAGTATCTTGAATGAATCGAGAATGAATGAACAACAGGACATACCTGGAGTATAGATACTATGGGAGGATATCTTCTTGTTAAATAATTTTATGTAGAAAAAATCAATAGTGAATGGAATATCAGAGCCTTGTCCTGGACTTTTTAGAGCAGGGGGATTTTAACGCAGAGAAGCTCAAAGAATATCAAAGAGCCTTTGCAAAACAAAACGGAATGCAGACTTTGCCAAGTAAATCACAGATATTACAGGCATATTTTCAGCTTGTTGAGGAGAAAAAAATAAATAAAAATTCTGATTTTGAACTTTTGCTTCGTAAGAGATCGATTCGTTCACTCTCTGGAATTGTCTCAGTTCAAGTCTTGACAAAGCCCTACCCTTGTCCATCAAGATGCATTTTTTGTCCAAACGATCCTGATATGCCCAAAAGCTATATCAAGTCTGAACCTGGGGCAATGAGAGCTCGATTGAACCAGTTCGATCCCATAAAACAAGTCTATAATAGGTTATACTCACTCAAACAAACTGGGCATAAAACTGATAAAATTGAGATGATTGTCTTAGGTTGAACTTGGGATTTCTATCCGAGAGATTACAAAATTGACTTTGTAAAGAAACTCTATGATGCCTGCAATAGTTTCTCTCAACTGCAAATAGAAAGTACGGTTTGAACTTCAGAATGGAAATATGGATTTAAAATTCTGAATGAAGATGAAGTTCAGCTTTCAAATTCTTTGTCAGAAGCTATAACTCTCAACGAAACCGCTGAAAATAGGATTATTTGACTTACGATTGAGACGACACCTCTTTTTGCGACTCGACAAAACTGTAAAGAGCGAAGAGAAATGGGAGTAACGAGAATAGAAATGGGAGTGCAGTCTACAAACAACACTGTTCTTGACCTGAATCAAAGGGGTCATCATATTCAAGAAGTAAGAAAAGCACTCCATCGTATGAGACAGTTTGGATTTAAGATTTCGATTCATATTATGCCAGGGCTCTATGGATCAAATCCTGAGATGGATATTCAGACCTTTAGGGATATTTACGCAGATCCTTGGCTTCAACCAGATGAAATCAAGTTTTACCCGACTTCTGTAATTCCGAATACCGAACTCTATACTCTTTATCTCCAAGGGAAGTATCAACCGATTACGACTGAGGAAATCTCGCATATTATCAAAACAACTTTTCGTGAGATTATTCCCCCATATACGAGGATTAAAAGACTGATTCGTGATATTCCAGCTACTGAGATCGCTGCTGGCTCAAATGTAACCAATCTTTCTCAACTCATGCATGAATCTTTATTGAAAGAATATAAAAAAGCTGATTCTGTCTTTTTATCTGATTTTTACAAAAGACTCTATCCAAACCTTAAGTGCTTTGATGATCAAGAGGCTTTTTATGAAGGACTGAAAGTGCTTATAGCGGAGAATCAACAATTTCTAAATCAACTTCCTAGCGAAGAACAATGAGATATCAACTTTTTTTCTTATCCAGAAGAAGTTCGTGCTCAGAGTTTGATTTTAGGGGAGAAGCCTGATCTAAAAAAGTACCGTCATTTTGTAAGCTTGGATACAAGAAGCAGAGAAATGAGAAATAAAACTGAAGAAACTCAGCATTTGAACCTTGTTGTAAGAAGTTATCTTTCTTCGGTGGGGAACGAGTTTTTCATTAGCTTTGAAGATGAGCTTGGATATTTATATGGGTTCACGCGTTTGCTTTTGCCTAGAAAAGGAGAAAGTATTGAGCGAGGTTGACTCTGAGAAAATACGGCTCTTATTAGAGAACTGCATGTATATGGTAGCCTTCAGAGTATCCAGACTTCTGAACAGGAACAAGAGAATCAAAAAGTTCAACATACAGGAATTGGAAGAAAACTCCTAGAATGTGCAGAAAGAATAGGGCTCCTCTCAGGATATCAGAGACTTTCAGTGATTTCAGGAGTTGGTGTAAGAGAATACTATCGTAAACTTGGATATCAATCTGAGGGAACCTATGTTGTGAAAGAGCTAGTTACTAATTAGAAAAAACTCTCTATCCAGAGAGCTTTTTATTTTTTAACGATCAAGATTTAGATTAATTTTCAGTCTGACTTTTCACCTTTTCATATCCGAGCTGCCCACAAGCTCATTTTGCCTCTCTTCACATAGAATCACGGACAGTAACCGTGATACCACCAGCCTCGAGAATATCCTTAAACTTCATAATAGTCTTCCTTTCACTCTCTTGAAGGTCTATAGCTGGATTCTCATTGTAAGGAATGAGGTTGAGATGAGCAAGCCTATTTTTAAGCAGTTTTACGAGTCCATGAGCGAGCTCAGGCTTGTCTGTCATATCCTTGATCATGATATATTCGTAAAAGATCCTATTATCAGTAGCCTTTACGTAGCGGTCAATTGCCTCCATAAGCTGATCTAAAGGATAAGCTTTTGCAATTGGCATAATCTGATTTCTCAATTCTTGATCTGGAGCATGGAGAGAAACCGCAAGTTTTACTGCTACCTTGTCTTCTATCAACTTATCAATTCATGGAATGATACCACAAGTAGAGATCGTAATATGTCTCCTACTCAATGAAAGTCTATCTTGAGCAAGCATGATTTCTAGCGATTTTCTCATATTATCATAATTGAGAAGTGGCTCACCCATACCCATAAATACAACATTTCTGACTGCGTAATTAGACCCATCTTCTTTTTTCCCAAACCTCTTTTTAACATAGGCATTAGCAAAAAGAATCTGAGAGATAATTTCTTCTCGAGTAAGGTCTTTTTTAAATCAAAGCTTTCCTGTTACACAAAAAATACACTTCATTGCGCATCCGACCTGAGAAGAAATACAGAGCGTAATACGATTGAGTTTTGGCTGATTACCTTTGACGTATTTTTCGTTTTGCCAATGGTACATTAGGATTGCTTCAATCAGATTTCAATCTTTTGTTTTGAATGCAAACTTGGTCGTATCTTCAGCTTCAACGGTCTCAACAAGTTCAATCGCAAGCGGAACAAAATCTTTTTGTAATTCAGATTTAAGATCTTTTGAAAGCGTTGTCATCGCGTCTCGCTCAATGTTTTGATTTTTATACATTTCAAAAAAGATCTGCTTTACCTTGAATGGTTGGAGTTTACGCTCTTTTGCCCACTCATTGAGTTTACCTTCATTGAAAAGTGCTGGTTTATGTGATGGCATATTTTCTGTCATTATCTTCTCATACTGCGTCTAAAAATTCACCTCAGAAGTATAAGAAATTCCTCTCCAATAGCAAAGAAAAATCTAGATAAAAAGAAAAAAATCTGACTTTTCTCACTTGATAAGCTCATTCTAAACTATTGAAAAAAAGCACCAAAACACTATATTTTGTGAGTATTTTATTTTTTCTTTCATAGTTATGAAACTAAGAAAATGGATGCTCTATGTTCTCATCGCACTCTTTGTGTTGATTGGGATAGAGTGATTTATCTCATTTATGGGGAATCATAGTTATTATGGTGAAATGGTATTCTCTGGAAAACATTTTACGATGATTCTGAGCATGCTTTTGTGTGCTTATTTCCCTATTTACTATCTACAAAAAGCAAAAACGCCTTCGTTCCTCGGACTTGGGTTGAGACTTTGAGGAGGACTTGTTGGATTTAGCTTTTTGCACGCATGGATCAATGGAACGTTGCTGGGTTTCTGAGCTTTGCTCCTTCAAAGTTTCAACGTTGCATTACTGTATACCTTAGGAGTAAGTCTGATTTTTCTTCTTTTTGTACTTTGAAATTTTATCGTTAGAAAACTTCGCCTCTTTAAAACTATTAGATGGCAAGAGACATTACTCACATTTGGAATTGGGCTAGTAGTATTTCTTGTTTTGATGCAAATATTGATGGGTGTAGGAATCTTTAGTTCTCGATTGCTTTGGATAATCGTCGCTGGACTTGCGGTACTTAGCTATTGGGAGATAAAACACTTGAAACCACATACTCAAGCATTAAGTCAGGTTTTTATTGATTTTCAAGCTTTGGCAAAAAAACCAAAAATCTGATGGATTATTGTACTCCTTGCTTTATGTTCTGTTGGGTATTTCTATTTTGGATTTGATCACTCTTACATTCCTTATCCAACAGCGCGAGATGCGAATCACGAATACATGTATACCCCAAAGGTAATCGCTGAACACGGTGGAATTCTCCGAGGGAATGCCTGAGCTGCGAGTGCAATGCCATATCTTTGGCATGGATTTATCGCATTTGCTTTCTCTTTTTTCGCTCCACTAACTAAATTTCTTAATATTGCAAAGGACTCTTTTGCAGTAATCATGAACTTCTGGAGCTGAGTATTTGTTTTACTACTAGGGATCGGTCTGCTAAAAGAAATATTAACCTTCTTTAGAAAGCCACAAAAAGATCAAGAAAAACCTGAATCAGTATCTCAAACCTCTTTTATGATCTGATGGGGACTTCTTATTTTGTGGCTTACGAGCGGTATGGGGGCATTCCTCCTCTTTGTAGACAATAAAACTGATATGGGTGTGCTTGCGTTGACAGTATTTGCGATTCTAGCGGGGATTACTGCACTTAATCATTTTCGAGAAAAAACAGCAAATGCATCAAGAAACGATATTCCAAAATATTTGATTATTTCTGCGGTGTTCTTTGCTTTTGCCACAATGGCGAAACCAACAGCATTTATTGATATTGTGATTTTTTGACTTCTTTTGCTTGGGATTTTGACAAATGCTTTGGCTAGTTTCTGAGCCGGGATTTTGGTGCTATGAGCAATGGGAATCTTGCAGCCACTCTTCACTGCTGCGTTTATCTCTCCAGCATTAGGAAAAATTCTGATCATTATTGGAGGAATACTCTTCCTTATTGGTATTGTGAGAGGATTTATAAAAACACAAGCACACTTTGGGCTTCAACTAAAAAATATTTTTCTGTGGGGAATTTGTATGCTCGTGAGCATGCTAATCTTCAAGTGACCATGGGTACTCATCAGACAAGTCGTTGAACAAAATCAAATTAAACCGGCAGAACTTATTCAATCAATAATCTTGGGACAGGCTTCCTCTAATCCTTCAGATCAAAAAGACAAAAACTCTAGTCTTAAGGAGATAAAGCCTCTGCTTGCACAGCAGACCGGAGGACTTGAAAGCTTGGAAACTCAAAGAGTTATTGATAGCAACTATCTTGATCAAGCAATTTCAGACCTTAACTATCATCAATGTAAGGCTGAAAAATTTGATGAAGCAGATCTCACGGCTAATCTTCAAAAAGCTCCAGGAAGCGCAGTAAATGAAGACTTTGGAAGATATGTTGGATTTGGTAGAAGAGCTTTCCCAAAGACTGGTGTTTCTGGACTTGTTCTTAAACTCTTATTCTGGAAAGATAATGCTTGCTATGGACTCAATGCTGACGCGGTTCTCCTGTGTGAAAACACGACTCTCCTTGAAAATCTGGCTGCAAGTGCACAAACAGAAAGTTCAAAAAATCAGATTTCAACCTCTTTATCTGAGCTCAAATCAAAACTTAGAACTCAAGATGGAAAGGTAGCAACACTCATTCAAAATACTATTGATGCGATTAGTAGCGGAACTCATGCACAAATTGATACTGCATTTGATGCATTGCAAACTTATGGTAAAGAACATAGTATCTCAACTGATAATGGGAATGTTAATATTCCATATAGGTATATCGTTCCACTTAATGCAATTTATAACTGGTCTTTGCAAAATCTCAGTAGTTATTATACTGATATTGGTTTGATTTGGATATTTGTATTGATCTTGCTTGTTGCTGCCGCTATTTATGCATTATTTGCTCGCTTAAGAGTGCTTTTGATCCTTTCACTTTCAATCATTAGTGGTTGGGCAATTTGGTGGGCTATTGCTGCAGGTATTGTTTGGTATGGACTTGGACTTATTATCTGGTCAATCTTAGCAGTCATGGTTTTCATTGAAGAAATGGAGCACAGAGATACTGCAAAAAGCCAGATGGCGTTCTCGACTTTAATCTGAATTCTTACCTGTTTTATCCTCGTTCAATCCTACCTCAACTGGTCAAGAATTTCTTCTCAAGCTGGAAGCTGAGCCTTTGGGTGGTATAAGTCAAACGTTTGAACTGAGCAAATCTTAAGTGAAAACCTTGAAGTATTAAATCAAAAAACTTACAAATTCACAGCAGATAAGCTTTTTGAATTACAGTTTGGAGCATATCTTCCATTTATGAAGGCAGTAGAAAATAGAGCAGATGAAGATGGAGTATTAGTCGCTGGAACCTATATTCAATACTTCCTTAAAAATCAAAGGAATATGCGATCTGATGGACTTTTAACTATGCTTTGGGAACAGTTTTCAGACTTTAATAGCTGTAAATCATACAATAGACTCAAAAATAAGCATATCAAATATCTTATCATCGACCCAAATATTGGAACAGTAGGTAGAGTTGGTCAAGGTAATGAGAGTCTCTTCCATAGATTCTTTGCAAAGCTTAATAGTAATGAAACTGAAATTCTCGCTCCTGGAGCAATCAGTATGCTTGCAAAATTCAGTCAAGAAGGTTATCTGAAGCTCCTCTTTACCAATAATATTGGTGCAAAATACTGATTTGGACTTAGTGATGCAGAACTTCGTAAAGAATTCTGAAATCTCAGTGATGATCAACTCTTGCTCATCAGAGCAAAGATGATAGTAGCAAAATTCTTTGTTACTCAAGAAGATATGAGTCTCTTAACCCATATTTTCAATCTCTTCCTGTCAAGATATCAATCTGCAGCTGGAATTGATGATATGGCTAATCTTATAAATAAGCAAGTTGATAGCCAAAAACTCTTCTCTATCGCTGCTGGATATATTTCTAATGGGAACTTAGATGCAAAAAATCTGACTCAAGATGAAAGGTTCGTTTTGGTTCAGTATTTAAGCCTTCTAAAAACACTTTCTAGGGCTGATAAGTCTGAGTTTGAAAATATCCTCTTCTCTGCTTTGCAAAGTAGCATCTTTGGAAGCAGTCAGATTATCAGTCTTGAACTTCAATAATAATTAAAATCTTATTTTAAAAGCTAGGGAATCCCTAGCTTTTTTATTTTTTTTAATAGATAAAAGAAAAAATCTAGTTTTTATTCATTTTGCCTTGACATACTGATTGAAAATCATAATCTAAAATTAGATTTAGTTTTTTCCCTCAAGAATGAGACAGCTTACTACCACGAGAACTACTACAACCGACTAATCGGCAAGGTTTTCTTGGTGGTAAAACTTGAAAACTCTTGCCTTTCTGCAGGAGTTTTTTATTAGAGAGAAAGAGCTTTTTTATCTTATTATACTTAGCTAATGGAACAGTGATTATTTAGAAAGAGGCACTCGCTTTCGCATATTCTTGCGCAAGCTATCCAGAGAGAACAGCAACGAAATGTTGAAGTAGCAATCGGACCAGCTATTGAGGATGGATTTTACTATGACTTTCTCTTTAGTCCAGAATATCAGCTTAAGGAAGAGGACTTGAAAAAAATCCAAAATCAGATGGAGAAAATCATCAAGGAGAATCAGGATTTTATTCTATTTGCCTTGCCTGATGCTGAGTCACAAAACCTTGTTGTAAACTTGATGAAACAACAATATAAAGAAGAGATGAGGGCTGAGTTTTCTGCTGCAGGTGAGGAAATCACCTTTTATGCTAATAGCATTCCTGAAGCTGCAAAAACTGCTCTACTCAAGGACCTTTCTAATGAATATATTTCATATTATGAAGCAGTAACGAGTTATCTTCAAGAAAAATTCCCTGAAAAGTTTAACGGAAGATTCGTAACTTTCTTGGATATGTGTGAAGGTCCGCATGTAGAATCGACTAAGGAAATCGATCCAAGAGCCTTCAAACTTGAGAAGCTAGCTGGTGCCTACTGGAGGGGAAATTCAGATAATGTAATGATGACAAGAGTTTATGGACTCGCCTTTGATACTAAGGAAGAATTGCAAGCTCATCTCACAATGCTTGAGGAAGCTAGAAAAAGAGATCACAGAATATTAGGTCAAAAACTGAAATTATTCACTATCTCTCCTTTAGTCGGTTCTGGCTTGCCGCTGCTCCAGCCTCACGGAATGATCATCAGAAAAGAGGTTGAAGACTATCTCTGGGAACTTCACAAAGATAAAGGATACCAGAGAGTTTGGACTCCACATCTAGCAAAGGAAGATCTCTATAAAACTTCTGGGCATGCTGAGAAATTTTGAGATGAACTCTTTAGAGTAAGAGGGAAGGACGAGAATTTCTTTATGAAGCCGATGAATTGTCCTCATCATATGCAGATTTTTGCTGATAACCAGTTTAGTTATCGTGATATGCCAGTAAGATATTTTGAACCTGCGACTGTATATAGAGATGAAAAAACAGGTCAGCTTTCTGGTTTGACTCGTGTAAGATCAATTACACAAGATGATGGACATCTTTTCTGTCGTGTAAGTCAGATCACTGAAGAGGTAGGAACAATTGTAAATATTATCAAAACTTTCTATACAACCCTTGGTATGATCAATGATTATTGGGTAAGACTCTCTGTTAGAGGACCTGAGGGAAAGTATCTCGGTTCAGATGAAGTATGGGAAAAGGCTGAATGAGCATTAAAATACGCTTGTGATACTTTTGAACTACCATACCAGATTGGAATTGATGAGGCTGCATTCTATGGTCCAAAGCTTGACTTTATGTTTAAAGATGCGATCTGAAGGGAATGGCAGTTAGCAACTATCCAATGTGATTTCAACTTGCCAGAAAGATTCGATCTTTCATTTGTTAATGAACAAGGTGAAAAAGAAAGACCTGTAGTAATTCACAGAGCAATTTCGGGTTCACTTGAAAGATTTATGGGAGTGATGATCGAGCATTTTGGTGGGGCTTTCCCACTTTGGCTGGCACCAGTTCAAATGCAGATCGTTCCAGTTGCAGAAAAGTTTAATGATTATGCTTTTAAGCTTAAGAAGCGTTTTTCACAGCAGGATCTTAGGGCAAGTGTTGATGATAGTAGCGATAGCTTTTCTAAAAAGATTAGAAATGCAGAGATGATGAAGGTTCCTTATATCTTGATCGTCGGAGAGAAGGAAGAAGCAGCTTCCAGTGTCTCTGTAAGAGAGTTTAGAAGTAAAAAACAGTATGAAAAATCTGTTTCAGAATTCATTTCTCAAGTTACTTCAGAAAAGAAAGAAAGAAGGCTTGCTGCTGAGTAGATTGAGGAATAAATAAGAAAACAATAAGAAAGACTGAATATCCTTTGAGTTATTCAGTTTTTTGTTTTTTTGAAAATAGGTATAGATAAACTTGGATTTCTTGGCTAAAAATTTGCAAAAAACTGAAATCTGGCTATAATTATCTTGATTTATATCAGTAAACAAAAAACAAAATGGCAGGTAACGAAAATTTCCTCCAGAATTCATCTCAAACAGCGGGTGTAAACCCTCTTAATGAAGAGCAGAAAATCCAAGAGATCTTGCAAGAGCAACAAAAATTGCAGGCATTATATAATCAAGTTGTGGTCTATATTCAGGGACACCCAAATATGACCTCAGATGAAATGCTCAAATATCAAGCCCAGCTCAAGCAACTGAGTGAATACTATCAAAAAAATCAGGAAAAGCTGAAGCTTTTGGGATATTCAAATCTTCAGGTAAATAAAGATGTCGTTATCAAAAGCTGAGCCACAAGAAATATCTCAGTAAAGTCAATCTTTATCTGATGTGGAGCAATTATTTTCTTTTTGGTTATAGGACTCCTCTTTTTGTTTTACTATCTGGTACAAAATCCAGCTCAGCTGAGCGGACTTGGATCACTTGGAATTAGTCCATCAACAGCAAAATCACTCCTTTCAGGACTTTCGCTTACAGTGATGATCGTGATTATGCTCGTTGGAATCATTGTGATCATTATGAATGTATACAAGAGCTTTACAGTAAAAAATAAACCCAAAGCCCGATACTATGGTGGAATTTTTATCGGAGTATTTGTATTGGGACTTGCACTAGGAGCTGGGACAAAGCTTTTAGGAGAAATCTGAAAAATCCAAGTAGATGCACTTGCAAATCCCGATGAAGTACTGCTCTCTTATGTGCATCAGCCAACAAAGGACAACTCTACTCAACTCACACAAATCAATAGAAATTCGATTTTGATCGCTCCAGTGAATGTACCATTTAAACTACTAACTCAGAATTTTAAAACCTATATCGCTCTTCAGATCTGAAATTATACCCCACAAACGGTACAGCTTGATTGTGGAAATGGACAGATTCTCAATTATGGAGGGAATGATATGTTTAATGGAGCTTGTTTCTATACAAAGAAGGGAAATTATACCGCCTCTCTAATTGTAGGCTATACGGATGCTCAGAATGTTCAACAAACCTGAACGTATCCAATCAAAACAATTACTATCGCTTCAGAATTAAGCTTTTCTGTTCCAGAAGATAAGAAGCTTGAGATGCAGAATAATGAGGTAATTGTCTGACCACTTCCTGTCTGACTTACTATAAATGCTGACCAGGTTTTTAGAGACTTAGGGCTAAAAAACTATCGTATTAGCTGGGATGGTGATGGTGATGGAAATGAAGATAAAGCAGATGATACAAGCTTTATATTCAACTATGAAAAGGCTGAAGTCTATTATCCAAGCTTTACACTTCCAGACCTCGGGAAATCAGCGTTATTTTCTTTTCCTCTGAGAGTTGAAAAATCTCTAACACCAGTATGTAAGTTTAGTTTTGACCAGAAAAAGGTCAATGACTATGTTGTAAATGTTGAATTTTTGGATGGTGGAGAAAGAAATATCTCAGATTATTCATATTTGGTAATGGATCATGCGACTAACCAAGTACTTGATGAACTCCAGGGTAAGACCTATGGAATGAGTTTTAACTATAAATTCCAAGGCCAAGGTTCGTATCTTTTTAGGATGAACTTTATTACCAATGAAGGAAAGAGAGGTTCTTGTGAGGATATTGTGAGACTAACAGATAAAGCATCGTATACTGTCAATTATGAATTATCCTCCTCTACTCCTAGGATTTCAAGTTTCCAAAAGCTGAATACTACTCAAATTCAGGAAACAAAAACTATAACACTGAGCGAGGTGCCGACAAAATTAAAGTTCAAAATTCAATCTATTGAACCTAAAACCTATGATAGTGTAGTTCGTATGCTCTATGATGGTAGACCCGTTGTGGAGACGAATACTGATGAATATCTTTTTGATGTGAGAGATTCAAAGGAACATACTATTACGCTGCAGATTGAAGATAAGGTTCGTGGACTCCAGTATCAAGAAAACCTTACGACAAAAATCTGACTTGATGATATTGTGGGAGATATTAAAGTAATTGGTGAAAAATCTGGTTTCTCTCCTTTTACAACTACACTAGATGCCTCAGCAACAAAACTTAATGATCCTGATGATGAAATAGCGTACTTTTCATGGGATTTTTGAGATGGGAAAACTCAAAACAATCTCTCCAATGCGGTAATCAAGCATACTTATTATTATAATGTAGAGAAGAACCAGTGAACATTCAAACCAAAAGTATCAGTTTTCACAAAGAAAGGTCGTTCGCTAACATTCGGACTTGAGGATCCAATCATTGTAAATAAACAACTGATTAAGCTTGATATCAGCTCGACCTCTCATCCAACACAAGAAGCGAGACTTGGAGAGCCTGTTGTCTTCAGTCTGGATTTTAATGGATTGCCAGAAAAAATTTATTGGTCATTTGGAGATGAGAGTCAGCCACTTTCATGTAATGGTAGAGAATGTATTGAGATGACGAAGACTTTTGATAAAAAATGAACCTATACTATCAAGGTAACGATGGAATTTGAAGATGAACAAACAGTTGAACAATCAATGACTTTTAGAGTAAGATAGTTGGAATATAAAAAAGACCAGAGAAAAATCTGGTTTTTTGTTTTGTGGGCTATTGATTATTGATTAGCGATTATGAGGCGGCTCTTTAAAGGTTTTAAAATCTTCTAATATTCTCCCCCAATGGGGCAAGGAAACTTGCTTAGTTTAATCTAAATCGCTACGTTCGTTTCACTCACTCGGGATGAGAAACCGTGATTGCAAACGAAGTGAAGCAATGTCCGCAAAGCGGCTGCTTCGCAATCCAAGTTAAAGTCAATCCTATTTTTCTTGATCTGGATGCCACGGTTGACAAGGTGAACCTTGCGATGAAGGATTGAAAAAGAAAAAAACCTCTCTTGGAGAGGTTTTTCTTTATCTCTGAGGATAATTATCTAACTAGAATAAATCTCAAATATTCATTTGATTTTACCTTACAAGGTCCATCATTATTCCCTGGTCACTCTGCATTAGTTGATAGGGTTGTATCAATATCCACTGTAGTACAATAATGAATCTCACTTGGCTTAACATTATCCGCCAATCATTCAAGTGTAGTACTTACCATATTTGCCTTATCCAAGGTTTCAACTCTTGCTGCAAGGATATAAGCTCCTCCTTCAGATCCACCATTAGAACTAATTATTTTATATGAGTACTGTCCTTTAGCTCCTACAACTTTCTTGGTACCATTTCCTACAGCAACAGCTTCAGTTGATTTTGAAGGGTCAGCAGGGAGATTTTTAAGATATCCTCTTTCAACTAATTGAGTTAACTTTGACGCATCTCCATCTGTAGGCTGCTCTAGATAATTTCCCTTTGCAGCTTGATACATCTCAAGTCCATTTGCAATGTCAACAAGCCCCTTTTCTCTAGCTGCATCTCTAGTAGCAGCTTGAGCTCCCTGAAGTCTAGGCAAAATAGCTGCAGCAAGGATACCGATGATCACTACTACAATCAACATTTCTACCAAGGTAAAACCTTTTTTGAAGTTTTTCATTGTGATTTTTATAAAAGAATAAAAATTATTACAGCGGTATTCTTATTTTTATTCTCTCTATTTGCAAGTCAAAATAGGCTTTAGACCTTTATTTTCAATTGACGAGGAAATAGAACTTCATCAAACTACTAGACAAATATAGAAAAAGTCTGGTTTCTGTTTTTTATTTCCTGGAAATGGGATATTATAATTTTTACTCATCAAGAATCATTTTTTCCTTCCAGGCTTGATAGAGGATTTCAAGCTCTTCTTCACCATCATACTTTGGGAAGAGAGAAGTCCCCATTTCGATTTTAAAGTCAACACGATCAGCGATAATGCCAGTATTTTGTATTCGTTCTTCGACCTGCTGAGGAGAATATCCATTTTTGAGAGCAATAGAGCGAATCTCCTCCTCGGTCATAAGATGATTTTCAGTAGTCGGCACCCTGTGATTTGGATCAAAGAGCTTCAAGTTGTCTTTGATCGCCATAGCGAGTTCTTGATTTATTTTGTCTGTTGGCCTTGGGTAGGCGTAGATATTACTGATAATACAAGGAGTTTGCGTTAATTCTGCAAGTTCAAGGATTGTTTTATTGATCTTTGCAATATCAGGATGTTCTTGCTCATCCTGAGCAATTATTTCAAGATAGAAATTTTCTGCTCATAAGGTATTTTTGAGCATACCGATGATTTCTTGGATTTTAGAAAGGGGTTCTCAGTTGAGAATCATCTTCGAAATTCGTGACTCAACACCTCAAGAGAAAGCCAAAATTCAGGTTTTATTTTCTGTCAATGCTTTCATATCAACCTTTGGTCTAAACTCGATTCAAGTCTGAGAAGCATAAGTTACAAGCTGGAGAAGATTATGGTATCATTCAGTACTCATCGCAAGAAGTGTTATTGAACCAACAGACTTCATATTCGCAACATTATTAGCATCCAATACGAATCCAATTTCAACTCCAACAATTGGCTTTATCCCTTCATCTTTCCCAGCCATATAATGCTGAAATGCTCCGTACACAACGTTCAAATCTGTTAGTCATATTGCGGTATATCATAGTGATTTTGCGTTTTTAACAATATCTTTTGGCTTACCAATAGCTTCAAGGAATGAATAGGTACTATATCCATGCAGATGAACGAGCATTTTCTGCGTTAAAAAAAAGGTAAAAAGTCTGATTTTATGATAGGTTTTTCTCTCTCGGATGCAATGCTTTTTTAATAGGATTAGATAGGGAGTCTTCAACACGTTCTGATTCCTATAAACTCAACCAACTATTGTATATTGAAAAAAGAAAGAAAACTCCTATACTTAAGCTAAGCTTATTTTTTATTTCTAGCGGAAATTTATGAAAAAATATCTACTTTATGCTACCTGTTTACTCTGTCTACTACTTCTTAGTGCCTGTGGCAAATCAGCCCCAGTAGAAGAAAAACCTGAGGTCTCTCCACTCTGTCCTGATGGCTTCTTACGAATTGATTCAACAAAAAGCTGTGAATCAATCCCGAATATATAAGATCAGCATTTTAATTTCTAAAAATAAAGAAAAAGACTGACCAGAAGAATCTGAATTCAGTCTTTTTTCCTTTTATGAAAGAGAATTGTAAATAATTATTCTTCACTCATATATTTCTCAAAGTCGTCAAATCTGAAAAGTTTTGATTTAATAGTATAAGTTGCACCTTTACGGATAGTTGCAGTACCTGGAAGACTAGAATTAACCCCGTAGTCTGCATTAACTTCGATAAAAGCGTCGTCATAAAGTTTGAAAGGACACTTCTCTCCTGCTTTAAACTCCCCTCCCTCTGGACAGTCAAAAGTTGATACAATACTATTCGCAGCAGATTCACTCATATTTTTAGTATAAATCTGTTTGTAATATACGTATACTGATTGAGTAGGATTAAGAAGAGCATATTTTCCTCCAAGGAAATCATCTGTTGCTGTTTCTCCCTTACCTTTTTCAAACTTAACTGTTTCTCCGCTGTATACCAAAGTATGCTCTCCTCTTGCTAGTTTAACATTCTGAGAAGAATTTGGCTGAAGCGTATACTCTTTACCATCAAGAGTAAAAGTAATAGCTTGATCAGTTGGATTGTCGATAGTTGTTTTACCAGCATTAAACCAGTTCCATCCAGCCCATGCTCCTACGATCACAGCGATAATTAGAATTCGCATTAAGGCCTTTCCAAGAAATTCCTTAACCATTGCAATAAGATCTCACATTTGTATATGAAATAAGAAGATAAAAAACAGAGCAAAACAACTCTATTGAACTTGAGAGTATGTATCTACTAGAGAAAGTCAAGAGATTTTTATCTCTATAGAGATGCAATCTCCTTTTACAAGCCGCTTTTTAGCCTATAGTAGGTAGTAAATATGGCTTTAAGTCTCTTTTTAAGTAGTCCTATTTTCTTATAGTTTGCCTTGCTATTACCTGCAATGAGAAAACTGATTTAGTTAACAAAAACTCTCTCCAATAGGAGAGAGTTACTAGAAGAGATTAGTTCTGTTTTCTCAACAGATACTCACTTCTCATCAATTCCATCTCAATACTATCATGATATTCTCCTTTTGAATACCAATGCTCTTTTCTCCTACCTACCTCCTGAAACCCAAGTTTTTTATAACAAGCAGCTCATCTCTCATTATAAATAACGTAACTCAAATTTACCTTATGGAGTCCAAGAATCTCAAAAGCATACTTCAAAAGTAACGATAATGCCTCTGTTCCATAACCTTTCGATCGATAGTTTTTATCAAAAATTGAAATTCAAACGACTGCATTTCTATTCATTTGGTGAATCTCCATGAGAGATACATTTCAGATATTTTTTTGATCCTGATTTGCATAGATCGTAAAGACTCTCTGAGAACTATCTTTTGCAATAAAGGAGAAAAATTCTTCCTCTGCTGCTAGTGAAGTAATCCTAGCCAAAGATCAAAGATACAGCTGAGTCTCTATATCATTTACCCCCTGATACCAGAGCTGAATATCCTCCTTTTCTGGCACGACAAGAGAAACCAACTCCCCTTCTAGAATTTTTACTCTATTTGTCATGAGTAGTTTTCAGGTTACCAAATAAATGAAATCAGAATTCTATTTTTCTTGAACAACAATCTTGAGTCCTAGTTCATTGAGTAGTGAATCATCAATATCACTTGGCGCATTAAGCATAAGATCACGATACTTTTGATTTTTTGGGAAAATAATTACCTCACGAATACTACTTCTATTTTGCAAGAGCATCACTACTCTATCTAGTCAGAATGCACATCCTCCATGTGCTGGAACCCCGTATTGAAAGCATTTAAGCAGATGTCAAAATCTGACTTCAATCTGTTGTTCTGTCAGTCCAAGAAGAGTAAAAATTGCATGCTGGAGTTCAGCATCGTGGATTCTAATACTTCCTCCTCAAAGTTCATATCCATTAAGGACAATATCATAGGTATCAGACTTAATCTCAAGAAGCTGAGTCCTCTCCTCAGATGATAGTTCTTCACCTCTAGCAATCTTCTCAGCTAGCTGCTTTACAAATGAGATATCTTCATCCTTTGGTTTTGTAAATGGATGATGAGTAGCTCCAAGTCCTCCATCATCTCACTCCTCAAATAGTGGCATATCAACTACAAAACAGAATGCTAATTCCTCTTCTTTCCCCTTAAGGAGTTCAAGTTCTTTGATCGCTTCATTTCTGAGCATTCCCATATACTCACTAGCCTTAAGCCAGGTATCAGCTTGGAAAATAACAGTATTCCCCTCAGTTGCTCAAGTAAGGTTTTTAAGCTCTTGGATTGCTTCTTCTGAGAAAAATTTTGCAATACTTCACTTTACTCATTCAGACTCAGTTAATGCAAGCCAAGGCATTCCTTTAGAGCCTTTCGATTTGATAAAGGATTCATATTTTTTCTCAACTTCAGATCTTCCCATCTCTTTTGGCAGAACGAGTGCTTTAATACAAGGTGCAGATTGGAAAACAGCGAAATCTGATTTTTTTGCCCAAGTAGTCACATCTTTCATCTCAAAGTTGAGAACTCTGAGTTCAGGTTTATCTATTCCATATTTATCCATTGCTTCTTTCCAGCTTAGAACTGGGAACGGAGAGTGCTGTATTTGCTTTTGAGGATAGTATTTTCATACAATATGCATAAAATATTCCTCAATAAGCGCCAAAATATCTTTTTGCTCAACGAAAGAAAGTTCAAAATCTATCTGCGTAAACTCAGGCTGACGATCTCCTCTAGGATCCTCATCACGATAGCACCTAGCGATCTGAAAATACTTGTCAAAGCCTGCAACCATGAGCATTTGCTTGTGCTGCTGTGGAGACTGAGGAAGTACGAAAAATTTCCCTGGTTCAAACCTCGCAGGAACAACATATTCTCTCGATCATTCTGGAGTATTTTTGACGAAAGTTGGAGTTTCCAAGTGGATAAAATCTCTCTCATCAAAAAAGTTCATTGATTCTAGGTAAAGTTTATGCCTCATGATTGCGTTTTCTTTCATAGACTTTCTTCTAAGATCTAGATAACGATATTCAAGTCTAAGATCTTCCCCTACTGGATTTTCATGATCAATAGAAAATGGCAACTCTTTACATGTCGAAAGCACCTCCAGTTCAATCGGTTCAACCTCAATTTCACCAGTTGCCATGTCTGCATTTATCATAGAATCAGGTCTTGGGATTACTGTTCCTGTGATACGAATCACATACTCAGGCTTCAGTTCTGGGAGCTGAAAAGTATTTTTTGAAGGATCAATAGTAAGTTGAGTAATTCCGTATCTATCTCTGAGATCAATAAAAACCATTCCTCCTAAATTTCTAATTTTATTGATCCAACCAGCCAATTGCACTTGCTGACCGAGATTTGCCTTGTTTAAGGCTCAACAGGTATGAGAAC
>JABCOM020000055.1 GCA_013333605.2 candidate division SR1 bacterium
TCACCAAATCAAAAAAAGAGATCCTCTACTGGATCTGTGTTTGGAGAGAGTTAAAAGTTCATTGCTTTAAAGTAGGATTATGGTGGGCGTCATTAGGATCCGGTAGCCTGATTACTCTGATGTTCTTAGTTGAAAAAGCTGAAAATCCTTCAAGATCATCTGCCATCCTCCTAATACCGATCTTTCTCTGTGCCATTATTGTCATCGTGAAAATAGCAGATACATTTGTTAAAGCAAACGAGCTCCATAGTAGATTTATCTCAATCATAGAAACAAGATTCTCCAAAAAAAGTCTATAGCGTTTTCGCTGTAGACTTTTCTGATTAAGAAGAAAGAAATCTGACTTTTCTCCTCTATTTACTTATTTCCCATTTACTGAAACAATCTGCTGGTTGTATTTATTCTGCTCAATTAAATCGACCATTGCTAATGCATAATCTGCATAACTAATAGCACTTTCTCCTCTGCTATTCAATGCAAATTCACCATTCCCAAGACTATATTCTCCTGTGTTCTCAATTTCAGGTCTAAAGTCAGCTGGTGGAGTCACATATACCCAGTTAATATCTTGATTTTTGGTAATAATATCATAAGCTTCAGCACTTGCATTTGCTACAGCCATAAAAATCTCTGGAAACTCTGGGGTATCCTTAAGCTGAATAGTATGTTCAGGATTTACATAAAGACTTCCTGCTCATCAAATGACAAATAAACGAGTCTGCGTTCCTCTCAATGCATCAATAAGCAGCTCTGCTAATTTTTTGTGTTCAGGCAAGGTGTCCTCTGTCCAAGCTCAAAAAGCGTTCACAACAGCATCAAATCACTGCAAATCCTCACGAGTCAAAGCAAAGATATCTTTTTGTAAAACATGCTGTGCCTGAGACTGATTTTCACTGCGAACAATAGCCGTTACATCAAATCCTCTTTTTACCGCCTCATTTACGATCAATTTCCCAGCTTTCCCATTCGCTCCAATTACTGCAATTTTCATCATTTTAACATTCTTTAATAAAGTAAATCACTTTCTTTTGTAAAGTTAAGTGTTGACGTACTTATACCAAAAAAAATAAAATTTTCAATAGGCGAAAGACAATCTACTTACCAAAAAGTAAGTACGGGGAAAACAACTTTACTTTTTACACTAAATTACTATAGTCAAGCAACTATCTTTTAGTTCAAAAAAGAAAAATCTGATGGAATCCTCTATTCAAGCACGATCAAGCGAATGTCCAATTTATCAGCTTTTTGAAACCTTTGGTAAAAAGCGGACCCTCCATATTCTCCAAACACTATCTGAGGGGATTTCCAGCTTCTCAGGCATCATGAGAAGGCTCCCACAAATAAACTCAAAAGTGCTCACTGAGAGATTGGACCTTTTATTAGAAAAAAACCTGATTATCAGAGAAGTTTCGCAATCAAAACCTCTAAAAATCAATTACTATCTCAGCCCAGAGTGAAAAGCTCTCCAAGAACAGCTCAATCAGCTTGCAAACCGAGTCTTATCCAAATAAAAAAGAAAAATCTGATTTTCCCTCTATTTTTTCCTAACTTCTTGGATTAGCTCAGGGAACTCTGCCTGATTAAAATGTCCTCTATCCTCAAACATTCTCAGCTGAGAACCAACGATCTGCGACTGAATACGAACACTATGTTGATAAGGCACAGTTGGATCATCCTTTGAGCTCCAAATCACAATTTTCTCCGCTTTTCACGAGATATTTTTCACGGCAGCAAAATCATAAGCGAAATCTCATAAATAATTATCTCCCTGTGGCAATCCCTCAGCATCCAGCACAGGAGCAACCAAATGCAACTGAGCCACCTTTTTTGGAAACTGATTTTCAGCAAAATACTTCACCAGAAACATCGCCCCAAGTGAATGCCCAATCAAAATCAGCTCTTCATCATCCAAAAACTGGAAATACTTCTCAAACCAAAGCTTCCAAGTGCTATAACGTGCCATATCTTTATTTGGCATTTCAGGTTTTATAACAAAAAACTCAGGCAACCTTTCCTGCAAAACCAGTCTTCGTCTCTTTTTTTCTTCAAAAGGATTCACTTCCCAAGTTTGTATGACTTTTAGAAGTTCATCATTATCTTTTATTAAATTTCACCCGTGAATAAATACAATTTGCCTCATCTTGCAAAAAAAGATAAAAAATCTGAATTTTAGTCTACTATTTCCTCTCAATAAATCAAGGACAAAAAAATATCTTGACATTTAAGAGCAATTCCTTATTTATAGGAGTGGAATGAAGTTTTTTCTGGTCAACATTATTCTAAAAGAGTTACTTATTCACGAAAATCCTCAGTTTTCTACTGAGGATTTTTTCATATAATAACTTAAAATAAAGGCAAAGATCAGAATCTTTGTTTTTATACTTGACTTTTTAGAAGATTTTCATATATTCGCTATTGTGAATTTTCATAGCATATAGATTTAAATTTGAACTAGAATCCCCAGTTTTCTACTGAGGATTCTTTCGTATACTAAACAAAAAAACAAAAGAAAAATCAGGATTATTTATTGTACTTGACTTTCATGGGAAATTCCATATATTATCACCACAATAATCCATACATAAATTAAGTAAATTAGTACATTAAAAACAGTTGAACTTCTCAAGTATTCTTGAGAAGTTTTTCTTTTATTTTAAAAATAAAACTCTAAACCTGAAAACTTGCAAAACAGAAGCATTACCTATATAATTAGATTAGACTTTTATCTACTTGAATCATACCTATGAACACAGCTCAGAGTTCAGAAGAAATTATGCATCAAGTTATCGAAAAATTCTCAAAAGAGAAAGGGTTTCCTGAAGACTACTGTAATGTTGCAAGCAAAGAACTTTTTGATATTCTTAAAACTAAAGGGAAAGAGGTCAGACTCCAGTTTTCATACCTCGAAAAAGGGGAAGGTCACCGCTTTGTGGTTGAAAAAGAGTGAGACAAGGAAACAATTCTGGATCCAACGTATGCTCAATATGATAAAAAATATACGAAAGGTTTTAGTGGAGAAAAATTTCCAGAACAAATACTTGAAGAAAATAGATCTGAGCCTGAGGAGTTTATGAAGCTCCAGAAAAAATGGTTTGAGGAGTGAGTTTATGAAGACATCTTCAAAAAGAAATAAACCTGACTTGATTTTTGTACCGATTTCATTATCTTGTGTAGTACGTAATTGATCATATGTTTGATTTTTGTAGTTTTCAGACAAAATCCTCAAGAATACTTGAGGATTTTTTTGATTATCAGTTGAAATCTGAAAACATTTTTTTATACTCAGAAACTGATTTATTTACTTATCAAGCTGATGTTTCAACTCAAGGCGAGCTACCTTCCTGCTGGAGACCAACCCAAAGCGATTGATCAGATTTCTCGCGCATTTGATGAGGGGAAGCATCATCTGACTCTACTATGAGCAACAGGAACGGGTAAAACCTTTACCATGGCGAATATTATCCAAAAAGTTCAAAAGCCGACTCTGGTGATTTCTCACAACAAAACCCTAGCTGCTCAGCTCGCAACCGAATTCAAATCATTTTTCCCTGATAACGCAGTACATTACTTTGTTTCCTACTTTGATTATTACCAACCAGAAAGCTACCTTCCAAGCTCTGGGACCTACATTGAAAAAGAAGCTACCATTAACCAAGAAATCGAGATGTACAGACTCGCAACAATGGCCTCACTCCTCAGTAGACCAGATGTGATCGTAGTTGCATCTGCATCATCACTCTATGGACTTGGACAAAGTAGATTCTTTGAAGAAAACTGTCTCCAGCTCTATGTAAACCACAAATATAGCTTTGATGCGATCAAAAAACAGCTCCTTCATATGCAATACAAACCTATCCAAGGGAAAATAGAAGCAGGAATGTTTGAAATCAAAGGAGATATCCTGGATATTTTCTCCTCTACAGAAAAATGTCTCTACCGCTGTTTTTTCGATGAAGAAACACTTGAGAGGATAGAAAAGAGAGATTCATTAAGCTATGAACTTCTAGAACCAGTACAGAAAACCATGCTCTGGCCGGCCACACAATACCTCCAAGATGTATCAGACCTAGAAAAAATCCTCCAACAAATGGATGCCGAAAAAGAACTCAGAGTTAAAGAATTTGAAAAAATGGGAATGGCTCTAGAGGCAGAAAGGATCAAGAAAAAAGTAGAATATGACATTAGAATGATCAGAGAAACCTGATTTGTCAACGGAATAGAAAACTACTCTCTCTACTTTGACCAGAGGCTCCCTGGAGAGCCACCAAATACAATTTTTGATTATTTCCCAGATGATTTCTTGATGATTGTAGATGAATCTCATATGACAATCCCTCAGCTCAGAGCAATGGCTGAAGGAGATAGAGCGAGAAAAAATAATCTTATCCGCTACGGATTCCGCCTCCCCTCGGCAATCGACCATAGACCTCTGAGATTTGAGGAACTTGAGGTCTCCCTTTGACGAAAATCTCTAGACACAGTAAAACTTGATCAAGCTACTCAAGACCTAGAGCTTGTTTCAACAGCTCATCAGCAGGTGCTTGATACCTCATCAATCATCAAAAGCGAGGCAAGAAAAGCAAATCACTACTCTAGCCTCAAACAAAAAATAAAAAGCTGATCAAAAGCCATCTTTCTTTCAGCAACTCCAGCTGAATATGAATTAGAGCTTTCTGAACAGGTTGTTGAGCAGATCATTAGGCCAACAGGATTGCTTGATCCAATCACCTATGTCTATCCAAAATCTTGAGATTACGCAATGCTAATAGACTCTCTAGAGCCTCTTCTCAAAAAGAAGCCGCACTTAGATACCTATCTAGAGACCCCTCCTACTGAGGAACAAAACTCAAGTGAGCTCCAGCATCTCTTTGAAGATATGGCTTCTGTTGAATAAAAATAAAAAACTAAATCAAAAATCTGGTTTCTTTCTTTTTTTGAAATCAGATCACTTGGTTTTAGCTTTTGAATACCTAAGATGTGAATTATCACCTCAGAAAATAGTTACATAAGCATCACAGCTGCTCAAAAGGAGAAAATAGCACAGCTCAACTATCTCACAAATAAATCATCCCTCATGAAAAGCGAATATCAAGTCCAACATGGGATTTGGATCTTGATTGATGAAATAGAAAAATCTCAAACCCCTTATACCATAGATGAATACTGATTTATGCTAACTATTCATTTCCCAAACGGACAAAATAGGATCATTTATCATGCAGATTATGGTTTTGATAGTTCAACACTGAGAAGAATCTTTGAAGACAAAATCTACACCTCAAAAATTCTTAGAAAAAACTGATTTTTAGTCGCGGAAGATATGCTCGTTGCTAGAGAAAATACAAGATATAGCAATCCACAGAATACTACTTCCGCCTGCATCCAATTTGCAGAGAAATACGGATATCCACTAATCTTCAAGCCAAATGATGGAGGTCTCTGATCTTGAGTTTCAAAGATATTTGATAAGAATCAGTTATTAGTTACACTCTCTCATTTCAATCAAAGTAATAAAAGTATGCATCTCTTGCAAACCTATATTCCAGGTAGAGATTATAGAGTACTCTATTTGGATGGAGAAATCCTAGTTGCCTACGAGAGAATTCCTCCAACCATCATAGGAGATGGAGAAAATACAATAAAAAACCTGATTGAAAAAGACTTTCCAATGATCAACCAGAAAAAAGTTGAACACTACCTCGAAACCCAAGGGGTAAATACAGAAACCATCTTAGAAAAAAATAAGACACTCCCTCTTCTACCAACTGCAAACATTGCGACTTGAGGTTCAATCAGAGAGATCAAACACACAGACCGTGATACTACATTTCTAAGGAAAATTGCAGCAGCTTTCTGAGCAAGATACTTCTGAATTGATATCATCTCAGAGGGAGAGCTAGCTGATGGATATATCCTAGAGATCAATAAGTCTCCAATCACAAAATGAATCTGCGAATACTCACCAGCTTTCAAAAATCTTTTCTCAACAAAAATACGAACCACCATACAAAAAGATGAAAAACTCATCTAATCCAAAATATCCAGCTTTATTTCTAGCCAATTTTGTATGAAAAACCTCACAAAAATCGTCAATATTTTAATCAAAGTCTTCCTGATTGGACTCTTTCTCCAATTTTTTCTCCATACCCTCCTCACTTACAAATTCTGACGAAGCGAAGGTATCCGAAACCGAGTCCGACTACGAAAAGAAGCACTCATTTTCATCTTTATGATGATTACTGGACGACTCCTAGTGCAAAAATACCTTTTATCATGAGAAAAATCTGAAAAAACATCTCGAAAACAGCTCGTACAGACCTCTTTTTTCAAATTTATTTGTTGATTTCTAATCCTCTGCATAATTACAGCATTCCTGGCAGTCATTGTTCAAAAGGTCAGTATCTCAACCTATATTCTCTCAGCAAAGTATGACCTGATCTGATTTCTTATATTTATTCTCTGAGGACTACTCGCCCGAGCCCTCCCTATCAATACAAAATTTCACAAACGATACGAAAATCTTTTTAAATGAGCAATTTATGGAGGAGTAATTTGGCGGGCAATCATTGGACTGCTTCCGAGCTTTCTTAAACTTTTTGGATATTCTCGTGATAGTTTTGAAGGAACATTGACTGGCAATCCTCCTGCCGTCTACTACACACAGATCAACCAATGACTTGCTAGAAATCAATTCCTCTTTGAGAGACCTATCAGCTTTGGCTTCTGGTTGATCGCATTCTGGCCACTTTTTGCTCTCACCTACCTTAGAAAACAGTCTAGAAGAACTCAAATCTGACGAACTATCGCAACAGGAGCAATCGTCCTCTCAACGTATTCAAGAGCCGCTATCGGAGTATGGATCATTCAAACAGCAGTCCTTATCCTCCTTCTTCATCGAAAAGACGCAAAAAAAATTATTATAAAAATCTGAATTCCAGCTTTTATCCTCTTACTTTGAGCGTTTTTCTACTTTAGAGGAGCATTCGCCAGAGAACACAGCAATACCGGACACATTAAACTGCTCGAAGCTGGTATTGAACTAGGATTACAAAAGCCTTTCTTTGGACGAGGAGCAGGATACTCTGGACCAGCCTCACATCAGCTCTGCCTAAACGCAACTACAGATACAAGATGCGCTACTATCACTGAAATCAACCAAAAATATAGCATGGATACTCCAGGTTTCAATCCAGAAAACCAATATGTGCAGATCTTTATGGAATATGGAATACTCGGCTTCATCCCATGGATATTTTGTTTTGGACGGCTCCTTTGGCAAGGACTGAAAGAAATCAGGACCTACCTAATAGAAGTCAAAAAATGAAAAAAAGCTGATCAAAAAAAGCTAACTCAAATACTCATAGCAATCGGACTTGGACTCGGACTCTTCGGACTCGCTATTGAGGGAATGGTACTGCATTCGTTTGTTGATAGAATGATTGTCTATCCATTTATGCTCATCTTCTGAGTTCGATACGGACAAAGGTTAGCAGATCATCAAGCCTTCAACTGAGAAGCTCTAGAGAATCCTACCCCGCCTACTTTAGAGAAAAATTCCTGAACAAAATCAACTCAATGAAAAAAATCTAAAGCAAAGAAAAAGAACAATAAGAAAAAATCAAAGAGAAAATAATCCTCAAATCAAAAAAAACCTGATATACTCAGGTTTTTCTTTTTTTATCATAAAGCCTAATTTTCAACCTTAAACTTCTCTTTAAATTCCTCAGTCTTTAAACTAAACGTCTCATTATCAAAATACTCGCGATCATCTCTATTTCCAACAGCAGTTACCGCAACCTTAGGGATCAAATGAAAATGAAGATGATTAACACTTTTCCCCAATTCTCAACCAGTCAATCCATCCCTCAAAAGTAACGTCAATCAAGGATATGTCTCATGAAGTTTTGCAGTCCATTTTGTAATCAATGCCATTGCAGCATCTAGCTGGGCAGAACTAAGCTCATTGAGGAAAATCACATGATCCTTTGGCACGACCAACAAATGATCCGCCGTATAAGGAGCCCTCGCCAAAACCACATAGCAATGTTCATTTTCATCTACAAAAGGTTCAGATGGGAAGCCACAAAAAAAACATGAACTTGCAGACTGCTCCTTCAAAAAATCATCATAATTCATTCTTCTCAACATTCAAAATAAGATAAAATACTGACTATTTCAACATACTAATGCAAAGGGACTTCTTGCTCTTCTCAGCTCTGCATATTTTTGAGCTTATAGATTCACTTTTCCCTTTCTCCTTCGCCATAAATAACCACAAAAGGAATTCCTTTTTTATCTGCATAGGCAAACTGCTTTCAAAGTTTTTCTGCGTAAGGATAAACTTCAAAACATTTCCCCTCAGCTAAAAATCTAGCTCCTACAGCAAGTGAATCCGACATTCCTCCCTCAAACTGTAGGATCAAATAATCCGCAACGGTCTGTTTTCTTGTCTCTTGAACAGAGAAAACCCTACTAAGAATCCTACTAATTCAGATACTACCTCAAACTCCGCAATATTCATTTCTCTTTGGATCAATATAACCAGTTAGATTCTGATATCTTCCACCTCAACAAATTGATCCAAGTTGCGGTTCATTTTCAAAAACCGCCTCAAAAATAGTACCAGTATAATAGTCTAGTCCTCTAATGATTTTAGGATCAAAGCAGAATTTTATATTAATACCAAGAGACTTTAATATTAGCCTAAGTGCATTTAAAACTAAATCAACTTCTCTAATTCACTGCATAAAGATATTTTGAAACATCATTTCCTCAGGAGAATTCTCATCTACTGTGGGGAACCAAACATATGGATTAATAGAATTCAAAGAACTTGATTCATAAAAACTGATACTCTTCAAATAAGCATCAATCCTATCTCTATCAGATTGATTTAGTCCTAATTTTTCAAGTCATTCTTGAAATTCCTCTGGAGTAATCTTATCAATTTTATCTATAAGTTGTGCAATACCCTCTCTTTGTTTCTCATCTTTACCCACAATACCCAAAACACCATTTACAATCTTTTTATTATTGATATGAAAACATACCGAATCCTGGATATTAACAGCGCCTAAAACCTCAGTCAAAGTCTTACCTAATACAGCAATAATTTCTGCATCATAATAGAAATACTCTTTTTCCCCCTTCCAGATAGCATCAATATCACACTGAAAAAACTCTCTAAACCTTCCCTTTTGTGCCCTTTCTCATCTCCAAACAGGTTGAATCTGATATCTCTTGAATGGGAAAGTAAGCTGATGCTCCCAGTCTAGCGTATACCTTGCAAACGGTACTGTCAGATCAAAATGCAATCCATACTCTTTCAAATCTTCAGCTCCTTGAGCCATTCCATACAGTCAAAAAATCTGTTTCCCTGTTTCTTCTCAGTTTTTTGCGAGTAAAACATCATTTTTTTCCACTGCTGGAGTATGAATATGGGTATATCAAAATTGCTGATACTGCGCCTGAATAATACCCACAATCTGATCAAAAACCAGCTGCTCTGCTGGACTATACTCAGGAAATCCACTTGGACGAAGCTCTGCCATCATACCAAAAAATCTAAAAAAAACTGACTCTACTTGTACTGAAATCATCCTAAAAAGCAACGGATAAATGCCAAGTCCTCCCCAAAAACAAAGCCAAAAATCATCAAATATTTTTTTGACAAAAGAATATTATCAGATTTTTACTTGATTTTCAAAAAGAAAAGAATACAAAAAATAACTTTTATCAAACAAATACATCATGCTACCAGAACTCATCGCCTACAGTAGTCAACCAAACCTCAAACTCTCAGACTTCAAAAAAGGCAATTATGATATACAAAACTTAGACCAAAAACTGATTAACTACTGCCAAGAACACAATATTTTAGGGATCTCGCAAAAAGACAGCTGATACCCTGCACAACTCAGAAATTATAGCGATAGCCCCTACCTTTTTTATTACGAGGGAAACCTCGATCTCCTCAAAGAAAAAAAACTCTGAATCGTATGACCAAGACTCCCCTCTTCCTATGCACTAGAAGTGATGGAACTTTTCTTTAAATCTGCAGAAAAATACCAAATTGCTACAATTTCTGGCTTTGCTAGGGGGATAGACCAATTAGCACATGAACTCTCCCTCAAACACAAACTCCCAACAATCGCAGTACTTGGCTGAGGATTTCAACATTATCATAAATCTAAGGACCGCCTATTTCTAGAAAAAATCTTAGAAAACTGAGGACTGATTATTTCACAATTCAAAATCTGATTTGAACCAACAAAACGAAGTTTCCCACAGAGAAATAAACTTTTAGCTCAACTTGCAGATATCCTCTTTCTCCCCGAAGCAAAAGAAAAATCTTGAAGCCTCATTACGACAGATTTCGCCAACCAATATCACAAAAAAGTCTACTCTGTTCCTGCACAACTTTTCAGCTCCTCTAGTGCTGGTATTTTCCAAAAAATGACTGAAAATAAAATCGAGCTGATATCAGATTTTGACTATCATCTCTCGCAACACTTTCAAAAAAAATCTAATTTTTCGCCCTCTTGTATTCCAGCAGCTACTATCTCAGAACTCACTCCATCTCAACTCAAAATTTACAATCATCTGAATACCACTCCCGCCTCCTTTGAGGAGTTATTGGTAAGTACAGAGCTCGAATATTCTTCACTCTTGCAAGAAATAACCCTCCTCCTACTCAACAGCACTATTAAAGAAACTAGTCCTGGATACTATTCTTTACAAAAATAAAAAAATCTGATGCTCTCAGATTTTTACTTGACATTTTATCAGAAAAACATATATTCATAGCACTAAAGTAGTTTTTTTCAAATAATTAAGTGTTTTTTTATTCCTCTCTGGAAGTTTTTCTTTCCAGAGAGTTTTGTTAATTCAAAATTAATTCCTTAATTTGTGCATAGATAGCTTCTATACTCTGCATCCCATCAATCTTTACGAGCAATCAAAGCTCATTCACATAATCCAAAGCCGGAATAGTTTCTTTTTTATACTCAGCAATTCTCGTCTCAACAGCAGAGCTATCTGCATCATCAGTACGAACATAGAGTTCTCATCAGCATTTTTGACACTGTTGAATTTCTGGACTTAAGAGCGTTGAGTGAATTTTCCCGCAGTTTTTACACATTTTACGATGAGAGAGCCTTTGATATACCTCCTCTTCGGGAATTTCTAGCTGAACAACAATTGGCTTTCTGCCTTTTTCTAACAAAGCATCAAGGATTCCTTTTGTCTGACCTACCCTTCTCAGACTTCCATCTCATAAAACAGACTTATTATCCAAGGTCTCCAAAAAAACCTTAAAAAGTCAGACTACAACCTCATCTTTTACCAAACGTCCTGCATTCACAAGCTCTTTTAAATACTGACCAATAGCATTTTCATTGCTCATCAGTGCCCTTAGAATATTCCCAGTTTCAAAGTACTGAATCTGATTTCAAAATTCTTCAAGCAAAAGCTGAGCTTGCGTTCCTTTTCCACTTCACTGAATTCCTGCCAAAATAATATCTCTCATCCTAGAAAATAATAACTAAAAAACCAGAAACCGATAGTAAAGATCAGTCAAAAAAATGCAAGCCAGATTTTAGCCTGCAATTTCTTGAGCTGATTCTGAAGACCTAAAATCCACCTTTTTCCCTTCGTTTTCACGATTATAATTAATCGTACCATATCTATTTAAAGCAGCAGCAAGACTAGGATCTCAATTTATGGAATTCTCAATTCCACTTGATAATTTTCATTTTAGTTGCTCAATTTCCCTTTTATTTTCAGCAATCTGATTCTTCAGATCTTTCATCTGCTCTGCTACACTTCCTGAAAGGGTTTTCGTATCGGCAGCAGGACGAAAGTTTCTCTCTGGCTCATCTACTGGTCTAAAAAGTCTTCATACCGATCTGAGACGATCCTCATCCTTCTTATCAATTTGTTGCTCATAAGGATTATCAGTAGTCTCCGTCGTCTCTACTCAAGTATCATACTTAAGCTGTTCTACAGTCATTGGCATCGTTTCTTCATATCAACAAATAAAATACTAGTGATCATAATGCATCTTAAAGGTTTTATTTTCTTGGATCAATTGGTAGGTAAATTCAATATTATTGATCGCAAGCTTATAATGATTATCTCACTCTGGGAGCTCATAAATATTCGCCTCTCCATCAGACTGCACATTGAGGACAAGCAGAATCGTTCTCCTCTGCCCATCATACCAGAAATTCACTGGGATAATACAGTCTCCATTCGGAGTTAAAGTCGGGATCACATCTACACCAAGTCCCTCAAAACCAAAATCCTTATCATCTTTTTTTCCACTTTCAAAAGACAAAAAATCTGGATTTTGAATATCTTTTTTCGTCCTTTCCAGAAGAGCCTTTATCTCTGATGGACTGAGTTTTTTTTCATTTTTTGTCAACTTGGATTCAAAATCCAAAAGCCCCTCTAATCCGCTTCAAGACTTAGAATTTTGGATCAGATCCAAGATCCCTTGATCTAAGCTCGTACTTGAAGGCTGAGTTCCTCCAAGGATTGTCTGCTTTTCTTCGCTCATCTGCATTTTCTTGTTAGGAACTAAAAACTACAATGTTTCAAACATTGCTTCTAAATCAACCTGATCTGATTCATTTTGAGCTCTTTCCTGAAGTTTCAAAGCCTCAGAATTCAAAAGCCTCTCCTTAAATTGAAGTTTCTCGTATTGAGAATAGGTCGAATGGACATTTTCCCTAAAAATCTGATACAATTTCTCAAAAACATCAGGCTCTAGCTGGTTATTTTCAATAAGTGGCTTAAGCCCCCATCCCATCTTCCAATCAGGAAGAAAAGCAATCACTTGAAGCATAAATTCCTTTTTTGTCATACGATACCAAGAAGTAAAATAAAGGTTTTTACTAAGTATACTCAGTTTTTTTAATTTGTCAAAAAACAAAAAAGAATTTATTTCCCTACTTAGCTAATAAAAATTTTCACATTATCGAGAATATCCACCGAGCAATAAAAATCCAATATTACGATTTCCCTTGTAAATATGCATAAATTCACTATAGTTTTTCTGAAAATTTATCTCTCATTTTCAAAAAAATGAAAGCCCTCCTAAAAAAACTCATCGCTTATGACAAACTCTACCCACTTTTACAAAATTCAGCATTTTACCACTTTTTTAAAAAGACTCAGGCATCAGTCGCTCGTAGCCTCTATGGAAATCCAGCTGAGGGTTTTTTTCTTATCGGTGTAACCTGAACAAACGGGAAAACAACAACAGTAAATCTCATTCACCAAATTCTCAATGATAACCTTGCTCCTGCTGTAGCAGTAAGCACAGCAAATATAAAAATCTGAAATAAAAATCTCAACAACCTCAAAAAAATGACCTCTCTAGATGCTTTTGACCTTCAAGCACTGCTCTCTACTGCAAAAAATAATGGCTGCAAAATAGCAATTCTAGAGGCCAGTTCTCAAGGTCTTGATCAACACAGATTTGAAGGTGTGGATTTTGATGTAGCGGTACTGACCAATATTACCCATGATCATCTTGACTATCATGGAACTATGGAAAACTACGCTGAGAGCAAAAAAAAACTTTTCAAATGAGTACTCAGCAATAAAAAACAGAATAAATTCTGAATTTTCCCAAGTGATGACAGTTATGGAAGAAAATGGTTTGAAGAAATGCCTTTTGATAAAAAGATTAATTATGCCCTCCAAGCATCTGCTATCCTCAAGGCTACTCAGATTATCGAATACATAGATCATACCGATTTTACTTTTTCATACCTAGGGAAACTTTATCGTAGCTCTACAAAATTGCTCTGAACCTACAATATCAGCAACATCCTTGCTGCAATATCAGTTGGTATTCAGATCTGACTAAGCATGGAAAGCATCCTCGCTTCAGTAGGAAGATTTGAAGGTATTGAATGAAGAATGCAGAACTTTACCATCAATGGTGTTCAGTATTTTGTTGACTTTGCACACACACCTGATGGACTAGAAAAAACACTTACCTTTCTTCATAACCAAAAAGGAGATTGAAAGCTGATTACTGTGTTTGGAGCTCCAGGGAATAGAGACAAAGCAAAAAGACCGATCATGTGAGAAATCGCAGGGCAATATTCTGATATCCTTATTGCAACTGATGATGACCCAAGTAGCGAAAATAGACTTGAAATCCTCGATCAGCTCACAAGTCAAATTCAGACAAAACTCTTTTCACAAGGGAAAGAACTCTTTATCATTCCAGAAAGACTCTATGCTATTAAACTCGCTAGAGATCTCGCAAAACCATGAGATATTGTTTTGATCGCTGGAAAAGGACATGAAAAAGTCCAACTCACAAATTTTGGGAAAAGAGAACGAAGCGACCAAGTCGTAGTCAAATCTTTTGCACAAAATACAAACCAATAAAAAAATCTGACTTTTTATCTTTTTTACAAAGATGCCAATTCCTTTGCTATATTTGGTTGTCATTCTGATAGCAATCATTCTCTTAGGACTTCTATCAGCAGAAAAACTGATCAAAATCACGTTTGCGAGCTATGTTATGCTCGCAATTTCGCTTGCATTAGGAACAATGCTGATCACTTATTCCTGAGTACTTAATACCAATCCAGAACTCACCTTTTTAGGAATCCGCTATGGAGCATACGCAAATTTCCTCACCAATGCACAACCAACAATCATTCTCGTACTTTCTGGTCTTTTATTACGGTTCTTTGCACAAAACTCACATC
This sequence comes from candidate division SR1 bacterium, assembly GCA_013333605.2. Classification (GTDB taxonomy): domain Bacteria; phylum Patescibacteriota; class Gracilibacteria; order Absconditabacterales; family Absconditicoccaceae; genus HOT-345. Next base: position 14,736 of record JABCOM020000055.1, read on the forward strand.
TGCAAATTTCATTTTCAATGATTAGTTGAAAATTACAAGCTCTAGTTTGGCTACCACTCTGCATTGGAAGTCTGATTTCTTATCTTTTTTTCACCCTAAGCTATTTTAAGGGAGGCATTTATGAATGGCTCTTTATGAACCCAGAAATTCTAGCTTACACACAGTATTTGCCACTTTTTTGTTGTGTCGTTGGACTGCTAGTAATCATCTGTTCTTCTCATATCAATATCAAACTTACTATCTCAAAAGACGAGCCAACACTCTAATTTTTAAAGAGTCCAAAACTGAATAATGTCGCTGATTGATCTAATTTTCCCGCGTGAATGCCTTAGCTGTGGTAAACCGGGATCCCATCTCTGTTTTGAGTGTAAAAAGAAACTCACTCCACACCCAGAACTATGTCCTTTCTGCCATAGTCCTCAAAGAGATTTCAAGACCTGCCAGCTCTGCAAATCCAACTGAGAAACTGCTCTTGAATGAGTACTTATCTGTTTCTCCTATCAAACACTCATCAAAAAACTGATCCTTAAGCTCAAATTTTATCATAAAAAAGATATCTGACCTTTCTTAGCTCAGAGGCTCAGCCTTTTGATTCAAACACACCAAACTCTAAGTGAAGCATTAAACAGAGGAAATCTCATCATCTCTTTTATCCCTTCACATCGATGGAGACACTACTTTGAAAAAGGATACAATCAATCCGAACTTTTAGCAAAACATCTCGCTAAAGAGCTTAATATCCCAGTTTTACAACTTGCGAAAAAGAGCAAATACACTGCCTCGCAACTCAAACTTTCTAGATCACAAAGACAAAAAAATCTGAATTCAGCCTTCTCGCCATTACACCTTGAAAAAATACCCAAAGACTCCCATATACTGCTAGTAGATGACGTCACGACTACGGCATCCACACTCAAAGAGGTCGCAACTTGTATTAAATCAAGTAGACCTGATCTCAAGATTCGATGAGGCGTTCTTGCGAGACATACCTGATAAGTTTATTCAACGCATATAATTTTTATAATTTTTCCAAAGATAAGTATGGCATTCACAAAAGAAGAAAGAGAAGAACTCCTTGCTATCAAGTGAGTCGGAAATACTTTCATAGATCGCTTAGAAGAAATGGGCTTCTGATCAGTAGAAAAACTCAAAAATACCTCTATAGAACAAATTGTTAGCCGCTGAGCGGAAATAACATGAAGCTCTTGCTATAAGAATAGTCCGCAGGCAAAAAATGCCGCACAAAATGCAATCCTCCGGGCAAAACACAAGAGTAAAAAATAATAGTTAAATAAGGGATCTCTAGATATCCTTGCATTTTCAGACTGATTGACTAATATTTTACTCTGCAAAAGAGCATAGTGCAGTGGTAGCACGCCAATCTCCGAAGTTGGAGGTGTAGGTTCGATTCCTACTGCTCTTGAATATTTTGAATAAAAGAAAAAACTGACGACAAAAGTCAGATTTTTTTGTTTTCTCTCTCATCATAAATAGCTAAAAAAATCAACTTCTTATAAGGAGAGTCTATTTGTAACAATAGATTTTAAGCCTAGCAAAATAATTCTCATTTCCAATTGAAACCAAAAGCCCTTTCCTTATTATCATAAAAAACTTTAACCAAGCGAAACTATAATGGATATCTCTACAATCCTCGCTGAGGCAAAAACCACAATCAGCGATTTCAAAGATAAAAATCCTGACGGAACGGTCATTATCTGGTGAGCAACTGCAACAGGGAAAACTAAGCTTTCTGTTTTATTATCAGATTTTTTTGATATTGAGGTGATCTCAAGCGACAGTAGACAAATCTTCAGAAAAATGGATATCTGAACAGATAAAATCAGCAAAGAAATTAGAGAAAAAATTCCTCATCATCAGATAGATATTGTAGATCCAGATGAAACCTATACTGCATGAGAACGAAAAGAAACAACAGATCAGCTTGTCAATCAAATCTTAACAAAAGGGAAAATCCCTTTTATCGTAGGAGGAACCTGACTCTATATCGACACAATTTATAAAAATTTCTCTATGCCTGAGTGTGCTCCTGACTATACTCTCAGAGCAGACTTAGAAAAGAAAGAAGCTGAAAAACCTGGTTTTCTCCACGAACAACTTAAAGCCATTGATCCAGAAGAGGCTCAGAAATTGCATCCAAATTCTACCAGATACCTCATTAGAGCTCTAGAAATCTTTTATCTCACAGGGAAAACCAAAACTGAGGGATACATTCAGCAACCTGTTTCACATCCGCTCCTTATGCTAGGACTTCGAAGAGACAAAGAATCCACAAACCAGCTTATCAATCAAAGAATCAAACAAATGTTCAAAGATGGACTCATTGAAGAGGTAGAAGGCTTACTCAAAGAGGGCTATAGTCCAAACCTTCAATCTATGCAAGGAATCTGATATAAAGAAGTAGTAAACTACCTCAACTGAGACTACGGACGTGAAAAGATGGAGGAACTCCTAAAAAGGAACACACATCATCTGGCAAAAAAACAAAGGACTTGGTTTAGAAGATATATTGCTGAGGGGATTCAAACCCCCAAAGCTTGAGTGCAATACAAAGTTTGGGAATTATAAAAAAGAGAAATCAGATTTCTCTTTTCTTGCTTTATATAAAATAAACTTAAGCCACCAGTTCTTTCTTTGTATCTAGAGAAACTTTACCAGCCGATGCAATAAGCTGCTGCCTATCACCAGAAGCCTGATGCTTAGCCAACTGCAGATAATACGGTGGGCGCCCAAAATGACGATATCCAGTAATCTCTCTAAGTCTGTATCAAACTCAACTCTTACCGGTCTTTTGTCCATTGTGATCTAAAACTCACTTATCAGTCGAAGAGCCAATTGTTTTCACATACCATTTTCCATTCTCCTGATACGGCTGCCCAACGACCATCTCAATATGATAGATTGGATTATGTCTCTTCTTACCTGGCTGTTCATCCCAATACATAAAATCTCAAACTCTGACTTCCTCTTTTGGGATATTAACATCACTGGATTCAAAAGCCGCCGCTGTAAAGCGAGAATCAAACTTAATCCCCTGCTCCTGAAACGCCCAATTCCAAAGTCCTGAACAATCAAATCCACTTGGACCTGTAGCTCACCATTGATATGGCTTTCCAATTTGTCCCTCTGCAGACTTGATTGTCGCCTCAATGTATGGTATCTGCTCACTCGGTCGATTCTTGATCTCATGATGAGAATCTAGAGGTTGCACCTTGTGTTCCTGAGGAGACTCTCCTCCAATAGGAGTGGAAGAAGCTGAAGAATTCTGATTTCCTTCATTTTTCTGATCTTGAGAAGTATTCTCCTCAATCGCTCAAGCAGAATCTTGGCTTCCTTCAGATTTTTCATCTATTTTACTCAAAACCTCAGCTCTGAGCTGATCAAGTTGTTCCTTAGTATCAACCTTTTTTAGTTTTTCCCTAATCTCTGAAAGCAATCCATGTAAAGAACTGAGCTCAAGTGCCTTTCCCATCATATTATCCTTGATCGCATCAAAAAATCACTCAGAAACCAGATAGTCCACCACCATATCATCAGCAATACCAACGATAGAAAGCGGATCCTTCTCCTTCATCTTTTCAACAACAGCTTTTGCTAAGTCAGTTTTGAGTTCAACAAGTTCTTCCTGAGTAGAACTAGCCTCTCAGCTCACTGCATCAATAAATTGTCCTAAATGATCTAATGTTCACATTCTTTGTAATATAAGCATATAAAATTATGAAAGCTCTTTTGTCAGCCAATCTGCCAACTTTTGCACGATTGCATCATCTTTTAGAGCTCAACATTTTGCTTCTAAATCTGATCTCTTCACGAGTGTTGTGCCATCAATAACGAGCGTCGGCTGAAATCTAAACTTCAAAATCTCCAAGCTTGTAAAATCCGTCTTAAATTCAACCTTTTGCCCATGATATTTAGACACACATCGATTTCTAAAATTTGCAAGCCAAAGCATTTCATGAAGAGAAAGCTCCAAAGATAAACCTGAGAGTATAAATTTATCAGCCTTTTGCTCAAATTTTACCTTATGACCCCGACTTTTAATCTCTGAACTCTTCGGTAAATACTCAATATTTCATCTTTTCCCTTGCCAAACAACAGAATCTTTCTGATTTTCAATCTGATGCTGCAAATCTCCAAGTCCTCCAATAACCGCTTCCTCAGGCTGAGAAAGTGTTTTGATTTCATAGGTGCACTCAGGAATTTTCGCACCATCAATATACGAAACTACCTCAAGAGAAGAAATCTGCTCCTGAATACGCTTATCAATTTGAGCGAAAAGTCACTGATTCAAATACATTTTAGTAATATTCATCTTCGTAGTTCCAATATTCCTCAGCATCCATCACTCCAAGATCTTTTCAATCACAAGATTTGAAGCGCGCAAAGCCAACTTACGTTCCTCAGATTTATCAGAGGACCAAAGTGATTTAAGCGACTTCTCTTCTCCATTGACCTTAAGTTTAAGACTTTCTAATTTCTTGGCATAATACGCTTTAATTGGTTGCTGATCTAACGGAGAGTCTTTTTCTACATTCAAATTTCCATCTTTATCAAAAATATTCTGTTGCCCAAGCCTAACTGCTTCTTGAAAACTTCCAAAGTCATCAATATCATTGGTCAACTTAAACTGACTCGCTCTCAAAAGTAAACCTTTATATAAGTTTTCAAAATACTGAGCATATTCCTCTGATTGCCTCAATGTCAAAGACGCCGAAGTTCACGGAGCATACACCAATAGATTTGCCTTAACTTGCTCTCGATCTTTATATTTCTGACTGATCATCAGCTCAAGTTCCTTCGGTAAATCTAAATCATCCTCAAAGCCAAAGCTTCAGTCGACTCCCCTCAAGTCCTCTAACTTTTTATGAGCCAGCTCCACACGATCAATACATTTCTGCTGTTCAGGAGTATATTTTATCCTATCAGATACCAGATATTGCTTCTCAACTCCAGCAAAAGCATCCAAACCTCATATTTCTGAGCTCATCGAACATATCTTCATTTTCCCTCCTTCCCAAGTGAAAAACCTTCTCTGCATATCTCCGAGTCCAGCCCTTTTCGCCTCAATAATCAGATAATATGGTAATTCCAAATACTCTCCATTAGAAGCATGTTTTTTTACAAAAGTAGAAATCTGGTTTTTGACCTTTGTTTGCTCCTCTAGCGTTCTAGCTGCAAGCTCCTCAGTCAAAATCCCTCTGAGCACTTTCTCAAACTCTTGTTGTAAATAAGGATCAATTGCCTCAGTCTTCGTATCAATATTTGAACCACGAATAGCACTAATCAAGCGATCCACCAATCCAGGCACATCCGCAGATTTTAACTCCTTAGGAAGCTGCTGTGATAATGCACTATCTATCAGCCAATCTCTATTGATCTTCCATTCACTAGTATAGTAAATACCATGAACTCCTCACTTATCCTCCGAAAAGAAAGCCATCAACTCCTCTGCTGAATTCGTCCCCTCATATCCATAAAGCCTCTTAGCTAATTGATACCCCACATTTTGACTTACATCATCAGAATACTCTAAATCTGAATTCCTCTCTTTAGCAAACTGAACAATATCAACTAATTCATCCTTATTCAAAGTTTCAAACTGTAATTTCTGTTCATCAAAACCATTTTCAATCAATTTCTCAAGCATAGCCATATTTCTATTAGTATCCTGAGGTGAAAAATGTGATATTTCCTCACTTCTCTGTTCAAGACTGATCCATTCCTTATATTTTTTGACCAGCTGTAAATTCTGACTATACTCAGGAGAATCTCCCTCAGCCATCAAAGAATCAAAATCAGCAACCGAAATCAGTTCCTCAAAAAGAAAACAGTTATTCTTTCTCAAACCCTCAAGTTTTTTAACTTTTTCTCTCGGAAAATCTGCAAAAAATTCTGATTTAAACTGTGCCAGATTCTTGGCATAATCAAGGTTCTCATCCCATTTTTTAGCTTCAAGCATCTTCAAGTATCCAGCAGACTCTGCAACCAGATCAATCAAACCTGAGGTACCTGCTCAGCTTTTTAGCTTATTCATCAGGTTCGGCTTTTTAAACTGCTCAGTCAAATATTTAATCCTAACGGCAATTTTCTCCTTGATTTTTTTCAGAGAAGTAGTAAACGCCTCAGCCTGCTCTGGTGATAAATCTTTCAAAAAATCTGACTCAGATTTCCTAGAAGCGATATAATAATGAAGCATCTCATCTGCGCTATCTCTCATCTCTTCAATAAACAGAAGCGAATACAGGGCTTCATCCAGGTTTTTAGATTTTATATCATCTGCAGGAGCACCAATCATCTCATTCCAAGACTGATTTCAAAACTTTTGAGTATGTAAACCTTGCAAAACTGCTTGCCTAAGCTCAGCTCTACTCTGCCTCAAGAAATCCTCCCTGTTTTGCAGATAAAAATCATGCGTATCAAAATACAAGGCATCAGCTCCAATACTCACAGCCGCAGTCACTGCTCAAACCGCAAGTCAAACGACCACTCCAGGAGCACCACCTACGGCTCCAATTCCACCACAGATAATAATCGTCTCTATCGCAAAAGAAGAAAGTCAAACTGCAAGCTGAAAAGTTGCCTGATTTTTCTTGTTTTCCGCCCTTGTTTGATTAACCTTTGCGATCAATTCCGCTTCATCCATCGTCTCAAGGTAAGTCCACACATCCAGTCCAAGACATGCCACATCAATCATCATAGCAGCTTTCAAACTCTTTGCCCACTGCGTGAGTTTTTTACCTTTTGACAGGACATTACTCATTGCTTGAAATTCCTGTGCATCCTTAGCCGATCCTAAAAGCTTCAAAACATCATCGCTGAGTTCAATATCAACTTTTTTTACTTTCATAATCTCGCGAATCTCTGCAGGCGTCTTTCCAATCAATTCATCTGCGTATGGAGCAAGCTTTGAAAATTGCCTAGGATGCATTCCAGCAGCAGTCAATAACTCATCTGGAATCTGTCCTTTAAGACTATTCCACTGTTTGAATGCCGCGAGTCCTTCATCATCCAAAGATTCAAATCCTGAACTCATCTTTTGAATCGTTTTATCAATATTTTTGATTTGTCTCTTACTCAAACGAGAACTCAATGCTTTTTTCTCATTTTCCAAATTCTCAATAAGATCATGCATTCCAGATTTCATCTTTGCTGCATCAATATTATTCAGATTGCGAGCCTCAGCCTGCCTAATCAACCTATCCACAGTCTCAATTCCCCCAACTCCAAGCATAGAAGTTCAAGCTCCATACCCAATATTATGCAGAGAATTTCAAGGAGTATTTGTAGAATTCTCAGCAGAGCTTCCACTAGCCTGTTCCTCTAGATCGACACCTGAAGAGGTACTTCAAGAATGTTGATCTGCAGAATGTGAAGCAGAATGAGAAGTTCAAGAAGGATCAGAATTCTGATCTATATTTTCTGTCCCATCAGCTACAGGAGTTTCTCAGAGAATTTCAGCCTTAAGTCTTGAAAGTTCCTCTTGAGTATTTCTTTTTTCAATTTCTATTCTTTTTGCTTTCATAAATTCAAAAATCTCTTTTGCAGTCGAAGGCGCTACAAAATCAATAATATATCTCCACCAACCAAACTCCTTTGCCTCATCAAAATGCTTTGGTAGCTCAGTTTTCCCAACAATAATATCCTTCACTTTGCTCTCAATAGGCAAAAGTGCTATTGATTTAAACCATCAAAGCTCTTTTTTGAAATCCTCAAGATAATACCCGGAAATTTCCTGTTTGAGTGTTTCTACCTGAGTTGACATGAGATCTTTATTATTTCATTACATAAAATTAACTAATCTTAGCTGCAAACTTAAAGAGAGATTTCACGCAAGTCGCAAACTCATCAGCATTTTTTATCGCCTTTTTAAATCCATCAGCTTTAATAGTTTTGAACGTTCTAATCAAACTATCTAATTCTGAATCCAGCACTCAACCAACTTTTTTATTGAGCAATTTTGATAATTCATCAACATCAAGATTTTTCAAAATGTCATCAAAATTAGCAACCAATTTATTTCAATTAGCATCTACCGCATCCTGAAGACGAGAAAGAGTTTTTAACTTTCTGATGGCTGCAATAGAGAGCCCAGCATCTTGAGATGGTCAAAACATATCCAAAACATCAGCTATTTGAGCAACTTCTGAACTCGTTTTTCAAGACAGCATATCTAAAAATTCATCACAAGAATCAAGTTGTTGCTTGATTTTTAGCTTACCAGCATCTGAACCAGCTTTTTCTAACTGTTTTGATAATGAAGCTTTTGAATTAAGAGTTCTTTGGACAAGTCCCTTATACTCAGGACTATCCAAGAGCTGCTGAATACCTTTAAAGTCAACAGGCAATCCCTTATTGAATTTATCAACTCCGATCTGCAGTGCATCTGGACTCACACCAGTCCTCACCGCCTCTCTAATATCTGAAGAATGATCAAAGTATTTTACAAGATCATCATACAGATTTCTATGATTATTCCTCAAATCTAAGAGATATTGTTGCCCATTCTTTCTTGTTACATAAGTATCAAAAATCTTAGCAAGATAGTCCTCTTTCTTGGTATCTTTGGATATATCAAAGATCTTAAGCCACTCTTCTCTTTTATTTACATCCATAAACGGAGCATGGCTCTTTCTACTCAAAATACGCTCAACTTTTTCAAGAGAAATATCTCAGTTATCAAGTGCCGTAAGCAGTTTTTCTTGTCCAAGTTCACCTCTAAAGAAAAGATTTGACTGTACCCAGCTTGGCGATCCATAGATCACCTTATTTCTCAGTCTACTTCCAATCGCGGTTTTGTCCATCAACTTATTCATCACAAAAAGCGGTACTGTCAACGGAGCACCCGCTGTTTTAAGTCCCAAAATCACAGTTTTATTGCTCCTCATAAGCACTCCTGCAGCACTAATCACAATTCCAGTTCCCAAAAGAGACCCCATAAAAGTAGAAAAACCTGACAGATATTCTCAGTCATACACTTGTTTCAGACTCTTTCATAAATTCTTTATTGATCCAAGCAAAAATCCTGGGACTCTATAGATCATATTTCAATTCTCATCAATATCTTTCTGAATAGTCATCTGTCCGAGAAAACATTCCTTTTTGAGTGCTAGAAGATCATTCATCACCTGAGCTGTGGCTTTGAGCTCCTCAGCAGGGATATCTTCTCAATTCGCCAAACGCTGCTTTTGTTGTTGGAGAAAAGTCTGAGAACCACGAAGAATCTCGTTAAGACCAGATTTCTCAATATATTCTCTCAAACATGCACTATCCGTTGCAAACAAATCTCCATACATATTTAATACACCCTCCTCAACAGCATCAATCAATTCTTCATCAATATCTTTCGCAACATTTTCACATGCCGATTGAAGATTTTTCTTCTCATCCGGAGTAAATGCTTCTCCAGACTTTTTATTGTATGCTACTTGCAAAATATCCGACTTTCCACTCTGAGCATCCAAAAGCTCATCTCTTCTCTGATCAAGTTTCTGAATTTCATCTTTAAGATCTTGTGAAACATCTGCTGAATCAAGCCCATATTTTTTGAGAATATTCATCGCACTAGCAATTGGAGCATCCACAAAAGCCTGATAATCAGGATCCTTTGCGATATACTTCTCAAAATTTTCGCTATTTGTTAGAAGCTCTTTCTTAGAAATATTGAGGGTTTTAGATTTTTTCTCTGCGATAGCCTCAGCAAGCTGATCCTTCTTTTCAAAAAGGAAAGTCTGAACTCTGATCCCTTGCCTAAAAAAATACTTTAATTCATTTTGAGCTTCCCCATTATTCTCTCCCCACGCCTTAATTTTATCAACGATTGATCCTTCAATATTTTCAACCAACTTCCAAGACGGCAACTTACTAAAAAATGATTCCACCAAAACAGCAAGTTTCTCGGTACTCCAACTAAGAATATGGTTCTTCATCTTGGCGAATCCCTCTCCTAACAAGCTCTTAAATGAACTATTTTGCTCCAAAATAGCTGCAACACTTCCGTATTGATTATCTAGACAAAATGGGATGATTCACTTATAATTTTTAGCATCAGGATTAGATTTTTTCATTTTATTAGAGATCCTCTGCATTTCTAGCTCATCCTGATATCCAGCATCAAGTTCCTTCTGATAAAAAGTTGAATATAAAACATCGATATTCTCTCCAATGGTCTCATAATTTTCAGCCTTTTCCTTATTTTCTGGATTAGAGTGAAACTTATCATAACCATTGTATTTATCTTCTCATGAAGCTCCCCTTGATGGCTCAGCATCGCCATTAAACCAGTTCCAGAGCTTACTAATCCCCCAAATTGAACCAGCAGTTATTCCTCCCCATTTCAAAGCCTTTCAAAACCAGCTATTCCAAAATCAGCCTTTTTTCTCTTTTTTTGACTTTGATTCTTCTTTGGTATTTTCTTCCTTTTCTTCCTCCTCATCACTACCAAAGAGCCACTTAACGCCCTTATACACAAGTGTAACAGCACCAACTCCTGTAGCCACAAAACCAGCGGTACGAAGGATATTTTTTCCAGGTTCTTTACTCCAAGTTTCCTTACTACGAACCGCATCTCGCTGCTCTCCAGTAAAATGCTTGATAGATGCCCAGGTTCACCCCTCCTTTTTCTGAATTGATGTTTTATCTTTCCCATTATCTGACTTCATAGTCCTAGAATCCTGATCCGCTTGATCTTTCCCTTGAGAAACCACATCTTCTAGTTTTCAAAGCTCTTTTGAAAAATCAGAAACCTTAGATTGCACCTCGGAAATCTTCTCTTTTACATTTTGATCTTTCTCCCTCTCAAACTGAACCTTTGCCAGCTCCTGAACAATCTGAATAGATTGGTAAAGTTCAAGCTTTTTCTGAGCCTTTTCCTTGCTCTCTGTGAGCTTTTTTAAAGCATCAAGGTCCGCCTTGATCTTATCAGTTTCAGACTGCAAACTCTTTAAAACATCAACGGAATTTTGAACCATAACTACAAAAATACAAATAAAAATTCTCCATATAAGTATACATAAAAGTACAAA
>JABCOM020000056.1 GCA_013333605.2 candidate division SR1 bacterium
ATAACCGTCTTCCCAGAAAGTATCAAATCAGACTTTTTTCAAAAAAGTTCTCTGATTGAGAAAATCCAAGCTTGCTGTACTCACAAAGTGTGTCTTATACCCCAAATTCTTAAAAAAACTTCCTAGCCCCTCAACTACACCAGAAAATCTCTCATATCCAGTATCCAGCGAAGTTCCGAGAAATGTCGGCTCAACTCCCATCAAAGTGGCAATATGCCCCATCTCAGAAGTTGCACCATTTGCAAACATATTAGTAAACAAAACCCCCGCCTCTGAAATCTTATCCACCCAAGGAAACACATCATATAAACCACCAGTTCTCTTACTATCTACGGCAGAAGCAGATTCAAAAAACACTAAAATCAGATTTTTTTTATTTCATCTAGCTGGCTTCTTTGAAAACAGATCACCAAAATTCAACTTATTTTGATACAGTTCAGTAGCTTTTTCTAAAAGTGGTTTGGCTATTTTTTCATTTCCATCTACCAATTCCTCATACTCTTTCAAATAAGTATAAGCTAATTGAGGCTTTTGAGAAATAGCAAATTCTAACATATCTCTCAAAATTGACTTATCTCAGTGACCTTTCCAATCCTTATAACGATCCAAATACAAAAAAGCTAATTCTGGATTCTTTTTAAGTGCCTCAAATAATACTTCTTCGTAATATAACTCTCCTTTTGAATTTCTTGCATTGATGAGGCGCTCCTGAGGAAAATCCTCAAAGATACTCTCAGGATAAAGCCTAGCTAAACGCAACCGTGAGTTCATCTCATTATCAGCTTCCCTCTGCTCCTCAACCGTCAAAAAAGAAGAGAAATCAGATGTCTGAGCTCAAGTTTGAGTTTTACTTCTATCATTATTTTGTTCTGCCAGATTAAGCTTATAAGAATCAATAACCCACTGAGCAAAAGTGTTTTCAACCGGAAGCTCTCCACCAGAAACATGCAAAATTGGCATTGGAACGAGCTTAAAAAGGATACTTCCTCAGATCAAAAGTAAAATCGCATGGTTTCTCAATCAAAATCTCATTACTTTGCTTAAGAGCAACGCAACACAAAAAACAGCAGCCACTCCCAAAAAAAATCCTACAATATATAATCCAACAACACTATTCATCGTTGAAAACATTCAACTCACCAACGAAAAAGAAAATCTCTGCTGATAGACAAACATCGTCGCAATATCAGCAAATACAATTACCACCGCAAACAATATAAGAATCTGAATCAAAAGCCTCCAAAATTTCTTATTCAAAAATTCTGCCAGATAGGCAATTCCAAGCAAAATTTCTCAAAGAAAAAAATCTCCTTGAATCACCATCGCTACAAAATACACAATCCACCGCCACTGCATCTGCCCCAGCAAATAGCCATAACTAACCAAAATTGCCCCCCATTTGAGCAAAAAAAGCAAACAGAAAACTAGGAGTAAATAAGATAAAAATGAAGTTTTTTTTATTTTATATAATCGAAACATAAAAGACAAAAAACCTGAAATAAAATCTAGATAAATCTCGCCTTTACAATCCTAATATTAAAATGAAAAGTCTTAACCTCCTCAAACTCAATCACGCCCTCATACTCTTTCCTTAAAATATCAACCTGCCATGTCATCATTTCTAGAAACATCACCAAATCTGAAACCTGATCCTTGAGCTCTAGCAATTGAGCAAACATCTTTCTATATAAATCAAGCCCATCATCTCCACCAACAAAGGCAAATCTCGGCTCCCATTTCTGAACATTCGCTGGACTATTCTCATCAAAAGTCTGATCTGGAATATATGGCAAATTTGCAGTCATAATCAGTTTTCTTCCCTCTATAATTCCAGAATAACTCTCCAAAAAAGCACATAAATCTGACTGAACAATTCTCGTATCATACAAACTACCATCTATCAAATCATTATAGTTTCTATTAGCAACATAGAGTGCATCCGCAGAAATATCAGCGAGAAAAACTTCTCTAATCTTCCCTTCATTTTGGAGCAGAACCGAACATCACAAAACTCCAGACCCTGTCCCAATATCTAACAAAATATGATCAGAATCTTCACGAGATTGCAACTCCTCAGTGATCGCTGTAATCATATACTCAGTTTCCGGCCTAGGAATAAGCGTATACTCATTCACCCAAAATCTTACCCCAAAGAACTCAACAAACCCCAAAATATACTCAAGCGGCTTCTCATCTTCCTCATATGCACGATAATCCTCTTGAATCTTCTTAACGAGCTCCTCAGAAAGCTCCTGCTCAGCATCGGTCCAAAGTTCAGTTCTTGTTTTATCTAAATAATGACAAAGCAACTTTTCTAAAACAAATTTCTTTTTATAAGCTGGATTCTGAATCAAAGCCTGCAACTGCATATTCACACGATCAAAAATCTAAAACCTCTCTTCTCAAAAATATTTTTTTATAGCTATTCTCAGTTAAAAAGCAATCAAAACAAAAAATTTGAATATGATTTGTTTTTTATAAGCAGATAACTATGATATTGCTATCTTTTAGCTCAGAAAGAGGATATGAAACTTGGATTCAAAAAAGTAAAAACTGAACATACCATTCTCTCAGAGTTTCATCCCCTTTTGAGAAAGATCGAAAACCTAAATCAGATTCAAAGGATCATTCCGTGAAGAATCATGAGACAACAAAAGGGGAGTTCAGATTTAAGATTTTCAATCTCTTATCAGACAACCTCAGGACTCAAGGCAAAAATGTCAAAAGGTTCTACAAGCCAGGAACTCTTTATCATCTGCCAAAAAGGTACAGAAGCTGAAGCCGAAACCCTTATAAACAACATTCGATCAACTCTTTAGAATATACAAAATATCGTGCACTATCTCTGACTTATCCTCAGCTTAGTACTCCTCATCTGGTTTTGGATCCGATTTCTCAACCAAACCTTTTCTCATTTTCCAAACCAAAGTGCAAAAAAATTTCTCTTACGAGGAATGATTCCTCTTTGACTAATATGACTTTACCAGCTAGTAATCTCTAAATTCTGACTTCAATTCTGACTGAGCTCTATTGCACAGGCACAGAATTTCAGAGACTATTTTATATTTTGAAGTTATATTATAGCAGTTTTGTGCTGCTTACCTCTGCTTTTCAGACAACAAGGCAATAGAAAAATCTGGTTACAAATACTAATCTGAATAGGATTAGTAATCCCTCTATTTATTTTTTGATCTTATGAAATTGGGAGTAGAATCTTAATCTACTATCTCCTTATCTCAACTATTGAAGAACTCCTCAAATTTTCGCTCAGTCATAATCACTCAGAAACATCAACCAGCACATCACACACAAAACTGCTTCTCATCGCTATCACGATAGGATTCTCATTTTGAGTCGCTGAAAGCCTACTTGCTCTGGGACTTCAACTTTTCTCCGGAGACAGTATAAAAACCTGATTCCTCCTGGGTAGAGGACTCTTGTCAGTAATGCTTCATATCCTTGCAACCGGATCAATCGCGCTTACCATCCTGAAATTTAACGCAGTTCCAACTTGAGTAAAATACGCCTGAGCACTACTTTGTGGATACCTTCTCCATAGTAGCTACAATCTCTGACTTCACTATCAACTTTGATTTATCAGCTTTCTGATGGCAATAGTAGGATTCATCTGACTAAGTTATCTCCTCTTTCACCTTGATGAACTCTATCTTCCAGTATCATCAGAAAAAACTCACTCAAACTAAAACAAGAAAAATCTGACTTTTTCTTGTTTTTTCTCTGAGAATATTTATAAAAATCAAGTCGCCGCGATAGCTCAGTAGGTAGAGCGCACCCATGGTAAGGGTGAGGTCGCCAGTTCAATCCTGGTTCGCGGCTAATCATAAATGATCAGTCGAGAAGCTTAAAATATAAGCCTCTATGTCATTAAGACATAGGGGCTTTTCCGTATATCCAAAACGAGTATATATTCCCCTTAGTAACTGAATTTAGCACAAAACCAATACTAAGTGGATATAAAATATGTTACAGTAGACAAGAATATATTTTTTAATATCAAAAATCTACATTTATTTCTTTATTCATTATAATTTTATCAATCAAATTTTCTAAAGTTTCTCTTAATTCAAATAACTCCATATTTAATTGAAAGATTCAAAGTTTAGAATTCCTTTCTTTCTCTTTTTCTAAATAATTTTCAAAAGTTAAATCTGTATTTTTTTCTATTTTATTATAATATTGCCTTGCTATTTCTTGTTGTTTCTCTTCTGGGAAATTTGGTATAGAAATATTAACAAATTGTTCTATTCTCAACTCTTTAAAAAGCAACATAAA
>JABCOM020000057.1 GCA_013333605.2 candidate division SR1 bacterium
CTTTTATAAATGTTTGTGTTTCTGGGTTCCAATACTCTTCACCATTAATTTTTATTTCAGAGATCTGATTGTTGCTTACCCTAACAGCATAGGAAGTATCCTCATATCTAGGTGCACTAGCTCTTTGTTTATCATTACTAGAAATTTTATTTTCAATAATGATATTAAATTCTAGTTCAGTACCTTGTTTGGGTTCACTGGACTGAAAATACATCTTCTGGCTATCAACTTTAAGTTCAAGAGATGGTAGATAGCAAGAAAATACGAGAGACCAATGATCTGGACATACTGCTCTGTGATAAAAATTGATACATTGAGGAGTCTTAAACTTCAATATAATTGAAGTTACTTTTTTTTGTTTGTGATTTTTTGTCATAAAAATGTGTTTTTTTTGTTTACGGTGCTACTATAATTATCCTATTATAAATGTCAAGTGATAAAGAAAACTGAAATAAAAAAACTCTTGCAATTAATTCCCGCAATACTATATCTTGTGTTACTGATCTTCTAAGATGACTATATATAGTTATTTTGCGAAAGGTAAAAGGTGCTTAGAACGTCAGATTTTTTATTTTATTTACGCTATCAGAGAATGGTAATCAAGCAAATCAGAAAGAGAAATGGAATGATGGTAGATTTTGATATAGCAAAGATTGTTAATGCTATCAAAAAGGGTATGCTCGATTCTCAATATGAGCATCCAGAAGAGGCAGAGGCAATTGCTGAGCAGGTTCATAACGCACTTTTGGAAAAGTGGGAACAGGATCAATCTTATGTACCTAATGTTGAGGATATTCAGGATGTGGTTGAGCAAAAATTGATGGAAGCCTGACTTCATCAGGTTGCTAAGGACTATATCCTTTATAGAGAAAAAAGAACCCAAGAAAGAAAAAGAGATATCTTCAAAAAAAGGATCACATTGAAGCCTTATGAATATCCAGAATTATTGGAATATGTAGATGCGATTAGGCATTCTTATTGGATTCATACTGAGTTTAATTTTACCTCAGATGTCCAGGATTTCAAAGTTAATGTGACTGATGCTGAGAGAAATGCACTCAAAAATACTATGCTTGCCATTGCACAGATCGAAGTAAGTGTGAAAACTTTTTGGGGAGATATTTATAAAAGACTTCCAAAACCTGAAATTGGTTCTGTTGGGTATACGTTTGCAGAATCTGAGGTTCGTCATCATGATGCTTATTCTCATTTGCTTGAGATTCTTGGATTAAATAATGATTTTAATCAGATTAAGTCTGTGCCTTGTATCATTGATAGAGTGAATTACCTTGAGAGGTCAATCAAAACTTCTAGTAATGATGAAGAAAAGGAATATGCAATGGCAGTTCTGCTTTTTTCTCTTTTTATAGAGCATGTTTCGTTATTTTCTCAGTTCCTTATTATTATGGCGTTTAATAAATATAGGAATCTCTTTAAGGGAATGTCAAATGCGGTTGAGGCAACATCAAAAGAGGAACAGATTCATGGGCTGTTTGGTATTGATATTATCAATATCATCAAAAAAGAACATCCAGAATGGTTTGATGAAAAGTATAATGAAAGGATAAAAAAACACTGTTTAGAAGCTTTTGAGGCAGAGAGTGCAATTGTTGATTGGATCTGTGAGCAGGGAGAGCTTGATTTTTTGCCAAAGGCAGTGATCAAAGAGTTTATAAAAAATAGACTTAATAACTCGCTAAAAAGTATCGGTTTAGAGCCGTTATTCGAAATAGATGAAAGCTTAGTTCAGCAGACAGATTGGTTTGATGATGAGGTAATTGCAACTAAGCATGTGGACTTTTTTAATAAAAGATCAATCAATTATAATAAAAGAAGTCAGAGTATCACGAGTGATGATTTGTTTTAGGTTGTTCTTTTCGGATTTCTATAGTGCTGTATATGATGAAATATAAAAGAGGAAATAAAAGAAATCTGATTTTTTATCTTTTTTACCGTATAAAGTATTTATGAAACGATTAAATGAAAATAGTAGAAAGTTCCTTGCAAATGGATATCTCCAGGAAGGAGTAAGTCCGGAAGAGAGAATCTTGGCAATTGCAAAAAATGCTGAAGAAATCCTAAAAAAGCCTGGTTTTGCCGAGAAGTTTTACGATTATATGGCGAGAGGTTTTTATTCATTAGCTTCTCCAGTCTGGTCAAATTTTGGACTTGAAAGAGGGCTACCAATCAGTTGTTTTGGATCATATATTGCTGATGATATGTGAGATATTCTCTATGCTCAGGCTGAGGCAGGAATGATGAGTAAGTATGGAGGTGGAACTTCTGGGTATTTTGGGGCTTTGAGATCGAGGGGAACTCCTATCAAAAATAATGGAGTTAGTTCAGGAGCGGTTCATTTTATGGAGCTTTTTGAGACCATTATTGATGTGGTAAGTCAATGAAATGTGAGGAGAGGAAGTTTTGCTCCATATTTGCCGATTGAACATCCAGATATTTCAGAATTTTTGGATATTTGAAGTGAAGGAAATCCAATTCAGAAACTCACACATTGAGTAACTGTTGGTGATCAGTGGCTTCAGGAGATGATTGATGGAGACCAAGAGAAAAGGGCTATTTGGGCGAAATTACTTCAGAGAAGAGGTGAAATGGGCTATCCTTACATTTTTTTCTCAGATACAGTAAATAATAATACTGTTGATGTATACAAGGATAAAAATCTGAAAATCTATGCAAGTAATCTTTGTAGTGAGATTATGTTGCCAGCAAATGAGGATTGGTCGTTTGTTTGTTGTCTTTCTTCTATCAATTTGGCTCATTATGATGAGTGGAAGGATACTGACGCAGTTGAAACACTCGTATATTTCCTTGATGCAGTAATGACTGAGTTTATTCAGAAGCTTGAGAAGCTTAGAGATTCAGATCAGAGAGATGATCAGCTTGCTTTTGATTTTATGAAAAAGGCTTATGCATTTGCAAAGTCAAATAGAGCAATTGGACTCTGAGTTCTTTGATGGCATTCCCTTTTGCAGTCAAAGATGTTTTCTTTTGAAGGTTTCCAGGCAAGAAAGCTGAATAAAGAGATTTTTGAACTTATCCAAAAGAGATCTTATGCTGCTTCTGAAGCACTAGCTCAGGAATATGGAGAACCTGAAATGCTCAAAGGATATGGAAGAAGAAATACTACGCTGAATGCAATTGCTCCAACGACTTCATCTGCCTTTATCTTGGGACAAGTTTCTCAAAGTATAGAGCCGTATATGTCAAATTGTTATGTGAAAGATGTTGCGAAGCTTAAAGTGACAATCAAAAATCCTTATCTTGAAAAGCTTTTGGAAGA
The DNA here is from genome assembly GCA_013333605.2 of candidate division SR1 bacterium. GTDB lineage: Bacteria > Patescibacteriota > Gracilibacteria > Absconditabacterales > Absconditicoccaceae > HOT-345. The sequence continues at coordinate 3,299 of JABCOM020000057.1, forward strand.
GAAGGGGCAAAATACTAGAGAAATCTGGCTCAGTATTAGAGATCATGATGGTTCAGTTCAGCATTTGGACTTTTTAACTCAGGAAGAGAAGGATGTTTTCAAGACTTTCTGTGAGATAGATCAGATGGCGATTATCTATCAGGCGGCTGATAGACAGCAGTTTACTGATCAATCTCAGTCACTCAATGTGATGATTAGCCCAAAGACGCCAGCAAAAGAGGTGAATTATCTTTATATTCAGGCTTGGAAACTGGGAATCAAGACTCTTTATTATCAGCACAGTATGAATGCTGCACAGCAGTTTAGTAAAAAAATTATTAGCTGTTCTGGATGTGAAGCGTAATCATAATAATAAAAAAGTCAGAAAAATCAGACACAATCCTTTGATAGAATTTTGTGAAATAAGACTTGATACTTTATCAAAAATCCATATATCAGAGGGTGAAATCTGAATTTTATCTTTTCTAAGTAGAGAACATAATGGCAAAAAAACTCAAACTTACTGATATCCAAAGGTATTTGGAGAGGACTTTTCGCAAGTTTAGCAACTATACAAAACATCAAAAGACTTTTGTGCTCTTTTTGTTTGTCTTAGCAGCGGTTTTGATTTTGCTTCCAATCGCAAAGATTACTCCGATTACTCAGTGACAATCTAGTTATTCTATCTGGTTGCTTGGGAAAACTTACTTCAAGTCTGCTATTGTTATTGTTCTCTCGCTTGGATTCCTCTTTGGATGGAATATCCATACCAATTTTAAAAGATTTATTATTAAATATCTTGGATTTAGAGAGACTGAACC
>JABCOM020000058.1 GCA_013333605.2 candidate division SR1 bacterium
TCTAATGCAAGCGATTTTCTGCTATAGTCTATTTATTGTAGAAATAACTTTAAATCTTTTTCTAAAAATGTAAAGAGCAATCAAAAATAATCTCATCTAAAAATTTGAGTTTTTTGATTTTTTCCGGTATGATTAGATAACGATTTATTTTATAGATTATAGCTATGGTATATATCCCAGAAGCATTGATTGAAGAGATCGAAGAGCTGAAAGATCTCGGTAAGTTTGATGAAGCGATTCAGCTCGTAAATAAAATCCTCTCTCGTGATCCAAGTAATGAAGATGCAATCTTGCAGATCGCTGATATTCAGTATCGTAGGGGAGAAATTGGGAAAGCTGATAAAGCCGTTGATTTTCTCAATGCTCAGAAAAAAAATAATGATCCACTTTGACTCTATATCAAAGGGCTTTTAGAAATGGAAAAAAACAACTGGAAAGAAGCCAGAAAGTACCTTTCAAAAGCTATGGAGATGACGAATGCTACCAATCACGAAATTCTCAGATGCTACGGACTCTGTGAATACTGGTATGGGAACAGGTCAAAAGGTGTTGGATACCTCAAAGATGCCTTTAGTATTGACAATAAAGATGCAGAAGTTATCTATAATCTGATTCAGATTTACATTCTTGAGCAGGAGTATAAAGAAGCTCAGCAGCTGATCTCGTATTTCAATAAATACCAAGATTCACTCAAGTTTGTAGACAAGCAGCTCGCTTTCTATCAAAATAAAATTTCTCTTTTTGAGAAGTTTATCAAAGCTAAAAAGCTTTTTCAAATCAGAAAATAAAAAAAATTCTGACTTTTCATCTTTTTTACCTTTAGTCCTTATCTCAAACAAATGAAAATAAAAGATTTTAAATTTAATCTGATCAAAAAGGATACGCAAACCCTGATCTCTGCCTACAGATGGCCACTTGTGATTGTAAGTGTTTTGATGGGATTTCTGATCTTTATTATGAATGTATTTTTTGCTGGAGCAATCTATGGTCACCAGTTCAATTCAACTATGAAAGATAAGCTTTGAGTATATATCTATATCAATGATGCTGTAGCGCAAGATGAAAAGCAAATCTTTACACTCAAAGAGGACCTCGAAGCAAAAGGATTGAGAGTGCAATATTCTTCTCAGCAAGATGCCTTGGGATTCGTTGAAAAGAGAGTTCCAGATTTGACTACTACACTCAAAAAATATCAGCTTAAAAATCCGCTTCCTTCTACGCTCTACATTATGTACAACGATCAAGAGCAGTTTACCAGTATGAAAACACTATTAGAAAAAAATAAAAATCTGATTCTTAATATGAACGATCTCTCAGAAAATGCAATCAAAACGCAAGAAAAGAGAGTCCTAAATATTATCAATCTTTCAAACTTTATGCAGTCGTTTGGATATCTAGTCGTACTTGTGATGCTTGCAGCGGTGATCTGATTTGCGATCTTCTTCCTAAATGCAATCTTCTCTCATTTCAAGAGAGATATTCAAGCTAAAAAGCTTCTTGGAGCGACTGCACATCAAATTGCACAACCATTCTTGCAAGTGATCTTCAAAACCTTACTCTTTGCATTTATTATTGCAGCTTTACTCTTGGTTGCAACAACCTTGCCTCTAGAGCATTATTTGCAGGTTCTCTTTAGCTTCTCATTGCTTAATCATATCTCAACAGTGATTTTTGAGCTTCTAGCTACAGGAATTATAGAAATCTGAATGATTATGCTTATTCTCATGGCGGTTTCCTATTACTATGTCCGCCGTCTACATAAACAACTTAAATAAACTCTAGAAAACTTAACTTCTTCCCCTCTAATTCAAGAGGGGATTTTTTTATGGAGATTTTTCAAAATACGAGCAAAAAATATGCCTAACTTCTCATCCAGAGCATCAACTGAACAATGAATTTAAAATTGATTGTCTCCTTTTTTTGAGATTTCTGCTTGATAATAGTCAGCATATTGCTAGACTTACAACTAATTTTTAACACGATAGAGAAAAATATGACCGTACTTGTAAAAATAGAAGATAGCTCTGGAACTGAAATATGAAGCTTTACAGCTGAGGACAATAAAGGTTTTGTAGAGATGGCTGCAATGCATGGAATCGAGATCCTCGCCTCATGCAATACTGGATTCTGTGGAGTATGTTTGTGTGACTGTAGCGGAGAGACCAATACTCTGAGCATCGACAAAATGGGAGAACATACCTTCGAACTTCCTTTTGATGAAAATAATAATCCAAAACAAATCCTTGCTTGTGTTGGTGGGATCAAGTCTGAATATTTTGATGATGATCAAGAACATGTAGTCGTACTCAAGAAAATGTACTAACTATCTAGAGCAAACTCAATAGAAAAAACAAAAAAATCTGATTTTTCATTTGGTTTTTTGATATGACAATTATAGACTTTGAAAGGACCTTTTTATTGCTTTTGATCCAGCAGGACGCTTGAGCATTTAATACCTTCTATCTAAAAACTGTAGATATATTTTTTCGCTACCTTCAGAGTAGCTATTTCCTTTCTCAGCAAGATTGTGAAGATATCATCGCTGATTTCTATGTAAAATTCCGAAATGCAGTGGCAAAATACGACATCAATCAGCCTTTTTCTGCTTATGTTTGGACAATTTTCAAAAATACCCTCAAAGATGCCTTCAAAAAAAATAAAGATCTTCCTTTCTCACTTCTAGATAGTGATGATGAAGAAGCTGAAAGATTTGAAGAAGGACTTGTTGATGAGGAAGACTATGAAGCGGTGCTTCAACAAGATTTTGAACTTGAGCAAATCCAATCTGCAATGCAGGAGCTAGATGCCCTGAGTAGGGAGATCCTATTTCTGAAGTATATTGAGCACAAAAGCAATACAGAAATCGAAGATACGCTTATGATTTCTCAAGATATGATCAGACAAAGAATCTCTAGATCCCTGAAAAAGCTTAGAACCCTTCTCAATCCAGACCCCTAAAATTCGCTGACTCAACAGAGCCATCTTTGAAAAAAGAAGAACTCTGATCTCAGCGACTTTTTTTTATTCTTTTATCTCAAAGAAACGATGAAGATTATTGGACTTACAGGACCAGCCGCTGCTGGAAAGTGAACTGTTGTTGATTATTTAGTTAAGAAATGCGGTTTTAGGCATTATTCTGTCAGTGGTTATCTGACCGAAAAGATCAAGGAAGCTGGACTTGAGGTCAATAGGGATTCTATGAGATATATGGCAAATCATCTGAGGTCTGAATATGGAAGTTCATATATTGTTGAACAACTTTTTGCTCAGGCTCAAGAAAACGGACAAAATGCAATCATTGAGTCTATTCGTGCGCTCTGAGAGGTAGAAAAACTAAAAGAGAATGCTGATTTTATCTTACTTTCCATTGACGCTGACCAGAGAACTAGATACGAAAGAGCTCTACTCAGAAAGTCTGAGAAAGACCAGATTTCTTGGGAACAATTTCTTCAACAAGAGAGACTTGAAGCTGAGAACTCTGACCCAAGTAAGCAAAACATCATTGCTTGTCAAAAACTTGCTGATATCCAGCTCAATAATAATTGAACTGAAGAGGAGTTGTATAATGAATTAGATAAGATTTTTTATATTTATACTATATAAGTATAATGAGATTGATGCATCTTTGAGATTCCTTCAAATGAAAAAAAGATTATTGCATCAATCTAATTAAAGTTTTAAAATTCTTAAGATTACATAATATATGGAACAACATCTAAAAATGATTGCTCAAATCAATCAGTATTTAAAACTTTTCCCAGAGGAAGAGCAGAGATTGGCTCACTTAAAACATCAGCTTCAAAACTCGGAAAATCTCTGGACGAGAAAGAATTTTAACGGGCATTTGACAGCAAGTGCGTATGTTCTCAGGTGAGATGAACTTTTGATGATCCATCATGTAAATTTGAATAAACGGCTTGCGCCAGGTGGACACTGGGAGAACTGAGATAATGAGCTTTTGGATACTGCAAAAAGAGAAGTTCTAGAAGAAACGGGGATTTCGCAGATCCGTCTTGCTGATTGGCATCTGAAAAACCAGTTTCTACCGATAGATATCGATATGCATCCGATCCCAGAAAATCCTAAAAAGCAGGAAGATGCCCATGTCCATCATGATTTTAGATATGTATTTTTCTTGGATCAGGGGCAAGATATTTCGCTACAGCTAGAAGAGGTCTCATCTGCCGAGTGGAAGAAGCTCTCTGAAATCACCAAGGAAAACGGCAATAGTAGGATAGAAAAAGTTATAGAAAAAATCCAGCATTTCATCTTATAAGTTCTCAATATATGCTACAAAAAGTGCTTCTTGGACTACTTGCTGCACTTATTGCTTTATTGCTGAGTCCGAGCATCCATTTTAAGTTTTGAAATCTTAATTCTGAACAAGAAAATCAAAAAACTGACCAAAATCAGACTTCTTTTTCTGATTTTGAAGACTTAAAAAGGAAAATTGAATCTATCACAGGAAAAATTATTCAAATGCCTAATCCTAAATTTATAGATTCTTACCTAGATTCTCTCTCATGAACAAGCACCATCAATATCCAAACCTATGAACTCACAGAAAAAAATATCAAAAAGCATCTTAAAAAGCTAGCTGAGGCAGGAACACAAATTCGCATTATGATCGAAAATCAAAAATATCAACAATATCAAAATACCTTCAAGCAACTCCAAAAAGAGTATGCTGAGACGCCAAATATTGTTATCAAGTCTGATCAGCATATGAAAACGATGTATCTTCACAGTAAAATCACGCTGATGGATAAGAGCTTCTGGATTCAGAGCTCAAATCTTACCCATTCAACTTTTGCCAAAAATCGTGAGCATTTATTCCGAAGTGAAAATCCTAAAATGCTCAAAAATCTGACTCAACTTTTTGAAAAAGATCGGTCTGGGAAAACGCTTTCTCACTCAGATCTCCATCCAAATCTTGTAGTCTGCAATATTAATTGTCGTGAGGTGATTACACACTTATTGAGTTGAGCTCAGCATTCTATTGCTATTGAAACTCAGTATTTAACTGATCCTCAGCTCTTTGACATTCTTGCTAAACAATCAGAAAAACTCAATCTTAAGATGATTTTTTCAAATACTGAGAGTGTCTCTGACTTACCAAGCTATTTTTGAAATAATAAGGTAAGACTGATGAAGAAGCCCTATCTACATACCAAAATGATTTTGATTGACGATGAAATCTTGCTTCTTGGGAGCATGAATCTCTCAGCCAATAGTCTAGATAATAATAGAGAAATTTGAATATTACTCAATGATCCATACCTCATCTGAGAGTTTAAGAAATCATTTGCTCAGGATTGGGAGAAGAGTAATCAGATGTAATCAGTATTTTTTTACACTTAGAAAAAGTCCGAGAAAACCATCGGACTTTTTTTAGATTTTTTAGAGTCTATGTATCAGATTTCTCCATTATTATACTGCAATGCTTTCGGGATATGATCAATATCAAACTTAATATCCCACTTATTCGCAAAATTAAGTAAATCCTGTTTCTCCTGTTCTAGTCCAGTTGTATTATGAAGATTTCTTTTTTTATCATGATATTTTATCAAGCGATATACAAACATCTGATTCATAAAGGGCTTCATAATATCAAACATCAAGGAATACTCATCTTCAGAAAAAGGAATTAGTAAGAAGTCTGATAGTTGCTTACATTCAGAAATTTTATTGCAGAGAGGAGTAATATCCTTCTTCTTAATACTAAGAAAATCAGCAATTAAATGCACTAATGTTCGCGTTGTTACTCTACCAGAAGAAATTAATTTTTTCTCTCCAGCATAGCTTTTTAAGGTAAGCATAATCAGGATTTTCTCTCTAATCTTAGAGTATGCACTTAAGAAAAAGTATTGATGCTTAATGTTCTCTAGAATAAAAATATAAGCAGAAAAATCCTCTAAAAAATTAAAGAAATCTGAAATGATTTCTGGTTTTTGGGTCTTTTGTGTTTTCATGATTTATATATCTTCTTTATTATTGATAATAAGATAATACTTATTCAGAGAAGAATGTCAATAGGTGTTTTGATTGATTCCTTGACTGAAATAGGTATGCTAAAGCTATAGTTTCATGGTAAAATTAATTATTATAAAACTTCTCTATCGTTTTCTCTAGAGAAGTTTTTTGATTTGTACTTGTATTTCTGTAGGATTTATGTATCATAGAAGCCGTATGCATAATTAGTCCTTTGTGCATTTATGGTTTGTCGTAAATCCCTGAGTTTTTCTCAGGGATTTCCTTTTTTGAACCAGGAAACTTCATCATTCCTTCCATAAAAAACAAACTATCTTTTCCCTTGATTTCTTTGACTAGATAAATATACTACTTGACATATAAATAAAAAAATATTTTATATGGAAAAAATTTTTGTAGACGGCTATCTTTCTTGTCAGGCTGACGAATTCCTTCAGATTTTAGAACAAAATGACTTTGATTTGCGTGATACTTCAACAACATCAAGTCGGATCAAGATGAATATTGTAGTTGCTGGCGAAGTTTATCTTCCAACAAATCTGGATAAGGCTATGTATCTAGAAGATATTATCTTCCTAGATGATCTAGTTATTGAAGATACTATCTTTCAACAAGATATCACCCTTCGTCGTTGCTCGTTTAAAAAACAGCTAACCATTAGAGAAACCTCTTTTAGCAAAAATTTCAGCTTTATTGCCTGCAAAGTAGCAGATCAGTGTAGATTTTCTGACCTCAGGATTACAAATGACCTCACTTTGATAAGAAGTTCTTTTGAACTTCTAGTTGAGTATAGTAAGATTAATGTAGGTGGGAAATATTCTTCTTCTGATTGCTGTCTCGACGGATTAAAAGTTGGTCGGATTCCATTAGTAGAATCCTAACGTGTCTAATTATCTTTATTCAGGAAGTCCTAGTTTATCTAGGACTTTTCTTATAATATAATATTCGATTGAGAGAAATTAATATAATAATAGGTTTCCCTTCTTATCCTCAAAAAAAGAAGATATTAAAAAAACTCAGAGTAAAATTACTCTGAGTTCTCTCATGGCAACAATTAAACATAACTTCTTATTGCTTTCAAAGTTGCTGAAATTTCTCTCTGAAAAACTGGGCTTTCAGTCTCATTTACAAAGATATCAAAGTCCTGAACTTGCTCTATTTCATTTATCCTTCTCATCAAATGAGGACCCGCTTCAAAGAATTTACATAATCCACGAAGCCTAGCAAGAGGATCATCAGAATACATGTAGTCTAAATAGGCGTTGGCTCGAGCTCTATTTTTATCTTTAACCTCCAAATCAGTCCTTGGATCTTTTTCTACTTCTTCGTAGAGAGTGGAAAATGATTCAGCATACATGTTTACATCTTGAGCATAGGAAAGTAGCTCAAGCTTTTCTTTTTTACACTTTTTCATTGTTATGTGATTTTTGTATTACACGGGATAATATATCTTTTTTCAAAAAAATGTCAAGA
>JABCOM020000059.1 GCA_013333605.2 candidate division SR1 bacterium
AAAAACTAGAAACAAAATTAAAAAAATTTGAAGCGTTATGGAACACGAAAAAAACAATTCAAAACTAACTTTAGTATATCTGAAGTTTAGAGACAGACAAAAGGTTGATTTCTACCACTGGATGCCTGAGCTAGAAAAATGGATACATGATCATCAGGCACTAGTTTCCGGACTTTGTGTCAGCAATGAAGATGGAATAGAATTTAATCTTAAAGACCACCCCACCAGTCATAATGAAGCAGAAATTTATATTACTAGTGGAGATTATCACTATGTAGTGATAATTGAAAAAGCCGATATTAATACAGTTGAACTCAATGATATTCCTTCTTGGGATAGAAAGGAGAAAAAACTTATTTAAGATCAGTCATTCTCAAACCTTTCTATGGAGTAAAATCTATAGAAAATAAAAAACCTGAAGTATGCTTCAGGTTTTTCTTTTTTTGTGTTAATTATTCTCTGTTAATTCTGTAAGTTTCTCCTCATGATGAGCAGGCGTCATACACAGAGACACAATCACTGAAAGCACAAGTACAGAAAGCAGCACAATCAACGAAATTTTTGCAGGGATATGAAAGAGCGGTGAAATGAGCATTTTTGTTCCTATAAAGGTCAATATAATTGCAATTCCATAACTCAGATACTTAAATCTATCAATAAAGTTTGCAAGAAGGAAATATAAACTTCTTAGCCCTAAAATAGCAAAGATATTTGAAGAGTAAAGAATAAAGGGATCATTAGGAGCGATTGCAAAGATTGCTGGAATACTATCCACAGCAAAGAGTAAATCCGAAAATTCTATCACTCAAACGACAATCAAAAGCGGTGTTGCATATCTTAGTCCATTTTGAAAAACAAAGAATTTCCCTCACTCAAAGGTATCGGTTACTCTTGGGAAAAAATATTTTACTACCCTAGCTCCAGCCGAGTCAGAGAAGTTTTCATTTTCTTCATGTTCATGCTTAGCAAAAAATGACTTAATCCCAGCATAAATAAGGAAACCTCAGAAAATTGTGAGGAGTAAATTAATCTTAACTGGATGATCAAAGAGCAAGAATTCAGGCAGATAGGTCAGTTCTATAAGCTTTACTCCTGCAAAGATAAATATCGCTCTAAAAATCAAGGCTCATATAATTCCTCGGAAGAGTACTTTATGCTGGAGCTTCTTTGGAACTTTGAAAAAGCCAAAGACCATAATGAATACGAACAAATTATCCACAGATAAGAGCTTTTCCACCCAATACGCAGACTGGAAGTATGAAAATCTCTCAAATCCAAGTTCCCAATATATATATCCACTAAAGAGCATCGCAAGTCCAATCCATACAAGCGATCGAGCTAACGCCTCTTTACTCTTGATCTCATGATTTTTCTTGTTAAATACTCAGAGATCTAAGAGCAACATAACTACGATCAGTACAGCAAAAACAATTTCAAGTTTTAGCATCTTTGTTTAACAGAATAAAAAATCTGATTTTTTCTGACTTTTCAGGTCTTCAACCGAACCACTATACACATCTACTCAATCATTTCCAGTGAAAATATTGTATTTTCCATTGAAAAAGTGTCTGACATATCTATACATTAAAATCAGTATTTATCCTTTTATGTTTGTGATACGATGTCAAACCTTGAGATGATGGAATCCATCTTAGCATACCGAAAATCAGACAACACCTTTGAAAAAAGCATCAAAGAGAGAAATGAAGCAATGGCATACAAATTTTTTGATGGTCCTCCATTTGCCAGTGGTAATCCGCATTATGGTCATCTTTTAGCATGAAGTATCAAAGATACCATCCCAAGATATATGACGATGAGAGGTTACCAAGTAAAAAGAAAACGAGGTTGGGACTGTCATGGTTTACCAGTAGAAAAAGCAGTTGAAAAGGCACTTGGTATCGATGGGAAAAAAGATATTGAAGAAAAAATCTGAATTCAAACTTTTGTAGAAAAGTGCCGCGAATATGTAAATCAGACAAATACTGATTGGAAACGATTCGTAGATCATACAGGAAGATGGGTTGACATTACCAATCCTTATTTTACGATGGATCTAGATTTTATGGAAAGCGTGATGCGATGCTTTTCTAATATCTACAATCAGAATAAAGTATACAAAGGATTCAAAGTACAGGGATACTGTCCAAGCTGTGCAACACCACTTGCAAACAACGAAATTGCAGAAGGATATGAAGATAGGCAAGATACTGCTCTTACTGTAAAATTTCCGCACCTTGCACCTGAAAGTGAGAAGTATGCTTGCTCTGAGGATGGGTTTATTGATGTGGTAGCTGGTGTGCTTCGTGATGAGAAAGGTCGCTATGCGATGATTCATCATACCAAGGAAAATCTCTGGTTTTTCCCTGGAGGGAAAGTTGAAAAAGGAGAAGATCTCATCACAGCACTCAAAAGAGAACTCAAAGAAGAAATCTGAACAGAACTCACTACGAGTAAGTATCTCTGAGCCGTAAAAATAATTCATCTCTCAAAGCCTCGAAGAGTTCACCGATTTGAGGTAGAGTCAAACGACATTCCAACCCTCCAAGAACCAGAAAAACACAAAGATATCCAATGGGTAAGCGAAGAACTGTATGAAAACAGCCTTGGTTTTGCAATCAATATCAATGGAACAATCATCAATGATGAAAGGGAACTTCTGCATGATTTCATCGATTTTTACCTTTTCAAAAAAGTTCTCAATCCACAAGAAAAAGGACTTATTGAAGGAAAATTCAACTTCCTCGCCTGGACAACAACGCCTTGGACACTCCCAAGTAATATGTTTTTGACTATTGGGGAAAATATCGACTATGTGACCGTCTACGATCAAAAATCACAAGAATACTATGTGCTCGCTGAGGCTTTACTCAAAAAATACTATAAATCACCAGAAGACTATACTTTCATTTACAAACAGAAAGGGAAAGAACTAAAAAATCTGACCTATCAGCCACTTTTTGATTACATTAAAAAATCCAATATTGCAGATGAATATAAGAATCAGTTTTTTCAAATTTTAACCTGAGAATTTGTAAGTACTGAGGATGGAACAGGTATCGTACATACGGCTCCAAGCTTTGGAGAGGACGATTTCAATGCTGTTGCAAACCTTCTTGGAGGAGAAACCTCAAAAGAATGGCTCTTTATGCCTGTTGATGAATATGGATGTTTTACGAGTGAAGTCCCAGATTATCAAGGGATGAAAGTGATGGAAAGTAATAAACCTATCACTGAACATCTCAAAGCTAACCAAAAAATCGTAAAAACTGAAAGCCTTGTTCACTCATATCCTCACTGCCGAAGATGTAAAACTCCACTCATTTACAAAGCTATGTCGAGCCGATTCATCAAGGAAAAAGAGATGAATGCTCAAACCGCTAGCCAAGCTGGAGAGATCAAATTTATCCCAGAAACCGTAAAAAACAGATTCGTAAACGGATTACAGCAGGCTCCAGATTGGAATGTTGCTAGGAATAGATATCGAGGTTCTCCACTACCTATCTGGCAGAATGTAGAAAACCCAGAAGATCGTTTTGTGATCAATACACTTGATGAGCTCTATCATCTCACGACTTCAGGATCAAAAAATCTGACCAAAAATATCTTTATCCGCCATGGAAGGACTGATTTCAATGAAGAAAAAAAATTTGACTCACTAGGAGATGCAAGACTTAATGAACTCTGAGAACAGCAAGCTCAAGGCCTCGTGAGTAAGATTGCTCCTCATATAGAAAAAAAGTCTGATGTTGTGTTCATTTTATCTCCTCTTCCAAGAGTTTGGCAGACCATCAAACCAACCTTGATCAGCTTTTTCTGAGCTGATGAAGTCGCAAGATGTGAAAAGCTCTATTTTGAGCATCATGAGGGGCACAAGGATCGTTTTGAGAAAAGGAAAACCTTTGATCATGTACATCATGGAGAAACTGAGGAAATCGTTGTAAAACTCAATGATCAGCTTTTTATTGATTCTCGTATTACAGACTTGATCAACTATATTGATCAAGGAGAAAAGATTTCTTGTGATATGTTTAATCGATTTGATGAGGAAAGAAGCATTGGAACTGATTGAGAAAAGCTTGAGGATTATAGAAAAAGAACTGAAAGTGCAATCCACTACTGGAATAGCAATCATCAGACAAAAACTCTGGTTTATGTTTCTCATGATGATACTATCGCAATGCTAAGAAGAGCCTTCCGCAAGTTTGAATATGGACTCTACAGAAAAAATTATAAACTCGGTAATGCCGAAGTCAGAGTTCACTACCGAGATAGTGATAAACAGTGAGAAGTTGATCTTCACAAGCCATATGTAGATACTTATCGAGGAATGAGAGAAGGTAAAAACTATAAAAGAACACCTGAAGTTTTGGATTGTTGGTTTGAATCAGGAGCGATGCCGTTTGGGCAGGATCACTACCTTGGAGAAGAGGGAAGAAATATTAGTTATCCAGCAGATTTTATCGCGGAAGGACTTGATCAGACAAGAGGTCGATTCCGTTCTCTCCATGTGGTTGGGCATGCGATCAAAGGCGAGAACGCCTACAAAAATGTGATCGTAAACGGACTCGTACTCGCAGAAGATGGTAAAAAAATGTCTAAAAGTCTGAAAAACTATCCAGATCCAAAGGAACTCATTGAAAAATGGGGTGCTGATGCGTTTAGGCTTTATACTTTGAGTAGCCCAGTTGTGAGGTCTGAACCTATGAGATTCTCTGAAAAAGGTGTTGAACAACTCTTTAAGGACTTCAATATCCCACTAGAAAATGTCTTTAAGTTCTTTGAGACTTACGCTAAAATCGATAATTGGAAGGCTAATCAAAAAGAGACATACCTTATGCATGGAATACCTGAGGATAAAGTACTAAAAGAAAACCTAGTTAGAATCCAACCTGACATAATCTATATACATCCGGACTTCAAAAAAGATGAAACAAGAATTAAGAAACTAACTAAAGATTTATTAAATAAGAAATGTGAAATCTTCTTCAAAAATCGAAGACCTGAGGATACACATTCGTTCTCTTGAACCCCAGAAATAAGGCTTAGTATCACTAAAGAAGAATATATAAAACGAGAGCGACCTAAAATACATTCTGAAGAAATTAATAAAAATTTCCAAGAATGAGAAGTGATAAAGCTGCCAAATTACGAAATCCACAATGACCTAGATAGATGGATTCTAGCAGAACTGCATAAGACTTTATATGTCGTAGATCAATGACTTAGGAATTATAACCTTGATGGAGCAATCAAGTCAGGGATTGATTTTATAGAAAAACTCAGTAATCGATATCTTAGAAGAAGTAGAAGAAGATTCTGGCAAGATGGGTTAACTCAAAACAAACGTTCCGCTTATTGAACACTTTTTGAGGTATTGACAACGTATCTTCAAATGATGGCACCATTTACACCATTCATTACTGAGGACTTGCGAAAAAGATTGCAAGCATTCAAAGGAGAAGGAAATCAAAAAACTGAGTCAATTCATCTTTCATTCTGGCCATTTGCAAGTGAATACTATATAAATCATGACCTTATAGAAGAATTTACAACAATTAGAAAAATAATTAATCTCGCGCTCTTCATCAGAGCAAAAAATAAGATCGCACTTAAGCAACCACTTAAATCACTAAGTATTAGAATTGAATAAATTCATAAAAAGAGAAAAACCTGAAATTAACTTCAGGTTTTTTCTTAAACTTTTAGGTTCAAAACTACAAATAAATATAGATTAATAACAATACCTCACCTCAGGCTCAAGCTGAATTCAAAACTTAGTGAATACGCTCTCCTCTACCTTTCTCGCATAATCTAAGACTGCAGCTCAGCTCTCACCTTCGTTTACCAAGATGAGTGCATGTTTTTCATACATCTTAACTCAGTTTTCTTCTTTTCCCTTCCATCAGCAGAGCTCTATGAGTTGTCCAGCTGAGAGTTTCATTGTCTCTTGCTCAGTCAAATATGCCTTGAGCTCTGGAAACTGAGTAGAAAGTTCTTCTCGCTGAGGCAATCAGATTTCTGGATTTTTTCGATAGCTTCCAGCCGTTCAAATCGTATGATAATCAGGCAGTTTACTCGCTCTAATATCAGAAATAATCTGAGATATCTCACGCAACTTTTCAAAAGAAGAAAGTTGATCAAAGTCAGATTTTTTTTCTGATAAAACTCTCTGAATATCAGCATATTCAGTAACAAATTGATAATCATCATCAACTTTCTTGAGTTCAAAAATGATATGCGTGATAATAAACTGATCCTGAAGCTCATGCTTAAAAATACTCTCACGATAGGCAAACTGACACTCCTCTTTCGTTAATTTTTGAATTGTTTTTGTCTCCAGATTTACACCGATAACCTCAGAAATACTAGTACTCGCCTCCTGCCCGTAGGCTCAAATATTTGAAACAGCACTCGTACCTACAGTCCCAGGAATATCAATCAAATTCTCAACTCCACCAAGTCCCCTCTCAGCTGCCCAATATACGAAATTATTCCACGGTTCACCAGCTCAAACCTGAACTTTTAGACTTGTTTCGTCTTCTGAGAGGATCTTAAATCAAGGGATCTCCATCTTTACAACAATCCCATCAAATGCCTCAGCACAAAAAAGCGTATTTGCACCTCATCAAAGTATCCAACGCTTACACTCGTCCCGAAGTGGAGTCTCAATAAGATTCAAAAGCTGATACGTCGTAGTAATTGGCATAAAATAACGAGCAATACAGTTCGTTTTAAGCGTTGTATAGGGTTTAAGATTGACATTTTCTTGCATCTAGATAGGAAAAGAAAATAAAAGTCAGATTTCCTTTTTTATATACTATTTGAGAAATTACAGAATAAGTCTATAATCTACTATAGGTTTTATCAGTATAGTTCTTCAAAATATCTAAAGCTCTATGCACATCTTGAGCTATTGCAGCAGGCGTTCACTCCAAAGGGTATTCCCATCAGAGTTTTTTTCGCTTCTCCTTCCCTAAATTATGATACGGCAAGATCTCAAGTCTTTCCATACTTTTTAGAGTTTGGACATATTTTCCATACTGATGAAGGTCTTCCTCATCATCAGTCAATCCAGGCACCAACACATATCTGAGCCAATAAGGTTTTTGAAGTTTCTCAAGATATTCAAGCGTTGCTAAAGTATTGGTATTCTCCTGTCAAACAAGCAAAAGATGCTTTTTAGAATTAATCTGCTTAAGATCTGGGAGAATCAAATCTGAAAGCGCAATAACTTCTAACGCTTCAGGCGTTCTAACAAAACCATTCGTATCAATACAAATATGGTATCCTTCAGCTTTTAATCTCTTTACAATTGGTAAAAGTGCTGGAGCTTGTAAAAGCGGCTCTCCTCCAGAGAACGTAATTCCTCCACCATTAGCAAAATAAGGACGATTTCTATCAGCTAAATCCAAGATTTGTTCCTCGTTCATTCGCTTCGCTTCCTCATTTTCCATTGGGATCGTATCTGGATTATGGCAATACAAGCACTTAAACATACAGCCTTGCAAAAAGATCGCCACTCTAATCCCAGGTCAATCCTGTGTTGCAAAAGTTTCTACAGTATTTACACGGAGCATCTTTGCAATAAAAATAAAAAGTCTGATTTTTCTCCCTTTTTTTCATACTACATTGATACAAAAGGGAATATTTGTCTAAAAAAAATCTCCGCACTTCCTGAAAAGGCGGAGACCAAGACATTTTCTACTAGATAACCTCAATCTGATATCCACTGAGCTGAGAAGCAAGTTTGATATTACTAGCTCCTTTTCCGATAGCAAGTGGTTTTTGAGATTCATCAATCTTTACAACAACCTTTCCATTAGGCTTAAACTCAACATTTTTTTCATCAACCTGAGCTGGCTTTAGAAGTCAGATGATGAGCTGAGTTGGATCTTCAGTATTTTGAACGAAATCAACTTTTTCTCCATCAAGAAGTGAAAGAACAGTATTGATACGATCTCCCTTATGTCCAACCATCACTCCAACGGCATCTACTCAATCTTGTGTACTTGAAACCAGAATTTTAGTCTTTTTCCCAGCAATTCTCGCGATATTATCAATCTGCACAGCTCCAGACTCAAATTCAGGAACGATTTTTTTAAGGATTGCCTGTACATAATCAGGACTTGATTGTGTGATATCGAGGACGATACCTCCAGTATCTCTACTAATCTTCTTGAGATAGACAAAGACTTCCTCTCCGATTTCATACACTCTATTTGGAATCTGACTCTCAGGTGGCAAAACAACAGTTGTTCCATCAATATCAAGAATAATACTATCTGAATGTACTCTCAATACCTTTGCCTTCAAAAGTTCTTCTTCTTTATCCTGAAACTTCTCGTAGAATCTCTCTCTTTCAATATTTTTGATCCCTTGCTTGATCGTCTGAGCCGCAGCCTGAGCCGCAATTCTTGAAAGTTCAAGCTTTGCAGGAGTAATATTGATCAAAAGCTGCTCTCAAACTGAGATATCTTTTCTCTCTTCCTTTGCCTCAGCAAGCAAAATCTGAGTATCTTCATTTTCAATCTCTTCTACTACTTCAAGTGCCTTATAGATACTGATCGTACCATCATTTTCAATATTTACCAGCACCTCAGCCTTTCTATATTCAGGGAAATCTTTTTTGAATCCTGACTTAATTCAGTTTCTAATCACTTCTAGGACTTGATACGGATCAAGTTTATATTCTTCCACGAGCTGCATCATCGCAGCCTGGATACTTTTTCCATCGAGTTTCATGCTCGTATTTTTATTAGTAAGATAAAAAGTTCTCTTCAGGATTGACTATAGTTATTCTGATTGTTTTTGCAAGAAGAAAGTGATTTCTAATTGTCTAGATTTGATTAGTAAAATCCTTTCTAGATTTCATCTTAGCTCTATCGATTACCACACAAATCGCAACGAGAAAAAGATTATCGTTCATTTGATTGTTCTCCTTAAGATGAACGATTCGTTTGTTAAAGTAGCTATATCTTTACTTCACAACCGTAGACATTTGTAATGTCTAGAAAAATAATAAAAATACTATCTTTTATGAACTTGGTCTAGGGGTAGGAGATCATGAAGTTCATTTTTCAACAGGAACTGGCTTCGGAGTAGAGGGTCCTTGTTTTCATTCAGAACTAATATTCCCTGAAAAAGTCTGTATAAGAATTTCCATAACTATAGTCAGATTGATAAATAAAATTACTATGATTTTCTACATTCATATTAGAATAAAA
>JABCOM020000060.1 GCA_013333605.2 candidate division SR1 bacterium
AAATTATATAAAAGTCAATATATGAAATAAAGGTAAAGTCTGAAAAATCATATAACTAAAGGTTAGCAAATTTTAGATAAAATTTGCTTGTTTTTTTGTCAGAATATTATATACTGAAATTGCTGACATAAACTACAGAGATACTCAATTTTTATAAATTGAGTATTTTCTGGTATGTTAAGAAAAATCTGAAAAAAGAGAAGAGAGAGGGTCACTACTGGTGGCTCAGAATCTTCTCTTTTTTTGCAAATTTACGAAAAAAGAGGAGGTAAGTCAGATTTAACCTGAACTTACTACAACAAAGAAGAACTCCAATCATTCCAGTTCGCCCACATTCTCCCCAAGGGAATGTACCCTGAATACAGACTCAATCCTGAGAATATTGTATTCGTGGATTCTATCGAACAGCACCAGTGGGTAGACCGCACGGTAGCTCATAATAAGGCGATATTCAAGGACTGGATCGATCGTGGAGTTGCACGCCAGCACTTAGCTGAGATGCGAGAACATCCGATCATCAAGCCTCTCAGAGAGGCTGGAAAGCTACCGCTTTGATCAGGTTTTTAGATTTTTTCTAACACAAAATGTGAGAAATTAAGGCAAAAGTTCCTATTTGTCCTCGTTGCGGTTACGGTATGTGAATTCGGCGAAAGCAGAAGCTCTGTAAGGCCTGCTTAGACGCTGAAGGAAACACCTCAGCAGAGAAGAGTTTACAAGCGGTTAAAAAGCAGATATGTCCGCAGCCTCGCCTGAGCGAAGCGAAGACAAAAAACCGCACACCTAAGGCCACGAGACGAAAGTCTAGGAGGAAGAAGACTTAAGGCTTACGCTGACACTGAATTCTGATTTTTTATCTAATGACACATTTATTGCCATGCTTACCAACCTCTTCAGAGAGAGAATACAAAACAAACAGGAGCAGATATATAATCTACAAAAAGATAAACAATCCATCAGAGCATATACCTCAAGATGGAACTGGGACGCAGAATGCTTATGAGCAATACAAAGATGCAATAAGCAGATAAGGATCTTGCAGAAAGATATCGAGCGTTATGAGAGATGGATAAGCTGGCTAGAGAGATTCGGGTTATAGTTTTTTTATATTTTATTTTCTGAATATGGCAAAGAAGCAGAACAAGACCACTAAGGAGAAGAGTGCAATCAAGAGGAAGTGGTCTAGCATCCAAAAAGATCAGGAGGCGAAAGGAGCTGTTTTTTTGGGCAGGCCAGAAAAGTTTAAGACCCCTAAAGAATTGAGGGACTTGTTTAATCTGTACCTGGCTAGTTGCCAAGAGCTCGTAAAAGTTCCAAAAGAGATTCCTGTGCAGACTGAGGAGGTAGACTGAGAACCACTAGCAAACAGAAGAAAAACATGAATAAAGATGAAAAATAGTCTAATAACGGAATATACCATATCGGAGCAGTGGAAACGAACAAAAGTTCCGACAAAATTAGGCTTCTATCTTTTTCTAGGGGGAATGAGCAGATCAACTTGGAAATCATATGAGATAGCACCCGACTTTTTGGACACGGTGGAGGCTATCAATAACTTCTTTGAGCGAGTGTTGGAAAGTTGAGGTCTGGAAGGGACGATGAATCCTCAGATGGTGCAGTTTGTGTTGAATACCAGTTATGGAAGGAATCCGAAGCAGGTCGTACAGAATGAAGAACCTCTTAATAATGACCCCATAAGAGAGAAGCTTTTACTTTTAAAAGATAAAGGAAAGTGAAATACCAAATCCTGACTAGAGAAGAATTAGTTTTGCTAGAACCTTTCGAAACGGAGCTGGATGAGGAGGAACTTAGCCAGTACCTTGTGAGTAAGGGATTTTATGATAAAGACTTTTTTTGTCAGTATTTTTTGAGTGGGTATGGATACTTAATTCAGGGAGAACAACTCACTACCCCACAGCATCACAAGGAAATCTGGGAATATCTGGATAAAAAATCAGACTTTAATCTCATTGAGCCAAGAGGACACGGGAAAACAACCGCAATCCTTGAGTGGATCTTGCGAGCAATCTGTTATGAGCAAGAAAAATCGATTCTGTATATTGCAAATCAAGATTTGGGGAAACAGGGGTTGGGGAAAATTAGAGGAGAGTTAGAGAATAATGATTTACTTCTAAGGTGTTTTGGGAACATCGTCCCTATCAATAGTGACGATCTCAAAGATAAAAGATTGAAAAGATGGAAACAACAACAGTTGGAGTTTTTGAATTGAATATATTTGGTCACGATGACAAAAGGTCAGGCGGTTAGAGGTCAAAGACCAACAAAAATCATTTTCGACGATCCTCAAGAGAATAAGGATGTGATGACTAAAAGTATCGTCGATAAGTTCAATACTTGGGTATTCTCTTCGCTTTATAATACCCTTCTCCCCTGAGGAAGTATGACGGTGCTAGGGACAATCGTAGGGAATCTTTGTTTGGTACTCCATCTGAAGCAGGAGAAAAAATGGCCTACCCTGTATCGTGAGGCCTGTGATAGTGAATTTAATAATGTTCTCTGGCCTGAACTTTGGGATAAAGCTTCATTGATGGACAGAAAAGAAAAGGTATGAACTCCAATTTTTAATCAAGAGTTTAGACATATTCCGCTCAATAGAGAGGATGCACTGATTGCTCAGGAGTGGATCCTCTACTATGAAAATCTCCCATCAAGCTTTGATCGCATTATTATGGCGGTAGATCCGATCAAAAAAGCGAGTGAAAAATCAGATTTTATGGGGATTGTGGTAGCTGGAATGCTTTGAGATCAGATTTATGTTCTTTTTTCTAAGGGGATCAGACTCTCAAGCCATAAAGCAGAGAGATTCATCCAGTTTGTATATGAAAAATATAAGCCAGATATTATTCTTCAGGAGGATAATATTGAAGTAACCATGATTGATAACCTCAAGAAAAAAGGCTTACCAATCAAACCAATTAGTTCAACAAGAGACAAGTATACAAGATTACTCAATGTGCAACCTCAATTTGAGAATGGAAAAGTTTTTTTTAGGGAGGGGAAAGATGCCGATCTCATATGGCAATTGACTAATTTCCCTGATGTGGATCATGATGATATTATGGATGCTCTCGTATTTATTCTCCTGGCTAATAAAAACAAGAAAAAAACTAAGATCACTTTAATTTGATAAATTCAGAAGATGCTCACTACTGCGATCAAACAATATCTTAAGGAATACGGTATTGCTAACCTCTCTAGAGCAACTGGTGTTACCGATCAAACTATAATGAATTTTTTGCATGGGAAGCGTACATCAAAGAGAACTCTTGATCGTTTTTATAAATTTTTTAAGTTAGATATTGATTCATTTTATATTTCTGCTTTGACTTCTTGGTATTCGAGTACGAATGGCATCTGAAGTATTGTCCAGCTTTTTAGGTTGCAGATGGGTAGATCTCAAGAGGAATTCTCAAAGATGATTGGGGTTGATACGAGGACACTTCAGAGGATAGAGGCGAATAAAAATCCTCCAAAAAAGAAAACTTTTGATCTTATAGTGCAGTTGCGAAAGGAGTACTTTTGGTGAGAAGCATAATGTCGTTGAGATTTGGGTAGTTTTGGATGTAAAGTTGGTATTTATTTTTTTGAGTTCATAATATGGGGAAGATAACGGAGATCAACACTTGATATGACAAGATTTTAAAGCTTTTGGAGGGGGAAGATTCTCAGCAGGTTGCTGGAGACGATGTCATTGGTACGCCTGTAGCGACCAGAGTATACGATTTAATCTATAATGGGAGCTATATCGCAGCTGCGATTGTAAAAAAGATCGCAAAAGCAATGAATAGCTGATGGGACGTAGACAACGAAGATCTCAAAGACTGGCTTAAAAATTTTCCTGTTGTGTATGTGGCAAAGTGTCTTATCAAATATGGAAATTGTTATTTGGAGGTGATTAGAAAAAAGAATGGGGAGATTAGTAGACTTCTTCCGATTCCTACTAATACAATAGCGAAAATTAAATGAGGGTGATATAAACAGCAAGTAGGAGCAAAATTTAGTTATTTTAATGAGTTTACTCCTCTCGACCAAAGAGATAAACAGAAAAAAATTTGGATTGGTACTTGAGCACCAACCAAAGAACTCAAATATAATAAACTCAAACAAAGCTGTTGATATAATCCTAATCTCAACGAAGTAATCCATCTGATGGATCAAGAGACTGACAATAAACGGTATGGAAAGTCAATGTTTGAGAGCTGTATGCACCAACTCTTGTTGCTCAGGTATATTGATGAATACTACAATGCCTATTTTGACAATGGATGCATCAGGCTTTCACTCTTTCATGTAAAAAATTTGAAGGAAAATGAAGAGATATCAGATGAAAACAGAAAAATATTTGCTGATTTCATGAAAGAGCAAGCAAAGGGGCTCCAGAATGCTCATAAAACTTTGCTGATAGAAAATGAGCTTGGAAAGATTGATCTAACCGATGAATTAGACGCTAATCAATGGATTAGTTATCGTAGAGAGCTTCAAAAGTCTATTGCAATGGCCTTTGAAATGCCGTATGATATGATTGACTCCTCAGATGCTAATAGAGCGACTTCGACTTCGGCATTAGAGGCTTTTTATTCCTATACGATCGTTCCTCTTCAGAATATTATTCTCGGATGTGTTGAGAATATTGTTGAAGATGATCCAAAATGGAAAGATAAGAAGATTGAAAAAATTGCATTTTTGAAGATGAACACAAAAAATTTAAAAGAAGAGAGTGAAACTGTAAAAAATTTGGTTACTAATAAGATTATTACTATCAACGAGGCGAGAAAATGGATGGGATATGCTCCTATTGATTGAGGAGATATACTTATTGGGGGAGACCAAACAAATCTTACTCTTGGCAAAGAGGATATTGATACAATCAAAAAAACAAAAGCTTTACTTCAAGCGGAAATCAATGACCTTAGCTTCTCGAAATAAATTTGTTATCCAAAAAGTCCTAGAACCCGAAATAAAAAAAGAGGATCAGGATTTTTTCCCTACTTGGAATGAAAAACAGGATCTACTACTATTAAAGCCTGATTTTTTGCAACTTATCAATGCTTTGTTTACGGAGCAATATCAGCTTGCAGTTGAACAGATTGATAAAATAGCGGAGTTTAAGATACAAAAAACTGAATATCTCTCTCGAACAGCAGAACAATTTGAAAAATACACGACTCAGATATCAGTTCCACTGCAGGTAGCTGCTGGGAAAGGAATGGAATATCAAGAAGTCGTGAATTCAAAATCTGGACTCTCGACTGAGCTCAATCAAACCACTGTAAAAAATCGAGCGGACCTTCATGCTGGAGAGCTGATAACAAAAATCAGCGAGACAAGCAGAATAAGGATCAATAAACTTATTACAAAAGCATTAGATGAGGGGATGGACAAGCAAACACTCAAAGATATCCTTAAAACTGACTTCTGATTTAGCGAGTATCGTGCAAATCTCATCGTTAGAAATGAGTTGAAAATGGCATATATTCAGTGACAAAAACTCCAATTTGCTCAATGGCAAAAGGAAAGTGGCCTTAGAGGTTGGAAAGATTGGATTTCTCATCGTGATGATAGAACAACAGAAGGGTGTTTGAAAAATGATCTTCATGGAGAGATTGAATTTGATCAACTCTTTCCCTCAGGTGATAGCGAGCCACCAAGATTCCCTTGATGTCGCTGCTCAATTACCTACCTTCCATATTCTGAGGCTGAGCTTCGGGATGAGGATGATATCAAAGAATATCTTGAAGCTTTTGCGGATCTAGATAAAAAACCTGAGAATTATGATGATCTGAGTGTAAAAGTAGTGCCTCCACAATTCTTTGACTTTCTTTGAGAACAGATAACTTATAAAAATCTAATTTATGATCCTTATTTTGATCCGCTCAGATGAGTGCTTAATCTTGATGGATTGTCTGGAGCAGCGAGAAAGTATGCGGAAATCCACGAACTTGGGCATAGTTTTCATTATCTCGCAATCAGAGGGAAAAAGGATCGAGTCTTGAAGTATGACGCAATTCAGGAACTTATCAGAAAGGAAATTGAGGAGAATACTGAGATGATAAAAAAATATTTTCCTCAGGGAAGACAAAATGCACTGGAACTCTTTCAGCTTGAGGAAATCTTTAAGGCAAAAAATTATTTCGTATTGGAGAAACATACAGATCTCCTCTGAAAAACGATATTAAGCCCAAAGTATACTGAAATCTATAAGCGAGATTATCAGGTAGTTGCTGATTTGATTGGTGCAATAACTAAGGGGAAATTTGGTTGAGGACATTCGATTGAGTATTATTTAGAGAAGTGATATGACGAGGTAATGCCTGCGATCAACACAATACATTTTTTTGATAATAAAATACTTGAAGTTCTTCTACCAAAAAGTTATACTGCGATGAGAAATTTTTATTTAGATTTATGAGTAGAATTTTAATGTTAGATGCTCAACTTTTAATCGATGCCTATGGATTACATCATAAAGTAAGTTGATTTTGACCGCTTTTTTGAGGGATAGATCTTTTTGATACTGATGCTTGTATTAAGGCTCTTAGAGAGGCTCAGGGAAGAGATATTGTGATGCAGTACCCGAAAGAGAGTGTTATGAATGGTTGATCTGTCTATGATGGTGGGCATCGAGTCTATGAATGAGAGATTGATCCTGAGTTTGACTTCAAAAAATTCCTTGATCGAGTAGAGGAAAACGAAGAAGAAATCAGAAAAAAATTGGGCGAGAAATAAAAATGTCGTTGAGATTTGGGTAGTTTTAGGCACTCTTGGGGGTGTCTTTTTTATTTTTAAAGGAAAATGGAAGCAAAAATTGTCCGCAAAATAGCCTCTCTCAACACAGTGCTCTTCATTGCCCTTGTCCCTGATGAATTGGATGGGAATGGCGATATTATCTCAGCTGATGAGATCAAGAAAGCAGCGTATGAATTTATGCTCAACCTTCAAGAAAAAAAGGTAAATGTCAATCATGAGGAAGATACTGAAATAGCTTCAGCTCACTTTGTGGAGAGTTATTTGACGCTCTTTGATATGGAGCGAGGCGATGGAGTGATTCCACAATGAACTTGGATATTGGGAATTCAATTTGATGATGAAACTTATGAGAAAATTCAGAATGAGGATTTTGTTTGAATAAGCATAGAAGGGCTATGAAAATACGAAAAACTTTAGTTTGATTAGTTAGTAAGATGAAAAAATTAACAGATCTCACAGTTGATAAAATTTCACTTGTCACAAAAGACAAAAAACCTGCAGTAGAAAAAGCAAGTACAGGATTTTTTTCTGTGTTCAAAATCAAAAAGGAAGAAAATCTGACTGAAGAACAGCTGGCTAGAGTAGAAAAACTCAAAACATTTTATGAGAAAAATTAAAATGTCGTTGAGATTTGGGTATTTATCTTGAATATAAGGATATGCGTAATATTAAATCACTCATCTATCAAAGACTTGTCGGAGACACTCTTCTGGCTGATAAAGTAAAGGGAGTTTATCCGAATGTAGCTCCTAAGGAGTCAGGAAGTCCTGTTATTATTTACAATCATATTGTAGATGAGAGGCAAGTTGTAGTTCGTAATTCGCTCTATCAAGTAAGTATTCGAGGCGGAGATTTGGAGGAGCTGGAGCAGTTAAAAGAGCGTATTGTTTGGCTCTTCTCTCGCTATAAAGCGGATGGAGTATCCCGAATAGTCCAGAGCATCAACGAAAGCTATGATCACGAAACAGAGGAATGGGGAATACATATTACGATGAAGTGTAAATTGATAGATTCAGGTTTTTAATTCTTTTTTTATAGTATAATGCAAACAACAGTACAAAACAGTAATGTTATCAGAATGGGGTCAGTGAAGTTTTCAGCTGACTTTGGTCAGTGATATGTGGATCTTGGAGCACTTAAAAATGCGAGTCTAAAAATCACCAAGCAAAAGACTGAACTTACCTTTGATAACGCAAAGGCAACACCAAAGGTAAAAATTTTAGAGGCGATCTTAAGTGCAGAACTCTATGAACTTTCGCTCGAGTCAATCAGGAATATTAACGGACTTGGAGAATTCAGTTCGATTAATGGAACTCAGCAAAACAAGACTCAGCTTATTAAGGCTGGTAGTTTGCAAGCTAATTCAGCGTTTGTACTTGAGGGACAAAATGCAGATGGTAGCAAGCCAACAATGACTTCTGTAACTTATGATAAGTGAGCCGCTAATACTGCTTGGGCAGAGAATACTAATTATTCACTCACAAAAGTGAACGGGAAGTGGGCTATTGTCTTCAAAGCCGTAGTTGATAAGGATGTCGAGGTAGTGTATAAATATACTCCAGCTAAGAGTAAGGAATTGCTCTTCAAGGATGTAATCTCTAATCAATCACTCAGCAAATATAAATTTGAGAATGAGAATGGAGATGGAAAGGTATTTATGATTGAATTCTTTGAATGATTTAATAATTCAGATAATTTTGAAATCAGCTTTAAGTCTGATGATGAGACTAATGATGCCTCAAGTATGCAGGTAGAGATTAAAGCTTTCCCTACTAAAGACAAAAAGCTCTTTAGAATCGTTGACGAGCAAGATGGAAACTAGTCGTTCATTCTCTTCTTATAATAGCTAAGCCCTTAAAATAAGGGCTTTTTATCTTCTCATAAACTACATGATCAGAAAAATATACACCTTTTTCTTTGGTTGAATGGAGTTGAAAGTCTGAGCACTGCTTTGGTGAGATCTTTTACTTTTGACTCAAAATCAGGAAGATGCGGTAATGAAAATTCTACTAGAATATAACGAGGTGATCCCTCAGCTCTCAGCTGAGGAGGTGCAAGAAATTCTAGTTACTATTAGTGCATCAGGGGAAATGGACAAAAAGGGGAAGAAGCAAACTGTTGAGGAGCTGGTATTGATGGAGACTTTCGTGATGGTACATACACATCAGAGGCTAGAGGAAATTAGAGGACGAACGATTCAGTATTTTTTTCTAGTTTCTAGGTGTATCGGAGCGGCACTTGGGCATAAGAAAGCAGATGAGGTTCTTAATCCTGATGGGGTAGATAGAGAGGGGATAAGGGATTTAACTGGGGGGAAGAAGGAGGTAATGATGTAGAAACTGATAACTCGCTTATTGCATAAAATTGCAAAATGATCTTGATAATCTAGAATTAAAAGTTATACCTCTAGTATCTTTAAATAAGAGGTTGAAAAAAATATAATATTGGAAAAATCACTACTTGATACTCTCATTTCAAAAAAGCGCGTTGATAAAGTAGAACCTCGTGAGCAGAAAAGTCAATGAAATCATAAGCAACAAACCATAAAAATAAGTTGATGAAGCTACTTTTTGAGCTTTATACTCGTAAGAATATGGATTTGTCTGATAGGCCTTTCTCTGTATACGACTCAGATAATAAGGGGGAAAACACTCTCCTATGCTCAGCTTCGGTCTAAGTAGAATGTCGTATAAAAATCTATTGCTTTTTTTATAGCGAAGGGTATATAAATATCGTTTATTTCTTATTTATTATACTATGTTTTTGAGATTTTACGCTTGAAATGGTTCGGAGTTTTGTATTGCCCTTGATGCTATACAGCTAATTAAACGTTCTAAAAATTCTGAAGATTCTGAAGATTCTGTTTATTATATCTTTCTTGGATGAGAAAATCATTATAAGCTTTATAAGTCTGTTAATCCAGAAGTGTTTGAAGCATTAACAAAGTATTTAGAGAATAATTGTTTAAAGTAAATATATTTTTGTTCTGTATATTTATTTTATTACTCAATAACATATGAAAAAACTAGCTTTACTCATTTTATGAGTTTTTATCTGTAGTGGATCGATATATGCTCTTAGTGATCAAAATGTAGAGGAAATATCGAAAACCTCTGAGATTTTGGCCGATGCCTTTGTAAAGAAAATCAATGAGGGTTCTCTTTGATTTTCTCAATGAAAAGCTATTATCGAAGGAGGAATTGATTATTACTTAGCCAAAGTAAAGGGAATGAGTGAAAAAGATGTTCCAAACCTCTATACCTTTGAGCAAATTAATTGAAGATTGATAGATAATCAGCTAAACAACAGTAATAAAAGGCTTGAACATAATTGAAGAAACTATATGTTTGCTTCTTATGCGATTAGAGATAGTTTATTGTTTGTAGATGAAAAGACTCCAGCAAAGGATATTGTTTGAGATAAATTCTCTGAAGAATTACTTATACCTGGTAAGGAAAAAGATATTTATATTATCAGGGCAAAAGTTGACTGAGAGAAGAGTTTATGAAGTCTCTTGCTTACCTATTGAGAGGGGAAAGATGAAACAACTGTAGATAAAAATAAAAACAGAATTACAATAAAGAAATATTGAAATGTTATAAGAGCTTATTGAGCTTTTGTAAATAAAAATTGAAAATCAGTTTTTTATAAGAATGTTAATTTTGATAATTATGTGTATTCATCAATGTGAATAGAGAGCGAACAGGGGGTGGTTTATTATGTTTATTTAGTACCAAAACAAGTAAAAGACATAAAACTGACTTTTAATAATGATATGGCTAAGCCTTCTATAGCACTTTCTGAGCTTACTAATTTTAAGTATTCTTCAGATGCTGTGGATATGGAGCTCGAAAAGATGAAAGGAGGAATCCCCTTCTGTATCCGCGCTTTGTGAGGTCTTACAAATTTTAGAACAGAGAAGATGAGAAATTGTGAATGGGCTTTTAATGGGACTTTCCATGATTGAATGTCTGAATGGTTATTTAAACAGTGGAACGACGAGAATGGTAGACCATATTCTATTGGGATTATGAGTTCTAGTGTATGAACTCAGTACTGTAAAGAAACTAAATGGGGGAAGGATTGTCTTTGGATCGATGATTGAAAAGTTACATCAACCACTTCTTATGACTACAAATAAAAATGTCGTTGAGATTTGGGTTTTAATAGACAGAAAGGAGCTAAACTTTTAGCTCTTTTTTTGTAAGGATGAATAGCAAGCTTGGTGATTTGTATATCTGATTTGGTGTACAGGCTGGAGACCTCCAGAAATTTCACAATGAAATTGTGAAAGAGATGAGAAAAACTTGAGAAGTTTCTTCTCAAACTATCGAGAAATATATCTGATCAGGTCTAGAATGAGGGCTAGAAACCGCAAAAAAAATCGCTGAGGAGAAGTTTGAACAACTTACGAATAAGGCCATCAAGCTCAAAAAGGAAATCGAAGAGATTACCAAAATTCATAGAGGCTGAGGAGTTGTTGCAGGAAGCTGAGAGATCGTAAAAGCTTATCAAAAAGTTAATGATGAACTTGATGAATGGAGAGGGAAATTGAATGATATCGAGAAGAGAGAATGAGAAATTATTAAGATGAAAAAAGATGCTGAAGTAGAACTCCAAAAAAGCTGAGAACTCTCAAAAACTCGTCTCCAGAATATGGTACAGGCGATTGCTGGAAGTGCTGTTTTTGTAAAGATAAAAGAGATGGTTTCGTCTGTGTTTTCTCTTGGTCGTGAGGCGAGAAATAGTGCAACAGCCTTTGAAAAGATGCTCTGATCGGTAGAGAAAAGCCAATCATTTATGAAGCAGCTGAATGATTTTTCACTCCGCAATGGGATTGACCCTCAGGTTGCCAGAGACAATGCACAACAGCTCTTGTCCATAAATATTGAAGCTGAAAAGGTGATTCCAACAATGGAGAATCTCTGAAATGTTGCTAGTGCACTCAATGTTCCCTTTGAAAGGCTTGCTCTGAATTATGGACAAGTAAGAGCTCAAGGGAAACTTACAGGAGCAGATTTAAGGGATTTTCTCCGTGCAAATGTTCCTCTTACACAAGAGCTGGCTAAAAATATGAATGTCTCTGAAACAGAGATTAAGAAAATGGTGGCTCAAGGGAAAATTTGATTTAAAGAAGTAGAGAGGGCCTTTCAGACTATGACTGCCGAGGGTGGAAAATTCTATGGAATGATGGCTACTAAGGCGAGTGTTTGGGATCAGGCTAAAGTGAGTATTAAGCTCATAGGAGAGAGTATTGGTCAGGCTTTATTACCTGTTTTAGATGGATTGGGGGCTATTGTCAAATCTGTAGCTGAATGACTTCAAAGGTTTGTAGAGAAGAATAAGACACTTGCTACTGCTCTTTTTTCTCTTGTAGGAGTTGGTGGACTTGTCATCACAGCCTTTACGACTTTATGAGCATTATTGCCGACACTTTCTGCTGGTATCTCTGCTCTAGGAGTATCTTTTGCGGGGATGTGATGGCCGATTGGGATTATCACCTGAGCAATCATTGCTCTCTCTGCTGGAGTGGATGCATACAATAAGTATCAAGAGGAGCTTCCTAAAAAGAATCTTGCATCGCAAGAGAGCTTCAGTCAGCTTACAAAAAAGCTCAATGAGAATAGAAAAGAGCAAGAAAAACTGACTACTGCTTACAGGGAAGGGAAAATAGGTGCTGAGGATTATCAAACCAAAATAAAAGCTCTCAAAAGCTCGCAAGATCTCTATAGCTGAGCGCTTAAATATGCTATCAAAAATCAGGAAGATCTAAATTCTGCAATGGAATTTTTAAATTCTTTTGAGATGAGTACAGAATCTGAGAGAGCTGAAGTATTGAAGCTTGCTCAAGATGTTGAAACTGCGGCAAACAGTTATCTGAAGCTTGCCGAATCAAAACTTGCTGCTTTAGCATCAGAAAATATTGTTGCAAAACAAAAAAAGGAACGAAACGATACTGCTAATGGGAATAATTCCCTTATTGGTTGAGGAAGTATCGTGACTGATACAGAGATGAATGTCAGGAGCCTACAAATAGCAAAACCTGAAGAATTTAAAAAATTAAGTTCAGAAGCAGAAAAAGCGCAAAAGGAAGTAGATAAGGCAAGATCTGGATTAGACAAAATACAGAAAAGAATAGAAGAAATTAAGAATAAACCAATAAAACCACAAACCACATCAAATACTCTTGGATGAGGCGGTAGCTGAAAAAAATGAAAATCAGCAGAAGAAAAAGCTAAGGAAGAGGCTCGTAAAATCAAAGAAGCAAGACTTAAAGAGCTAGATGAGTATGTGCAAAAAGAAGCAGAAAGGATACAGAAGGCTGATCAAGACAAAGCTCGAAAGATGGAACAGCTTGCAAAACTCAAAGAAAGTTATGATCAGATGAAAATAGATATTGAGGGAAAGACAACGGAAGACCTCCTAAAAATAGCAGAAAAATATAAGAAAGAACAATACAAAAACTATGAAGATTTGAGTAAAGAGCATCAAAAAACTATCGAAGATGCTGGGAAAGATATTGAAAAATATCTTGATAAAGTTGAAGAAATTGGAAAAAAATTTGAGGAAAGTCAGGAGAAGGCGAAAGATTCGATTGCTAAAATCCAAGGAGAGCTAACCAAGCTAGATACTGATAAACAGTTAGATATTGCAAAGAGATGAGCTGATGCGAAAAAAGAGCTTGAGAAAGAGGAAAAGAATCTCGCAAAACTTCAAAGAGATCAGAAAATCTGAAGCACGGATGATGCAGAGAAAATTTCCGAAAGCCAAGAAAAGATTCGTAAACTCAGAGAAGAGATCTCTTTTGTGGAGGAGAATATCACGGCCGAGGTAAGAGCTCAAGCTGAAGAATATCAGAACATGAGTAAGGCACAGCAAATGATGGTAGAATACCAAAAACAAAGAGCAAAGCTCGTAGAAAAGCAGGAGATATTCAAGGCATATACCAGAGCAAAAGATGTAAAAGATAGCTCTGCATTCAAAATAGAGAGGAACGATGCGGGAGAAGTGATCTCTGCAAGCTATAAAGATGAACAAGGGAATGATAAGAAAATTGAGGATCAGGAGAATATCAATGAAGCAATCAAGCTCGAGGCTCAGCAAAGAGCCTTTCAAACACAACTCAAAGAGCTGGAAGATCATCTTAAAGAAAAGATGGATAAATATAATGATGAAGCTCAGAAACTTGCAAAACTTTGGGGTGATAATACTCAAAAATATAGAGATGAACTCAAAAACAGAGAAAGAGATCTCGCCAATTTTGTAAGTACTGCTGAAAGTTTGATGGCGAGATTAAGAGCTTCAGGTTATAAGTGACATTCAGAAGGTGGATTCGTTGGGTTTGCGGATGGGGGGTATACTGGTATGGGCGGTAAGTATGATGTTGCAGGGGTGGTACATAAATGAGAGTGGGTTGCTCCCGCAAATATGGTAAATGCTCTCTGAGGAGTTTTCGCTGAGCTAGAGAGTGTGAGACAGGGGATGCAGAATATTCATACTCCGAATACTATTACTAATAAAAACCTGACTAAGACTCAGAATAATACAATTACCGTGAATAATGAGTTTGATTTGAGGGGATTTCTAGACCGAGCGAGACGGAAGCTATAATCAGATTTTTATCTTTTTTTTGCATATAAAATGATCGGAAAAAGCTACAAACGAGATGGGCAAGCTATCGCTCATAAGACCAACGAATATCAAATCGGACTCACGCTCGTAAACTGGAGGAAGTTAGACACTACTGATGAACAGAAAAATATTGAATGAGCTCACGGCATCAAGATGTCTCCTACGTATTCAAGGGGGAGAAAAATTGATATTGAGGGAATTATTATTGCTGATACGAGAGACGCAACCTCTAAAGCGATGGATTGGCTAGATAGAGCCTTTGGATTACAAACTACAATTACAGACATACCAGAAAAAAAGCTTTTTACCGTTGTTGATGAACAAGATAGGGAGCGAAAAATTTGGTGCAAAATTAAGGATCCCATTGATTACAATATTCAAGAAGATGATTATATGGATGGAACAACAAGAAGCTTTAGAGTTAGTCTGCAGGCTGATGACGCTAGATTTTTCTCTGTTCAGGAGCAAATGGTAGAGGGGAAAGAAGGAGTTTATGGAGGCTTCAAATTAGGCGTAAAACTAGGGAAAGCAATGAATATGTATTTCAATGAAGTGGAATGTTTAGGTAGTGGAAATGTAGGAAATCCTGCAAGAATCCAAATCATTGCAAAAGGGCAAATCAATTCGCCACTGACGATTAGAAAGAAAGGAGGTGAGTTTTTTGGTATTGAAGTTAATGCTGAAGCAGGAGATATAATTGAAGTTAATGCTGAGGCTAAGACAATCACGAAAAACTGAGTCAATATCAGCGAAAAAAGGATGCCATGATCAAGCTGGCCAATGATTTTTGGTACTACAATTTTCTTCCTTCAAGACAAAGATTGAGGACTTTATGAGTCAGATTTTGATGTAAAAATTTATTTTAGTAATGTTTTGCTCTAATGTTTATCTGCTATGTATATGAGAGATCTGGGGAATGTATCGCACAAATCGAAGACCTTGTAGGAATTGAGATTGAACACGAAATGTCTGATATTTCCTCTGCGAGCATTTCCATCTTTCATGATAATCCGTATGCAAATCGTAGCATCCTCAAAAAGATGAATAAGGTTGTTATCAGACAAAAAATCTGATCTCAGGAATTTGAAATGTTCTCAGGGATTATTAGGGGAATCCAGGCAAGTCTTGAAGTTGTAAAGATCGTTCTCAATGATGAGCTCTGGATACTTTCAAGAAGGCTTACTCATAATGCCTACGAATATAGGAATGAAAGACTGGAAGTCATCCTTAAAAGAATTTGGGGTGATATCAATGCTGTAGCTCCACTCGGACTTGAATTTGTCTGCTCTGCTCCTGATCTTGTTCCTAAGAAATCTTATGGGAAGAAAACAACTTTGCTCTCAATTCTGAAGGACTGGAAAGAAAAGGGCTATGAATTCAGACTTTTTGGAAGCAAACTCGTGTTCTGAAAAAAAGTGGGAAGAGATAGGACACAGGGGGAGTTCTATAAAGAGTATAGTTATGATACCAGAACTCCTGACAATAATACCATTCTCAAGGCAAGTATGCTTGATGATGCTCAAGAGATTATCAATGGGGTTGGCGACGAGAATAATATTTTCTCCAAATATCAGGAAAGTATTGATGAGTATGGATTTTTGGAGGAATCTGTTTCGCTTGAAGGGAAATCTGCTGAAGATTTTTTGCAGGAGGCAAAGAATGGAACTCAGGTTTTTGAAATTGAAGGGAAAGTTGATAATTTTTTTGAAGTGGAAATTTGAGATATTGTTAAAGTCTTTATTCATAGGAATAATGATCTGATGAACTATGATGGATCAATGGAGGTAGTAGAGAAAAAATACGTCTGAGGAGATTTGCCTAAGATCTCGTATAAGTTTTCTTCTGCGAAAATTTGAAGGTTGAGCTTTATCAAAAAGCTCCAAAAAATGGAAGAAAGAATTAAAAAACTAGAGCAAAAATAAAAATGTCGTTGAGATTTGGGTAGTTTTAAATGTAAAAGCAAGTGTTTTTATTTTTACTCAATATTGTAATGAAGGAACTTATTGCAAAAATCAAGCAATATAATGCGGATATTGTGAAGCATTATGCTGCTAATGACAAGGATGCGGTTCTCAAGACGCTAGAAGATATTGCTCCAGTTCTCAAAGAACTCGAGGAGCAACAGCCTGAAACTCCTAGCGAAACTGAGAATAAGGTAGAGAAAACTCTTGAAGAGGTAACAAAAACTCTTGAAGAGGTAAAAAAATATGCTGATCTTTATGTGTCAGCAGAAAATCTTCAGGCACTAAAAGAGGAGCTCAAAAACTTTACTGACGGAATCTCTGAAAAAATTAGCAAGCTTGAGCAAAGTGTTCAAGCGGTTACTGAAAGCGAAGAGGATTCTCAGCAACAGGAAGAGGTCCAAAAGACCAACAATCAGAAACGATGGTAAAAATCAGATTTTATTTTAATCTTAAAAGGAAACATGAAAACCTACGAAAAAATTAAAAAAGTCTTTGACTGAGGTAAAGATTCAAATCAGGTTCATCTTAATACTGAACAGGCTGATCGCTTTATTGATTATATCGTAAATCAGTCAGTAATCCTTCAGAAATTGAGGGTTGTTAGGATGGATACTCCAGAAAAATTAATTGCCAAAATTGGAATTGGTGATAAAATTCTTCATCCTGCTGGACACACGACAGGATTTACAGACAGGACAACCTCTAAGGTGAAGCCTGATCAAATCAAGCTTAAGTCTAAGAAGATGAGAGCAAAGTTTATCATCGGTGATGATGAGTTAGAAGATAATATCGAAGGAGATGATTTTAAGGATCATTTGATGCAGATGGCCGCTAAAGTGTGTGCTAATCAGCTTGAACAGGCAAGTCTTTATGGTAGATATATCGCAGATGATCAGCTAGAAAATAGCAACTGTGTAGATATCAATAATCAGGTGGATGGTTTCATTGCGAGAGCCTCTGTAATTGTTGATGCTGCAAGTAGTGGATATGCTGATAGAAAGCTTGATATTGATAAATTAACTGATCTTAGACTTTCATTGAAGCCTAAGTATAGAGCTACTCTTGAGACTATCATGGGAGACGATTTGATTGTGAGATACAAGAACAAGTATGCAAAGTCTCAAAATCAGGTTGAGTCTGATGGATATATGGGTAAGAAATTTATCAATGCTTCATTGATGTCTGTAGAATCTGCAGTCTTAAAGTCTGGAGGTGCTTCAACAAAGCTCTCAAAGAAAAATACTCAATGGGCTCAGGAGATTGAAGTTGTGAGTGCTGCAGGGATTGAGGTTGGAGATGCGATCTGTATTGGTTATAATACTCCACTTGAATTCTCTAGTATGGTAAAGACTGTAGCTGGTAATAAGATTACTCTTGAAGATGCAGTACCTTACGAATATACTGGAAATGAAACCGTTCATGAGGTAACTCTTGATGGTTCTGAAATTTTAATGACTGATCCAAGAAATCTGATTCAAGGAATCCAGAGAGAAATCAAAATTGAGTTTGAAAGAGATGCAGAGCATGAACAAACTGCAATGTATATCTCCATCAGAACAGATTTTCAAGTTGAGAACAATGAAGCATTGGCTGTTATGAAGAATATCTCAACAAGGGCATAATATCTCTCATTATAAAAAAGAAATCTGGCTTTATGAGTCAGATTTTCTTTGTTAAAAATAAAAATGTCGTTGAGATTTGGGTAGTTTTGAATGTAAAGTTGGTATTTATTTTTTTATAGCAGAAAAATGGTTATTACAACAATTAAACTTGTCAACAATTCAAACAAGGTGTACAATGGAGTTAAACCAGGACAAAGTGTTAATGTCGAAAATCCAGAATTTTATTTAGTTAATGGATTTACAGTTATTGGAGAAGAGGATCAGACATCTGTTGATCCATCAGATGAAACTACCAACTATGCAAAGATGAAGCTTACTGATCTTAAACAACTCTGTGAGGATGCGGGTATTGAGGTGCCAGAAAATGCAAAAAAATCTGATCTTATTGAACTTTTAGGGAAAACTGAAACTTCACAAGAGGATCAGACATCTGTTGATCCATCAGATGAAGATTTACTTAATGAACTTGATTAATGACACTTGATGAGCTAAAAGAGTTTTTGAATATTACAAAAAATGATCAAGATAAACTTCTTGAGATGATGCTTGATCTAGCGAATGATATGATAGAGCAAGAGCTTGGGTATAGCTTAACTGAGAAAGAGTATACAGAAGCACTTGATGTTGAGAACACTTCAATGCTTTTTCTCAAAGCTCCGATTGTTGCTGTAAAATCTATTACAGGGGCAAAAGTGGACCATTGGTCAAAAAATGTCGTATACCTAGAGAAAAAAACAAGAGGTAGAGTGGTAATAAAGTATACATGAGGATTTGCTTCGCTCCCTAAATCTCTTGCTTTTGCTATGCTAAATCTCGCTAAAGAGTTGTATCAGATTCATAAAACTAATGGATTAGAGATTAAGTCAAAAAAAGTAGATGTACTCAGTATCACCTACTTTTCTCCTGAGGAACAGAAAAAAGGCTCAACAGCTAGAAGCAAGTCAGACTTAGCGGCCTTATTGGCTCCTTATAAGCTTTTATATTATACTGTGCTATAATGTCGCTCCTTTCATCTTTTAGCTCAGATTTTAATCGTGATATGGAGATTTTTTCTACAAATGAAGAGATTAATTCTCTTGGACAGAGAAAGTTGAAATATCAAAAAACTTGAACTGCTCTGGGTATTTTGTTGCCGAAAGCAGAGAAATATGATCAGTTCTCAACAGATAAACAGTGAGGGAAGAATGGAATTGTTTATGACACTTTTTCTTTTACTTTTAGGTGCGAATTCGGGGTGATAATTAAAAAAAAGTATAGATTGAAAGATCAATATTGAACTTGCTATGAGGTTAAGAGGGCCTTTCCTAGTCCATGATTTGGAGGAGATGATCATTTAGTTTGCTATCTAGAGGAGTGTGATGGGATTCCAATTAACTAAATCAGCATTTGAAGATCTTAAAAAAGCTCTAGATGGAGCGCTGTTTGATGCGGTAGTAGATCTCACCGCTCAGATAAAAAATCACCTTGTTCCTAGAAGCGAAAATCAACCAACGCCTAAAAATCCTGAAGCTCCAGTAACTGGAAATCTAAAAGATGCTACTACACGAGAAAAATCTTGAGAAATGAGGTACCGTATCGGAATAGACGCTAGTAGATCGCACACTGTAGGAAAGAAGAAAATCAGGAAAGTTAAGCCTATGGACTATGGAGAACATCTAGAATTTGGTACAAAGTATATGCAGCCTAGAAGCTTTCTAAGGAGAGGGAGTATTGAGTTTAAGGAAAGATTCTTTCAGATCGTAAAAAAGGGTTTTTTTAGGAGATTTGGAAGGAAATAAACAGATTTTTATTTGTATTTTTAATAGGACGCATGCAAAGACTATGAAACCTAAACTGAGAGAACATAACCTACGACCACGATATTAGTGGCCTTATGAGAGGTTTAATTGATTGAGGAGTGATTGAAGGAGGAACTGTTGTAGGAAATAAGCTCCAACCTGTGCAAGCTATTGTTCCGCTAGTGAGATCTAACGGACAAAAGATTCTTGCTTTTTTTGAATCTGACGAAGTGATTGATCTCCCTACTACTGGAGATTATAAGGTATACATAGAAGTAGATCAGAGTAAGATAGATTTTGGGGGGAATAACGCCGAAGATGGTACAGGAATAGCGAGCATAAAAACCTGACCGTCCGTACCTAGTCAGAATTTTCTTCTTTTGGCCTCAGCTACTGGAGGTGTAGTCAGACTAGATAGAACTGTCATCCCTAAAGTAGGTCAGCTAGCCGCTAGAATCTCTCAAGTAGAGAAGAAGGCCACAGAGACTACTACTGAGCTCAATAAGCTCTCAGGAGGATCCTACGCATTCAATAAGGAGTATTATTCCCTAGATGCACTCAAAAAGGGTGAGGACTTTGGGTTTGTTCCTGAATTGTCTGATGAGGATTACTTCGGTATGGTAGCGGTTGGATCTGCTGCAACCAATAAGGTACATAAGATTAAAGGATTCTTATCTGGTGTAGACTTTAATTCGATAGATTTATTTTTATCAAAAACCCTCACCCCAAGCCATAATCTAATCGTATCTATTCGTGACTATAAGACTAATGCACTAATCAATAATAATGCTAGAGTTGAGATACAACCCGCAAAAATCAAGAATGCTAGAGATAAAGTAACTGTAACTTTCCCTGGTATGATTACAGGTAATCAGAAGTGAAGAGCTGTAGTAATACAGGTAGAGACAACTATTGATAACCCAAATAATTATTATGTGTTGTATGTTGAGCCTAATATTCTGAATGCGTGAACTCCTATCGTAAATAAATTTTTCTTTAGAAATTCTAAAGTTGAAGAAAAATTTGAGTCTACAAACTCTGAAACCTGACCTGATTTTTTGACAATAAAAGGAGATTGAAACTATCGTTTCCTCTATACAAAGGAACTAATTACCTGAGATTTTGATATTGAGCGAGAGGGAGCTATGCAAGGTACGAGTTATGGGTGACACGCGATGGGATTTTTTACAGCGAGGGACTGAGGTTGAATGATTGCAGCATTCCAGTTTGCGTACAATACTAGAACAACTTGAATATGGAACGATACAACTAACACCAATATTGAGAATTATAATGACCATAAATTCCATATTTGGAGAATAAAAAGAGATGGGACTACGGCTACTTTTTGGATTGATTGAGTGCAGAAAGGGCAAATGACGGTCAAAAATGTCCCTGTATACTTTTTGGCTAAGACCTATGACAATTGAAGTTGGGTTAAAATGAGATGGATTAGACTTGGAAGTGTAGTAGTTCAGAATGGATTGCCATACATAAAATCTACTGGATTACTTAAAGAAGTTGTGATTAAAGCAAATGCAAAAACAAATTGAAGAATATTGTTCCCTACCAACAATATTGACGAGATGGGGAAAGGTGTATTCACGAGATACGGGTTCGTAGATACGTCATTAAAATGATATCGAGGAATCAAAGAAGATGGTAAAATGTGAACTCCAGCTAAAAAGGTACTTTGACTCGCAGATTTCTTCTACTGAGAGCCAAAGGGGTGAATAATCGCAATCAATAGTACGATTACTGGTTCGGTTACTACTCAGCGAGAAGCCCCAACTGATGGTTTTGTAGAGGTCTCTTGGACTGCTGGTTATGATAAGTGGAGAAGTGAAGGTGTAGGATGTTCTATCAATGGTAGAAGTCTCTGATGACCTAGTGGTCGAGATAGCTCATTCTCTGGATATGGTTGGTACTTTGTGCCTAAGGGTATGGCTACCTTTTCTGCATCAACCTCTAATGGAGGAAGTAGCTCAACAATGACAATCCATTCTTTTATCTGAATTAGTTAATGTAGAATGTACAAGATAGAAAAAGACTGAGTAATTATTGGGTTTTCAGACCTAGAGCCTATCCATAATGATGGAGAGGTAGTATCCTTAGCTCAAGAAGGAGAATATGAGGCTTGGCTAGAAGAACAGAAACAAAAAGAGCCACACTTCGTCACAATTGAGATCCCTCTTACACTTCTAGCTAGCAATGAAGATCTTCAAAAAAAATTAGTCTTTTTGAGACTAGTATACTCTCATATGGAGACCGTAACAAGGAACGGAGTTACTTACCTCTCTCATATTGATATAACAGATATTAAGGGGTATCTTCCCTATGCTGAGTATAAAAAATGGAAAGGAGATTGAATAAAATTCCCTCCTGAAGTTCATGATTTATATGCTGAGGAAGAGAAAAATGAGAAACCTACTGCATAGCCTAATACTCCTGATCGTGGCTCTAGCTCTGGCTCTGGTATTGCTACCGCTCGGGATCCTATGGACACTAGGAGAAATCTGATTCAGGTTTTTTGTTCCTGGTACTAATTCTGCCAGCAAGAAGGGACTCTGATACTTAGGTGGGATCTTTCGTAGTGTAGCTATCTGAATAGACCAGATAGGGAACTCAGTGTGCAGGGACTTATTCAACCGCTGTTTGATAACTTCGGCTGGGTATAAGTTCGGAAAGGTACAGGAGACGATCAGCTCGGTCTTGGGTAAAAACCAAGAAACCTGAACTCTTACACTGGTTGGTCGTGCAGTGGTTGGTATCCTGGATTGGATCGACAAGGACCACTGCAGAGAATCAATTATTACTTTTACTTCTTATGAGAGCAAAGATGACCAAAGATAATGAATTAAAAATAGCCCTCGATTTATTCACTCAAGACCGTAAGAAAATGCAAGAAGATCTCAAAGAAATTAAAGAAGATATGAAATCTATTCAGACTGAGTTCAAAGAAGATATGAAGTCCTTTCAATCTGAATTCAAGGAATTCACAAACTCGCTAGATAATAAATATGCAAAAAAAACCTCTGTAGATAGGCTTTGGAACATTGTTTGGATGGTAATCTGAGCAGTTTTCTTGTCACTCTGAGGTGCAATACTCAAAATGTTTATTAAGTAGTTTATTTTTATTCTATATACGATGAAATGTGGAAAGATACAAAAAACCGACCTGAATGGTTAAGGTCTAGCACGAGACTTGTGCTCGTTATCTTTGCTATTGCACTGGTTGCCCTCACTTTTATGGGGAGGCTAGAGTGAGATCAATTTATGATTGCCCGAAGTGGGATTGCTGGATTCTTCTTCTGAGCTAGGAGACAAGATTGAACTCTAGGAGAAGACAAAAAGCCTGAATAAGACTCAGGTTTTTCTTTTATTTTTTTATGTGTATGGATCATGAATATTTGATTACTAATCACAAGACACGAAACCTCTCTTAGTTTGCATAAGCAGTCTCCTAGATGGAATGAGAGAATAGCCGTTACGAGGCAAAGCTGAGCGAACTGCTGGCTCTATAGTATGTTTAATAATATGTGGCTCAATCTCGGCTATAAGATAAGCTTGAATAATATTATCAATATCAAGCGAATGCTCAGAGATGCTGGAGTAGATTTCGAGGATTTAGGGAACTCAGAGAGAGTTGCAGCTGCAGTTATCTGCGAGCGATGGAATAAGGAATTCCCAAACAAAAAAATCTGATTTTTCTGCCTTGATTTTGATAAAGATGCAGAAAAGATGGGAAAACTCTTCCTTGATGGTTACTCGCTTGTTTACACGAGATCAACCAAGCCAGAATTCCAGGAAGATATCAGAGATAACGATGTTGTAGATTCAGTCCACAAAGTATGGGCCGAGTGGCACGCAGTGAATCTCTGTATACCCAAAAAAGAGGATCCTACTCTCATGGAGATAGGCCAGCGAGGGGACGAACATTATGCGAATCAGTTTACCTACAGGGATATTATGGTGTTTGGGGGGAATATTAAAGCTTGATCAATTGATAAGCATTTTACTTTTTTAGACTACTTATAAGATGAATAGACCATGGTTAAATTTTAAGGGAACTTGGCTTTGAAAGAGGATTGACTACGACGGAGTTTATGATTTCCAGTGTGTAGATCTCGCCAAGCTCTACCTCGAGCGACTTGGATTTTGAAAGATATGAAAGCTCGGAAATGCCAAACAAGTCCCTCAGGCCGACCTCTTCAATACTGGCCGAGAGAAGATTGTCGGTACAGACAACCTCATGCAGTGAGATATCATAGTAAGAACCAGAGATAAATACGGGCATATTGCTATTGTAGACCGTATCGTTGACTGAAAGGTATTCGTTCTCGAACAGAATGGTAGCTGAAAAAACAGCTGAAGCGGAACAGGACCAAATGCGATCAGGGTTCAGCCTTATAAGCTTTCTTTCTACGATTTCGTGCTCAGATGTCCGAAGATTTTTGAGAATCTCCAGGAGGAGAGAGCGGCCATAGAAAAAGCACTCAAACAAAGAAGAGCTGATGTAGCTCGTGGGGAACCAGGAGCAGAGCAGAGGCTAGCGGTCACATTAGATTATCAGAGGAGTATTAGATACCAGAAGAAATCAGGCTAAAAAGTCTGGTTTCTTTTCTTTTTTTACAAAAAAACCGCAGCTAGTATGTGAGTCTGCGGTGTACAAAGTGATTGTAAGTGTAGGGATCTTTTATGAGAATGCAAGATTTTTCACGAGACTAGCCGTCTCGGATAAATCATAGTCTGTAGTGTGCAGATACCTACTTGTGATGGCGATATTGCTATGTCCTGCAAGCTTCTGTACTCTATAGAGATCAGCCTTACTCTTAACTAGCATAGTTAAGAAAGTATGTCTTAGAGTATGCGAGCTAAAATGGAATCAGAGTTCTTTACTGATTTTACTGACTCAGATCACAAGACTCCATACAGGGACCTCAAAAATCTTCTCCTTATGGGGCCCAGCGTAAGCGAGACAATCAGCTCTAACTCACTCAGGGACAAAGACTGATCTCAGTTTTCTACCCTTACCAAGAATAGTAATTTGGTAGAGTTCTCAGACTTTTTCAGCATTTTTTAATTGCTCTTTAGTTACTGAGTGAGCCTCAGAAACTCTCATACCTGTAGAGAGCATGAGCCTGATTGCAACCTTAATCATTCTATCCATAGGATGGGCCAGAAGTTTATGTATTTGTTCTTCGGTGAGGTAATTAGCCTCTTTTTTAGGTACCTTTGGAAGAAAAATACTGACTCAGCTCAGTGGATGGAATCCTTTTGCATAGCAAAAATTGAGAAATGATCTCATCTGAGCTAAATATTTTTGTTTTGTTGCAATTGAACAAGTTCGACTAAAGACTAAGTCTTCAATCTCAGAACTTGTTGCCTCAAGCCAATTTTTACCTAAATCAGTAAAAATTTTTTGTATCGATCTACAATAGTCGTAGATTGTATACTCTGAACTACCTCTTTTTCTGAGGTGGTTTGTGAATTTTTGTATCGCTTGGCGCATCTTTTTTAGATTTCTGATTAAAAGCCGCCAAGATAATATCGCTATCGGCTTTGCAAAGATAACGAGAAGTTTCTTTCCCTACAGCTGAGCTATAGAAAGAGACTTGGATATATTTCTCAGACTTTGCTCTCTGTAGGGCAGTCTTGTAGTGAATACCTTCCAACTTCGCAAGCTCTGATAGCTTGTATATTTTAAGTTGCAT
>JABCOM020000061.1 GCA_013333605.2 candidate division SR1 bacterium
ATACTAATAGAGAAAATTATAATAGTTTTATTGAAAATTGTAAAAATCCTCTCAGCAATGTAAACGCAACAATCCAAAATAAATACACAGTCAAAGCAACCGCTTCAACGAATCCATCTAGTGGTCCTGCGCCTTTGACGGTTACTTTTGATGCAAGAGGAAGTAGTGATCCATCAAATGAGACTATCCCTTCAAGGAACTATTTTTGGTACTACAGAGATATTGATGGAATTGATAAGCCTATCTGATATTGACCAGTAGTAAACTATAGATTCAACGAATCTGGTATCTATCTTGTGCATCTTACCGTTAGGAGTTCAAATGCTGGAATTTTCGACTGAGAAACTACTGTTTCTGTAAATGTAAGCCCAAAATCAGCAAATGTTATCGTCTATGCAAATGGGAAGAAGATGGGTAAAAACAAGTATGTAAAAGTCGGAATTCAAGAAGCAAAAAAAGGAATCGTTTTTGATGGAAGTGCGACTTTACCTATGTGAGGGAGAGAAATCATGTCTCATCGCTGGGAAATTACTTCAAGAGATGGTTTCAGTTGGGCAAGAGAATGAGATTGAAAACCTGGATATATCAATCTTCCACTTCCAAGTCAGTGAGAGTTTAATGTCTCTCTCACTGTAAATGATAACGAGAGCAATACAGTTTCTGAGAGATATTCTCTTTCTGTTTCTGATCCTGTAGCCTCTATTCAGCAGACTCCAGACAAGGGAATGACTTCTACAACATATAGCTTTTCAGCTGCAGCTTCTTATTCATTGACCTCTAGGATCAAGTTATTTACTTGGGAGATTTATGATTCTGAAGGTGTAAAGCTGGATACCTTGCAAGGAAAGGAGATTAAAAAACAATTTAAAAAGCCTGGAAACTATACTGTAAAACTTACTGTAGAAGATGAAATTGGAAATAAAAATCTGGATACAGTGAATGTATATGTTGGATCTACGCCTCCAGTTCCTCAGTTTACTATTACACCAACAAGTCTTCGAGAATATCCTTCAGAATTTACCTTTAATGCCGATAGTTCAAGTGATGTTGATGTAGGAAATGGGTATGATAAACTTACCTATGATTGGCAGTTTTCAAATCCTAATGCTGTGCATATCACTAAAACAGAAAAAGAAAATAAGCTGATTACTGTGCTCTTTAATGAGGCGTGAACTCATAAGGTAACACTAGTAGTTTCTGATAAATTTG
The DNA here is from genome assembly GCA_013333605.2 of candidate division SR1 bacterium. Classification (GTDB taxonomy): domain Bacteria; phylum Patescibacteriota; class Gracilibacteria; order Absconditabacterales; family Absconditicoccaceae; genus HOT-345. The sequence goes on from JABCOM020000061.1 coordinate 1,210, forward strand.
GTAAAATCTCGGAAATTGAAAAAGAAGTAGTGGTCAAATCAACTCTGAGACCAGTCTTAAAGATCCGTCCAAGAGCTGCTGTTTGGAAGACGTATGTAACTTTTGCAGCACAAGCAAATCACCAGATCCTTAGTTATGAACGAGATTTTTGAGATTGAACAGTCCCAAGAGTCAATCAGACTAACGTTATGAAGCATGAATATCAAAGAGTTGGTACTTATAGAATTACGCTCAAAGCAACAGATGAGCAAGGAAATACCAATACAGTTTATGATACTGTGTATATTGGGGAAAAAGATAGCCCAATTATCAGCTATGACATTAGTAATGACTATGGTATCAAAGTAGCTCAAAACGATAAATGTACTGATGAAAAAGGAAATGAGCACTCAGCATTTAGAATTGATAGGCAAGCTCGTTTTAATATTGATACTTCTTCATCTGTAAATGCTCAATGAAATGCCACAAATCTTCGTACCTACTTTCAGGTTCAGAATGATGAAATCATCAATATAAATAATAATGCATTCTCTCATAAGTTTAATTCGCTGGGATGTCAATATATTGATTACATCCTAGAGGATACATCACTTGGTAAGAATGTAAAAGAGAGAATTTGGTTTAAGGTAGTTAATGCACTACCAAAGCTTGATAATCTTATGATCAGTTTCCCTCAATATGGAAATGAGATTGGAATCTGATTTCAACAATGAAATAAGACACAAGATATCTTTAATTCAGGAATTGATCCTATCATAGTGAAGGTTACCGCTGAAAATCCAATGGATCCAGATGGAGCAATCTCTTATTTTAAATGGTATTATTACCCAAAAGATAATCCAAATAAAATTATAGAAACGAGGATTACTCAGGGAAGTATACCGTATACTTTTTTTACCGTACCAAAAATCCCTTGAGAATATGTATTCTGAGTGAAAATGTTTGATAATGATGATGGGAATCAAACAAGTGAAGAAATTATTGGAAATTGACCATTGATCATGTTCCCACCAGATGGTAAACAGCCAGATATTCCGCTTGTTACCTTGAGATCAGATAAGATTAATGCAGAAGTCTGAGATGAAATCACATTTGATATTATATCAAAGGTGCTCTCTGATAGGTCAGATTTTGTAAAAGATAGGACTATTCAGCTAGATTTCGATGGCGATGGAATTATCGATATGACAACCAAAAATGATCGTGTAAAGCGAGTTTACAATAAGCCAAGTCCAAAAGATAAGCCGTATAAACCAGTTGCTTATGTGACTTACAGAGACCATAAAGGTATGTGAGAGTGAGCTCAGATTGTAGTAAAAAACTGAATTAAACCAGCTCTGATTTATGCAACTATGGGAACAACTGTCCTTTTCAAGGATGTGAGTATTGGGAACCTCATCAGTAGAGAAATATGTTGGGATACTAGAGAATGTGAAAAGTGAAATAAAAAATACCTTGATACAACCTTGGATAAAAAAACATTTAAAGTCCAATATCCAAAACCAGGAACTTATCCTGTAACAATCAAGGCAAAGGATAGTAATGCCAATGAGGCTACTGCACAACTCGAAGTAAAAGTAGATTCTGGTTCAGATTTTACTTCTTTGACAAGTGGACTTCAAATCGTTTCATTGCCAAATATAGAAAAATCTGATAAAGGACATCTTGAGATTTTCGTTGGTAGACAATTAAATAATGAGGTTGTTTTCTATCTAAAAACTGCTTCAAGAAATGATCAGTGCTGGGTTGATATCAATATTTTGATTGATACTAATTTAGATGGAACGCCTGATAATGATCGTGATCTAAGCTGTAATAAAATCCTGACACAATCATATATTCCAAAGTCAGAATCTGTTATTTGAAGAATTGTCTATCAAGCAGAGGGAAGTGCGCAGCTTTTTAAGAAAGACTTTACCGTAACCTTTGCTGATTATGAGAATGGGTTAAGCCCAGAGCTTCAAGCACAATATTCCGCACTCAGCGAACTTATTGCAAATATTGATGATCGTTCGAGTATTGCTAATGCTGATTTGAGAAATCTTCTTATCTCTCTGAGAAATGATCTTGGAGATATCAATAAAACCAGATCAAGTGTGATCCAAATCGAGGACTTCTTAAAGAAAAATACTACAAAACTCACTAAAAAACAGCAAGAAAAACTTGATGATATTTTGATTGCTTTAAGTGATCATGCAACACTTTCAGCAAAAGGAGTTGGAGTTTATGAGGTAGCAAAATCTGAAATTCTCGCATTACTTCCTCTAAGCTTAAAAAAGGAGTCAAGTCAGATTTTTGATGAATTTGAGAGAGCAGAAAGCCTAGTAGAAAGTGGCTCTGATACCAAATCAGTTAGAGCTGAGAAGCTTATCAAACTCTACACCTTCCTGCAGAAAAATGCCGTTGACCCAAATAATATCTGAGAAAATCAGATTTGAACTGATGATTTCAAAAATGTGATTGAGAAAAATATCTGTGAAAATATCGCAAAACAATATGAACTATCAACTATTGAAGTATGCCAGGATGTTAATAAAAAATCTTGAGAGACTAAGACAATTCCCCCAGTGGAAACGACAAAAACAACTGGAACATCAGGATTCCCATCTTGGTTAAAAGTTATTCTATGGGTATTATGAATTGTTGTAGTTGGATTTATTTGAGTCATTGCTGCTTTTGCTATCAAGGCAAAACTCAGAGAAACCCATGATGAAGAAGAATAAAAATCTATCTTTTATCCAAAAACTAAATAAAATGAAAAAACTGATTTTAGTATGCTGAGTATTCCTATCACTTTTCGCAATACCATTAATGAGTATGACTTTTGCAAGTTCTTCTCTAAACTCTAAACGAGTAAGCGCTGACTGAAGTCCTAAGCAATTGGTAGAAAGTGTTCATACAATTGCAAATAAAGATTTCCAGATCCAGCAAACAAAGCTAGATGGAATAGAATCTCGTTGAAAATATAAAATCACAAGTACGCTTGAATATATTAGAAAAAATATTTTCCCTTATATTCAGTGGATAGTGTTTATTGGTCTCTCAATTGGTGCAATAATGCTGATCTGGAATGGATTCAAGCTTGTAACACAAAGTGTTTCTGGGGATAAAGTCGCTGAAATTAAAAAAGATATTCAGAGTGTGCTTATTGGTGTAGTTATTTTGACAAGTTTCTTAATAATTATAAGGTTGACGCTAGGAGTACTCAATATCTTCTTTAGTTAAAAGAAAGAAATCAGAATTTTTATCTTTTCTTTATATAAAATGGCTTCTTGGATTAAAATAGCTTTAATTAGTGGACTGCTTGCTCTTGGTTTGACACTTCCATTTACTGATACCTTCGCGACGAATCAAGCTCCAAGCTTTGAAACGCACTATGCAAAACCAATGGTAAATGGGACTCCAGATCAAAAAGGGCGCTCTGAAAAAGTGTTTGATATTGCCTGTGTATCAAAAACAAATACCTTTAAAGAAAATGTTGAGTGTCTCTTCTTTCCAAAGGCAACTGCAGCGAAAGGGGCGGTAGCTGGTGGATATTTACGGAGCATTATCAAGTATGTAGGATATATATTAGTGTTTATTTATTTGGTAATGAGCGCAATTAGGCTTGTAATATCTGGTAAAAAATCAGAAAATCTTAAAGCAGAACTCAATAACTTCCTCTATATTATGATTGGGGCGGCGCTCTTCTTTTGAGCAGTATGGCTTTTCTCTCAGGTAATCAATCTCTCAGCAATTGATCAAACTACAGGTCTAAAAGATAACCTCGTTTCAAATACAGGAATCCTCTTTTTTGTACTGACATTCCTCAAGTGAGCAGCATTCTTCTTGGCAATTGTGATGATTGTGATTACAGGATTCCAAATGATGAATCCCTCTTCTGGAGAAGAAGGCTGAGGAAAAAAGCTCTTCAAGAATCTTGCAGCAGTGATTGCAGCTCTTGTTGGAATGAAAGTGGTCGACTTTCTTTACTACATTGCTAGTCAGCAAGATTTTACAAAGAGAGCAGGGGAGTTTATTATTCAAATAGCAAAGATGCTGTGATATATCAGTGGATCTGTGATCGTGATTATGATTATTTACTCTGGATATCTTCTTGTTGTTGATGGAGGGAAAGGAGAAAACTTCAAAAAGGCAAAAAATACGCTGATTAATATCGTATTGGCAGTCGGTAGTTTGTTTCTATTCCTGTTTGTGATCTACCAAATATTCTCAGAATTCTGAGCTTAGAACCTTTAATATCTAAAAAAGGGAAGTCTGACTTCTCTTTTTTTTATTCTAATAAAACTTTTTGTTTCCCTGAGCTTTTAGCTAGAGTAATCCTTATCAATAAAAGCTCACTAGAAAGCTAAAATCAGATTTTTTTTTGACTTGATTTCCCTTTGCCTTTTTAGTACAATCAGCTCTAATATTTACCTTCAATAGTGCTATGGAACACAAACTCTTTTGATGTAAAGTTAATAAGTTCTATCTCAATAAACGAATCGCTCATCTGCAGACTACTAAGCAGGATGCTGATGATATTTTTCTTGTTGCGACATGTGTAGTGACTGATAGAGCTAAATCCAAGTGGGTAAAAGAAATTTTAGACCACCTCCATCAAGACAAGAGGGTCTATATCGCTGGATGTGGAAGCATGAACAGAGGAGAGGCGATGGATAGATCAGTTTTTTTCAGCTTATATCCAGAGCTCTTTCCTTATGAGGAAAAGATTGTTTTGTTAGCAGAAGATCCAGATCAGGATCCTAGGAACTTTTCTAGTGGACTCAAAACACCAGGTCAAAAGCTTCGAACTAAAAATTATATTATCATTCAGAACTGATGCGATAATTACTGTAGTTTTTGTCTAACAATTTTTAAGAGAGGAGGACATAGAAATAGACCACTTGAGGAAATTATCGCTGAGATCAATCAAGTAGAAGCAGAAGGTGGAAAAGAAGTAGTGATCACGGGAATAAATCTTGCTGCTTGGTGAGCAAGTGATACAAGAAAATCAGAGGAAAGTAGATTCTCATATCTTTTAGAGGAAATCCTTAAGCAAACGACTATTCCAAGAATTAGAATTTCCAGTATCGATCCGCAATATCTTACTGACCATTTTTTTCAGGTAGTGAGTAATCCAAGGTTTGTTCCTCATTTCCATTTTTCGATTCAGAGCTTTTCTGATCCAATTCTCAAGGCAATGAATAGAGGATATTTAAGTGATAAGCTTGATGAAGTGCTGACAAAGATTAGAAGATTAGACCGTCCAGATCAAGATCAGATTTCTATTTGAGCTGATATTATCTCTGGTTTCCCATGAGAAACCGAGCAGGATTTTCAAATCACCTGTGATGCAGTGCAAAAATATTGAATTACTAAGCTTCATGCGTTCCCTTTTTCTGATCATCATAAGGCTGAGAAAATCCCAGCTTCACTGTTGCCTGATCAGATCCCGCAGGAAATCAGGAAAGAAAGAAATAGAAGACTGATTGAAATCGGAGAAGAAGTCCGTGATCGTTTTGTTGAGTCTCATTATGGAAAAACGATGCAGGTCCTTATTGAAGAGGTCAAAAACGGGAAATCAAAAGGCCGAACTCAAAACTATATTCAGGTTCAAATCCCTTGAGAGTATGAAAAATGAAGTATTGTTGATGTTGTATTGGATGAGAAAAATTGTATTTATTAGGAGGATTTTCTTTCTGCGAAATTTTACTCAAGTCTTTTCCTCTTGAAAAAAGCAAGCTATCCACTATGATAAAGCTGATTATTAATTATAAAAATCAGCTTTTTTTTAATTCTCTTCTAAAGTGATGAAACTCCTCATTACCTGCCCTTTCTGACTTGGAAGCTTGCTTGCTCAAGAACTCAAGAGGCTTAACCTCGTTCCTTTTGATACTTTCTCAAGAGGATGCTGGGTTGAGACTGATCTAAAGGGAATGTATCAGATTAACCTTTGGTCAAGACTCGCAAATAAGGTTTATATTCAGCTTGTCTCAGGAGAAGCTAGGACTTTTGATCAGCTTTTTGAACTTATAAAAAAATCTGATTACCCTCAGCGAACCAGTAATACCAATATAACCCTCAAAGTAAATATTCAATCTTCTCAGCTCTCATCGCAGAGAACTGTACAGTCTGTTGGGCATAAAGCCCTCCTAGAGAGCATCGCAAGAATTGGAAAACAGCAGGAAAATACTGATGAATTGATGCTTTTTCTAGAGAAAAATCAGTGCTGACTTTATCTCAATAGCTCTTGAAAAGCTCTTTATCAGAGGGGCTACAGGACTCAAGCAGGATCTGCTCCACTCAAGGAGAATCTTGCCGCCGCAATGGTTTTGCTTTCTGGCTGGAAGTTTAAATCGCCATTAGTGGATTACTTTTCGGGAGCTGGGACGATCTTGATGGAAGCGCTTTTGATTGCTAAAAATATTGCACCTGGATCGCATAGGCAGTTCGCATTTCAGCACTTTGAAAATAAAAATCTTCCGCTTCGAAAAAATCTACTTCAAGAGGCAAAAAATCAGATTTTTTCTGGTCAGTATCAGCTTACTGGATACGATATTGATCCAAAAATGACACAAATCGCAATCCAAAATGCAAAAAATCGAAACTTAGAAAAGGAAATCACTTTTGAGACCTGAGATTTTCTTCAGAAAAAAATAGATTTCTCATCTTCAGCTCGAATCCTGTCAAATCCTCCTTATGGTAAGAGAATTACCTCATCAGAGCTGCAAAAACTCTATCAAAAACTCAATAAGAGCTTCTCTGATCAAGTATTTGGATGATATATTACAAACTTAGATATCGAACCAGAAAATACTCAGCAACGAAGCTCAAAACAGCTCTTTAACTGAGATGAGAAGTGTAAATTTCGATACAAAAAATTAAGTTAATAAAAATAAAAAGTTAAAACAAATCAACAATCAGACTTTTTATTTTTTTCTTATCTAAATAATGAAAGATAAACAGCAGATTTGAATTGAAAAATGAGATATTACCCGTCTAAAGTCAGTTTTCCCTCGGACGCAATCGCGCGAGCTTTTGACAGCGGAGCTTTATAAAAATTTACAAAGAGCGGTTTCTCCTTCTGAGAAATACTTTCTTGGAAATAAAAATCTTTTTGAGAGAAATAATCCAAGTCATAATAGGGAAATCTATGATCTTTTCTTGTCTTATGTTGAAATAGATCCTGAGCAGCTGCCTGAGAGGTTTATTGAGCTTTTTGAGCTGAAAGGAGATAAAGAAGAGATCAAAAAACAGACCTTAAGCCTTTTTAAGCAAGCGAGACTTTTAGACAAAAAATCTTCGAGGATTAGCTTTATTGATGATAAGATTGTTATTTTCAGAACTGAGGAAAAACTTACCCATAAAAACTCAGAGAGAAAGCTGACTAGAGCCGAGAAAAACCGCACCGAATACCAGACAACTTTCAATACCTACTCAAATATTTATGATGCGGTCAGGAGTCAATATCATACGATTGATTCTAGTGAAAAGAAAAAGGATGAATATAAAATCCTACAGCAGGAATGTCTGAAACTTGCTCAAGAAATTCAGGTATTAGGCTATGAAACAAAGGATACTACTTTTCAGAGAAGAATCTGAGATATGATTGAGGAAATTTCAAATGCAACCAATGCTAAAATTCTTGCCTCAAACCTTCAAAACCTCCAGGAAATGACGTATTCAAATAGGAGTATTGATGCAAATCATCTCCACTGAGCGAAAAATAAGTTTGAGAAAAGATTTACTGATTTACAAGCTCAGATTTGAGTAATCCAGCTTCATCTCAATAGTATGGAGCAGCTTTTGACGCAGCATGAAACAGCTCTCAAAATGTTTCTCCTTCAGATTAGAATGGGCAAAGGGGCAGCTTTAGCATTAGAAAACTACTTTAAAGCATTTAAAATAATCCCTTATGCTTATCAAAATATTGCTCCTTTTTCAACTTTCCATGCTTGGATTCAAAAATATCATAAAAAACAGAAACTCTTTCCTCTTTTTGTAGATAAAATTGAGGCAATTTATGCTCAATATCAAGAAGAACACACACAAAAACTTGCAGGATCAACATCAGATTTTGAGGATTTTAAACTTGTAAAAGATAATCTAAAAGATATTGAGGAACTCATTATTTCTCAAGATGAGAACTAAAAGAATAGTTATAAAATAAAAAAACTCTGGAGGAATACCTTCAGAGCTTCTAGTTTCTAGAAGCCTTGAGCCCGATTTCATACAATCGGTAGGAATACTTTACTAGTGCAAACTATTCGTACAGATCATAAGAAGAATCTCAAGACTTCTAGTAAGTGCTGTCCGACCGTATTGGGTAGTGGGTCTGGAGAGCGGTTTTAGGTGGAATACCACCAACATAGTCACCTATTTTGCAAGGGTGTGTAGTAGACCTTGTCCTAAGTGATTATGTTACCTCAAGTATATCCCAAAAATAGAAAAAATCAAAAAAAACTGATATCCCCTTTTCTTTTAGATTGACAATATTTATATTTGTGATATAATATATTTTTGAATATTGTTTTTGCTTGTAGAGAGCTGATTTTCTAAAAGTGGGCATTGTACAATATTCTCTTGAAAACAGCTATATTTTTCGTATTTTTAAGTTCAATACTGAGAAAAGATCAGATTTTTTATATTACTCTTCTAAAGATGGACAAGAAATTTTTTATTACGACAGCAATTGCCTATATGAACTGAGCTCCTCATGCTGGACATGCTTTGGAGATTATTCAGGCGGATGCTTTAGCGAGAATGTATAGATTTCTCTGATATGATGTAGTATTTCAAACAGGAAGTGATGATCATGGAATGAAAAACCGAAACACAGCAAAGGAAAAAGGGCTAGAAGTCAGAGATTTTATCGCTCAAAATCTTCAGCTTTTTAAGTCGTTATATAAA